>JAEWDP010000128.1 GCA_023390055.1 Pseudomonadota bacterium | reverse complement strand
CATGATGGGTAGAAGATAGCATCATGGCGACAAACCCAAGCCTGAAGTGGCTGAAAATGGCTGCTTAGTGCGGAAACATCCAAATCTGAAAATGCTAAACTGCTGAAATAGCGAGATTAAAATTTGGAGCCGCCTCTAAATTCCAAGTTTGGCAGAAGTCGGGACAAGGTCTGTTTTGCGGGAAGGACCGTTGTCAATGCACCGAAGCTGGCGCAGATGATGAAACGATGTCGTTGACTGATCCTGTCATGGTGCTGTCGGCGACCTTTGTCTTTGCCGTTGTTAACGGTGTTGCAGCTTTCAGCCTGTCTGCAATCTTGCGCAATATGCGTGTCGATTGTGCAGACATGGATCGCGGACGAACCATTGAGGGAAGGGCCTCTTCGCCGTTTTCGCTTTTGGCAGCGATCTTATCATCCTTGCTCTTGCCGTCATCGGGGAACGGGTTTTCGATCCCTGGAATGGGCTTCAGTTCAATGCCCTGATGCGCATAGTTCATCAATTTCTTGAACGTCATGGCCGGTAGCGTTCCACCGGTCATGTTGTTCATGGGGGTGAAGTCGTCGTTTCCAAACCAGACTGCGGTTGTGTAATTGCCGGTAAATCCGACGAACCATGCATCGCGATAGCTTTGCGAGGTGCCGGTCTTGCCGCCGGTCAGGACGCCATCGACTGCCGAGCGGCGTGCGGTTCCGTGGTAGGGAATATTCGTGAGAATACGGTTCATGGAAACCATCGCCTGCTCTGAAAGCACGCGCTTTGCCGGTGGCTCGTCCTTCTGGAAGTCGTAGAGGACATTGCCGCCATAACCCACCACCTGCGCGATACCGTGGCGCCTTGACTGCAACCCGCCTGCCGGCATCACGGCAAAGGCCGTTGCCTGATCAAGCACGGTGACCTCGGACGTGCCAAGTGGCAAGGTCTTGTCGGTGCGAAGTGGTGTCTCGATACCCATTGCCGTGGCAAGTTCTGCAATCTTCTCGGTGCCAAGCTCGTCCCTTGCCAGACGGACCGGAACCGTATTGAGCGATTGCGACATGGCAGTCATCAGAGTGACCTTGCCCTTGTAGGAGCGGCCGTAATTCTGCGGTGACCAGCCCCGCCAGGTGATCGGTGCGTCGGAAATTACCGATTCCGGTGTGAAGCCCTTTTCCATCGCTGCAGCATAGGTATAGAGCTTGAACGATGATCCAGGTTGCCGCAGTGCGCGGGTTGCACGGTTGAACTGGCTTTCACCATAGTCGCGTCCGCCCACCATGGCGCGCACTGCGCCGCCGTTTTCGATCATGACCATGGCGCCTTGCCTGGCGCGGTAGCCCTCTCCATATTCGCGCAGGCTTGATTCCATGGCCGCCTCTGCCGCGTGCTGCAGTCCCATATCGATCGTGGTGCGTACAATGACGGAGCGCTCGGAAAACTTCCCCGCCTTGGCAAGGTGCTGTACTTCTTCAAACGCCCAGTCGAGGAAGTAGTCAGGCGCCTTGGCGTCGGCCCTGTCGATAATGGTGGCAGGAGCCCGCCTGGCCCCGATGACCTGCCCCTCGGTCATCATCTCGCCCTGAACGATATTGGACAACACTTCGTTCGCACGGGCACGGGCGGCCGGCAGATTGACGTGAGGCGCATATTTTGCCGGCGCCTTGAACAGGCCAGCCAGCATCGCCGATTCTGCCAGGTTTACCTCCGTAATGTTCTTGCCGAAGTAAAACTGAGCCGCGGCTGCCGCACCAAAGGTACCGCCTCCCATATAGGCGCGGTCGAGGTAGAGCGACAGAATTTCCTTCTTGGAGAGATTGGCCTCCAGCCACAGCGCCAGAAAGGCTTCCTTGATCTTTCGTTCGATTGACCGTTCGTTTGAAAGAAACAGGTTCTTGGCAAGCTGTTGGGTGAGTGTGGAGCCGCCCTGAACGACGCCACCGGCCTTGGCATTTTCGTTCATGGCACGCGCAAGACCGATAAAATCGATGCCGAAATGATCGAAGAAGCGCCGGTCTTCGGTGGCAAGGACGGCCTTGATCAAATGGTCCGGAAGCTCATCGACAGGGACGGAATCCTCGTGAATGATCCCGCGGTGGCCAATCGTGTTGCCGTAGCGATCAAGGAAGGTTACGGCAAAATCACCACGATTACGCCAATCTTCTTTGGTTTCCTCGAAAGCTGGCAGCGCCAGAGCCAGCAACAGAACCGATCCGGCGGTACCAAGGGTCATGGCCTCGCCTGCGAGTTCGAAGATGGCCTTCTTCCAGCCGCGGACGCGAAACTTGCGGAAGAAAATGGTGATTTCTTCCCAGACTTCACCCAGCCGGAACCCCATGTTCCACAGGGTGGAATCGATCCAGGAATCGATGCGCAGCAGGAAGTGGCGCTTCCTTTGTGGTCGCTCTTCCTGTTTGTGTGGACCGTCCGGCACTGGTATCCCCTGGTTGGTCATGCCTGCTGCTTGACGTTCTGTTTCCAAGAGGCCACAGCTGCGGGCACAAGAAATCAGCAATAGCTGATAAAACGTTGAAATACGATAGCATAATCGCAACTGTTAAAGTCATGGAGCGGCTATTGGTTCACGATTTGGATATGTGAATGACACAATTACCCTTCTGGAAGACAAAGACGCTCGAAGAGATGGATCAGCAGGAGTGGGAGAGCCTCTGCGATGGTTGCGGGCTTTGCTGTCTCAACAAGCTGGAAGACTGGGAGACCGGTGAAGTCGTGTTTACCTCGGTCCGATGTCGACTGATGGATGCACAGACCTGTCGCTGCTGTGACTATGAAAACAGGCAGGAAATCGTACCGGAATGTATACAGTTGACGCCAGCAGCGGTCGATGAGATCGCATGGCTGCCGCCGACCTGTGCCTATCGTCTGGTGCGTGAGGGACATGATCTGTACTGGTGGCACCCGCTTGTCTCCGGCGATCCGCAAAGCGTGCATGATGCCGGTATTTCCGCCAGTGGACATGAGACCCTGTGCGAAACGGAGGTCGATGTCGATGACTTCGAAGCTTATGTCGTCGATTGGCCATGGAAAGTGGGAGACGGCTTGAAGGACGATTTCCCGAACGGCGGCAAGTAGCCGGTAGACAATGCCAGGCAGGGATGCGCAAAAAGTTCGTCTCTGCCCACCCCGGGAGCCGGCCACTGGCCGGTCGCCAGAGGTTCGATGACCAATGTACAGACGAAACAACCCGGCTGGAGCGCCAAGCGCAATGGCTGCTGTGACGTGTCAGATTTCAACCATCGTTTCGAGGGAGGAACGGTATGGCGGATGAGGTCAAGATGTTGAAGGTCCGCGTTGCCGGCAAGGTGCAGGGCGTCGGCTTTCGTCTGTGGACAATGCACCAGGCCGAGCAACTGGGGCTTGATGGTTATGTCCGCAATGAAATCGACGGTTCCGTGAGCGCTGTCCTTTCAGGTGGCGACCAGGCACTTGCCACCATGCTGGAACGGCTTTGGGACGGTCCTCCTGGATCATCCGTTTCAAATGTCGCATATGAAGAGGAGACTGGTGCCGACAGGCCGTCTGGCTTTCGCATCACCCGGTGAATGGACCGGATGCGGAGGCTACGATTTGCCCTGCACAAGGCCCGGCTTATGAATGTCGATCAAGTTTATTGTCACCCGCCCTTGTCTCGACGCAATTAACCGCTATGTTTATCGTATCGAACTTTGCTAGCGACCTTTGTTTTGGCCTTCGGGCCTATCAGATTTCCTCTCATCGTCGATTATCAGATCGGTCAATTCGACCGGGCCCACCTACGATTAAAAGGAAATCGTTATGAATACAGGTACCGTAAAGTGGTTCAACAGCACCAAGGGTTTTGGTTTCATTCAGCCGGATAACGGCAGCCAGGACGTCTTCGTTCACATCTCCGCAGTTGAGCGCGCAGGCTTGCGTGGTCTGACCGAAGGTCAGAAGATCAGCTACGACATCGTGCAGGACAAGCGCTCTGGAAAGAGCTCTGCAGACAACCTGCAGGCTGCTTAAGGATTTCACTGCCCGCGTGACCACGGATGTACTGGCACGCCGAAGGCGGTGATGTGAAGGTCGGGGTCAACCCCGGCCTTTTGTTTTTTCAGGGCGGAGTTCGACATGGCCAGTGCGCGCTATACTTTAGGTAGCCTGGCCGTTTTTATGTGTAGTTTTCTGAGGCAGGGATGTGGATATATCGACCTGTCGCATAATGACTGTTCTTCCACGCACTGACGGTGTTGTCCGCGACCGCGTCAGATCGACCATGAAACTTTCGAGCGCCATGTGAGCGAAGCGGAAGTCGAGCGGGTTTTGTTACCTGTTCAGGCAATGCCAGATCAATCCGAAGGTAATCGGGATCAAAAAATAGCAGCGCGCTGCAAAAGGAGATGTTTTGCAAGTCATCGTTAGAGACAACAACGTCGACCAGGCCCTTCGGGTGTTGAAGAAGAAGATGCAGCGTGAAGGAATCTTCCGCGAAATGAAGGCACGCAGTGCCTATGAGAAACCGTCGGAAAAACGGGCTCGCGAAAAGTCCGATGCCATTCGGAGGATGCGCAAGCTTGCCCGCAAGCAGGCACAGCGCGAAGGCCTTCTTCCGGCTCCGAAGAAGAAGGTTGTTGCTCGCAGTCGCTAAGGGCCTGCGAGTAAAGAACGACCGGGGACCTGGATTTTTCCAGCGGGGTCTCTCCGCTGGCGCCGATCAGATGTTTCCCGACAGGTTGCCAAGGTGATCTCGACGCTTGTCCGCGCATCGTCGGCACGTTGTTGCCAAGGATACCGATCGGCAGGCAGGTGCAAGCCGTGCGCCTTGAGCCGTTTTCCGCTCACAACAACGACGGTCCTGCAACCGACCGCTAACGGGCAGAAGCTCTTGCCTGTGTGTGGGCGGTTACCAGCGCATGGATTGGCCGGTCCTGGTCAGAACTGTTATAAAATGGCAAGAAAATATTCCCGACCATGTCACATGGGGGGAGGACTGGTTCGTCATGGTGTCGTAATCCAATGAAAGGGATATCGATCATGACACCCAGACCTGATATTTTTAATGCGGCACCCGAGCTCATGAAGAAATGGATGAGCATGTCGATGGACGCTGCGGCAAGCCTCGAATCAAGCCTCATCGAGCTTGTGAAGATCCGCGCGTCGCAGATAAACGGATGCGCCAATTGCATCAACATGCATACCGCCGAGGCGCGCGCCAAGGGCGAGAGCGAGCAGCGCATCTATTTGCTCTCGGCATGGCGTGAAGCGCCGTGCTATAGTGATCGGGAGCGTTCTGCCCTTGCCTGGACAGAGGCATTGACCCGGCTTTCACAAGGTCATGCGCAAGAGCCAGCCTACGAGGAACTGCAGGCCAACTTCACAGTGGAGGAACAGGTGAAGCTCACCTTGATGATCAACGTCATCAATGGCTGGAACCGATTTGCCGTCGGCTTCGGCCTTTGGGTCGACAATCCGGTCGCGTACCGGTCGGCAACAATGGCAGCGGTCTGATGCAGGTTGCAGGTAACGACGATCCGGCAGCAAGCTTTGATCCGTTGCGCGCCAAGCTCATGCGGGTTGCCTACCGCATGCTGGGCTCGGTGGCCGATGCCGAAGATCTGGTTCAGGAGGCCTTCATCCGCTGGATGAGGGTCGACCGCTGTGAAATCCGCGAGCCGGAAGCATATCTGCGTCGCACTGTTACCCGGCTCTGCCTTGATCAGTTGAAGTCCGCTCGGGTCAAACGGGAAACATATATTGGTCCCTGGCTCCCGGACCCGATTGTTGAGGAAGGCGAAGAAGAGGAGGATGTCACGCTACCGCTGATGTTGGCGTTGGAGCGACTTTCGCCTCTGGAGCGTGCAGCCTTCCTGTTGCACGATGTGTTCGGGCTGGAGTTTGAAGAGGTCGCCGAAACCATTGGGCGGGAACCGGCTGCCTGCCGGCAACTGGCCGTGCGGGCCCGCAGCCATGTCCGCGAGGCTAGATCTCGCTTCCAGGTGGACAAGGCACGCGGGCTCGCAATGGCGCAGGCTTTTTTTGCCGCCTCGCGCACGGGTGATTTGAAAGCCCTGACTGCCATGTTGTCGGATGACGTCAGCATGCACGCTGACGGTGGCGGCAAACGGCCGGCAGTGCTCCGGCCTGTCATCGGCATCGAAGAGGTCATGAAGGTTCATACCGTCCTTGCGCGCTTCTTCGCCAAAGGAGGCTCCACGTTGTTGCGCACCACCGTCGTCAGCGGCTTGCCGGGCTTCATCACGCAGGAAGCCGATGGCGAGTTGCAGACAACGGCACTTGATATAGAAGACGGGAAAATTACGGCGATCTATGTCATGCGTAATCCCGACAAGTTGAAACACCTGCACTGACCCGCAACCTGTTTGCCGGAAAATGCAACCGCAAATGCCAGCGTGGCTTCAGCTTTGCCATTCCGGGCACAATTGGGGTCGATGTGCCTGACAATGCGGGCAAAGAAAAAGGGGGCGAAAAGCCCCCTTTTTGAATTCAGGAGAACCGGTAAGGATCAGAATTTCACACCAATGCCGACCTGGAAGATATGCTGGTCGAAATCGACATCCGTGCCGCCGACGTCACCGCTGCCATAATCATTGTAGCGATATTCGGCACGACCGAACATGTTGTCGGTAAACGCATAGTCGAGACCGGCGCCGATCGTCCAGCCATGCAGCGTGTCGCTGTCGTCGAAGCCACCGCCATTGACTTCGAGATTGGTGGCCGTCCAGCCGCCTGCCGCATAAAGGAGCGCCCGGTCAAAGGCAAAGCCTGCACGCGCGCGAATGCCACCGGAAAATCCGGTTTCGAGATCGATGCCGGGTGCTACCTCGTCTTCGTTCCAGTCATAGTTCAGGTCACCTTCGATACCGGCAACGAAGCCATCCGATACCTGCCAGTTGTAGCCGGCAAAGGCGCCAAAGCGGCCACCATCGAAATTGCCATCACCGAAACCTGTAAGCTCGCCGTCACCCCAGCCGTAGCCACCATGCACACCCAGATAGGGGCCACTCCAACTGAAGATGACCGGGGTCTCGATCGCAATTGGTGCTTCCGGAATTGTTTCAACAACGTCTGCGGCAAATGCGGCGGAGGAAGCCGTCATGGCAACACCGGCGGCCAGGAACAGTACTCTCTTCATGATGTATCTCCTTCACGCGTAAGCGGTTGATGAGGATGTAATGTATTTCTCTTATAAAGCTATGACTGAATTACAACAGCTTTTCATAAACGAAAAGTAACAGTGTGTTGCTCGCTCTATTCGCAGTTGATGATGTCCTTGCAAACGAGCGACAGCCCTTGCGGTTCCCGGGTTTCATGACAACGACAGAAAGTCGGACGGCTTGTGGCGAATTTGCATCACCTGGACATTTGGATTGCTTTTCTCCGCAAGCTGCCTGATGTCAACAGTCATTGGGGAGCAGGGCATCTATGATTGAAGGCCCCAATCGAGGTGACCGGTATGCACGGGCCACCTGTTTCCGTTAGCCATACGGCTGAATAAGGGGAGGTCATATCGGACGGTTTTTCTTGCCTGAGGCGCCAAAGAACCCATATCGAAGGAAGCACGTTATCAATCCGTCATTTAAATTCGGTGAAGGAGCCGGTCTTGTTTCAGTTCGACAATACCTATGCCCGCCTGCCTGAGCGTTTTTATGCTGCGGTTTATCCCGAGCCCGTGGAAGACCCGGTCCTCTTGAAATTCAATGAAGCGCTGGCACGTGAACTGGGCATTGACGCGGATCTGGGCGATCCCAAGCGTCTTGCGGCGATCCTTGCCGGCAATGTCGTGCCACAAGGTGCAGCACCGATCGCAATGGCCTATGCCGGACATCAGTTCGGCTCCTTCGTTCCGCAACTTGGCGACGGTCGCGCGATCCTGATCGGTGAAGTTCTGGATCAAGACAGCGTGCGTCGTGATATCCAGTTGAAAGGTTCCGGTCCGACGCCGTTTTCCAGGCGCGGCGATGGGCGTGCAGCGCTTGGCCCGGTCTTGCGTGAATACATCATCTCCGAGGCAATGAACGCGCTTGCCATCCCCGCCACGAGGGCCCTTGCAGCCATTGCAACAGGTGAGCCTGTTTATCGTGAGACCGCGCTGCCCGGCGCCATCTTCGTGCGCGTTGCCTCAAGTCATGTGCGTATTGGTACCTTTCAGTATTTTGCGGCGCGTGGCGACCTGGATGGTTTGCGAACGCTCGCCGATTACGTGATTGAACGGCATTATCCGCACTTGAAGGGCGACAAGAACCCGTATCGTGAACTTCTTGCCACCGTCACGGTCAAACAGGCCAGCCTCGTGGCGCGCTGGATGGGGGTCGGCTTTGTTCATGGTGTCATGAACACCGACAACATGACGTTGTCAGGTGAAACGATCGATTTTGGCCCATGCGCATTTCTCGATGAATATGATCCGATGAAGGTATTTTCATCCATTGATGCGGGTGGCCGATACGCCTACCGCAACCAGCCCGGCATTGCTCAGTGGAACATCGCGAGACTGGCGGAATGCCTTTTGCCGCTCATCGATGAAGACAAGGACAAGGCGGTTGTGGCTGCAAATGAGGTCGTCACGCAATTCGGACGGCACTTCGAGGGCGAGTGGCTTTCGGTATTTTGCCGTAAGCTCGGATTTGAGATGCCAAGGGCGGGTGATACGGACCTGATCCAAGCCCTGTTGGCTCTCATGCAGGAAGCGGGAGCCGACTTCACGCTGACATTCCGGCGCTTGTGTGGTGCAATGATGCCCAAGGGTGAGGAGATCTTCCTGTCATCGTTCGGGTCTGAGTGCGAAATTAATGACAAGGCCAGCAAATGGCTGGAAAGATGGCACCAACGGCTGGAGAGTGAAGCGCCTGAAAAAGCCGAGTACAGGATGCGTAGCGTCAATCCGGCGATCATTCCGCGCAATCATCAGGTCGAGGCGGCGATTGCTGTGGCCAATGACGGCGACCTTGGCAAGTTCGAGCTATTGTTGCAGGCTGTTGCAAATCCATATGAAGACCGGCCGGAATTCGACGCCTATACGATCCCGCCAGAACCTGATGAGCGCGTGCTTCGCACTTTCTGTGGCACGTAGACGGGTTCAGGCCAGCTTTACGTTCAAGTCTTTTGTACATTCAGGCTTTTTGCACATTCAAGATTGCCTTTTCGACAGATGGCCAGATGTCGCGTGCAAGCGGCAGGAGCGGGCGGGGCAAATTCACCCTGGTGTGGCCAAGCAGATGCGCGGCCACATGAATAACACGCAGGCTCCCATGAGACTGGAACAGCTCCCACAGCGGCTGGAACTGCCCGTCGAGCCGCATTGTTTCGGTCCTGTCGCCGGTAAGGGCAGCGTTGACAAGAGCGGCTGCCGCTTGCGGAAACAGGCCTCCCACGACACTGTGCCAGGCATCGCAGCCCGCCAGCAAGGCTTCGGCAGCTTTCCAGTCGCCGCTGTAGCCAATCGCAAAGTCAGCCGGTGTGCGACCGCGCAACCGGCTGATCTCGCCCGAAAAGTCATCATCCTTTGCAATCGGCATCTTGACGGCCACGATGTTGCTGATCGTTGCAAGCCGCCCAAGCAGATCCTCGCTGAAATTGAAGCCGGTCGTGGACGGATTGTTGTAGATGCACAAAGGCAGGTCGCTTGTCGTCGCGACGGCACGGTAATGCTGGAAGACTTCGTCCTGCGTAAGTGGTGTATAGGCGACCGGCGCCAATAGCAGTCCGTTGGCGCCAGCCTTTGCGGCGTGATTTGCCAGCAAAATGGCCACGTCCGTTCTAAGCGCGCCGACATTAACGATCACCGGACACCGTCCGCCCACGCACTCCAGGGCCGCCTCGACCGCGCGCTGGCGCTCGATCGTCTCAAGATACATGTAGATGCCGGTACTGCCGACAAGTCCGATCGAGTTTGCTGAGCTGTCTGCGATTGGAGACACCAGATCCTGCAGTGCCGTTGTGTCGACGCGGCCCTTCTCATCGGCAGGCGTTGGCGGAAAGGCACAAAGTCCGGTGAAAAGTGGGTGCGCTGCAGACTGGGCCGGGACAAGGCTTTGCACTTTAAGTTTCCTCGAAACCTGATGACCAGACATCGAACTCATGGTGAGGCACTTGGGGTAGCGAATGTGTGCATATCCATGATCGTGCCTGCAATCTGCATGTCGCCGATTGCAAATGCAATGCCCCAGGGACATCCAGACTCAAACCTGTTTCGCAAATGTTTTGTTCATCTGCGAGAGTGCTGCGAGAACAGTTGGTGGCTGATACTCCAGATGCACGAGCCGGCCGCAGCTTTTAAGGAACTGTCTGGACAGTTTAGATATTGCACTCTGGTTGATTGCCGCAGACGGTATCGTCAATTGCCTTGTGCAGCGGGCTCGGCCTGAAAGCTACCTTCGATCTTGCGGCCTAAAGTCAAAGACTGTGTCAGCTCGGGTGCAAGGCGATCTCTGTAGATTGCATCGGGTTCTGCACCCATGGCATCCAGTATCTTGCTGAAGAAGCAGCGTGCCGCGGCCGTGGCGGCAATGTCGAAGATTTCCTCGTCGGTGAGCCCGGTGGCTTTCAGCCTGTCGATGTCTTTTTTTGTGATCCCTGTTGCATCGCGCACGACCATGCCGGCGAAATCCATGATCTCGCGCTCGTTTTCGTCGAGTGGTGCGTGGCTGCCGTCAAGGATGGTGTCGGCAAGCTGTGTGTTGCTGAAGCCATGCCGCAAAAGCGCCGAACCATGTGCGAGCATGCAGTAGGAAGACTTCAGCTCCCTTGCTGCCGCGAGCGTTACCAGTTCGTAGCGTCTGGGGTTCATCTGGCCGCGTATGCTGGACAGCAGCTCTCCCCAGCGTTCCATGACCTCAGGGCGATGGCCGAAGATGCGAAACATGTTTGGCAAATACCCGTAGCTGGTCTCTGCAGAGGCGTACATGGTAGCTGTTGCCTTGCCGATATCGGCCGTTGGCGTGGAAATGAAAGACATTGCTTTTCCTCCCGACACAAAGGAAAAGAGTACAGCAAAATCGGCACTTGGGGAAATCTTCAGGTCCATCGGCCGATTGGTAATCCTTGAGACCTACTGCCGCAAAAGCGGCTCCAGATGCCCGCTGGCACGCGGTAAAAACACCGTGAACGGGATTTATTCCGTGACGGGCCGGCGCCGATCTGTTAGAGTTTTATCATAGATCTAAGATATGTGGCCAGCAAAATGCCTGATGGCGTGCCAGTTGCAGACCTTGCAGTCAAAGAGGCCTGGCACCCTGCGCCAGGCCTCTTTTTTTGCCGGCATCACATCTCCTCGAAGAACGGATGCTCTAACCCGGGCCTCGAGAAAGCTGTTCAGGCAATATAACCGCCATGTGTGCTCCAGGCACCACTGCCGGCACGATTGGCAAGACTTTCATGCATCACCAGAACGTGGCCTGGCGCAAGACCACGAAATTCGCATCGGTGTCACGGCCAGTGATGGCTCGTGCTGGTAAGCCGCAGGCGATAAGCACGGCCCTCACACGCGACGCAATCATTCAGGGAGAGGTCTATTTTGTGGACTGCAGCCGTGGTTGTGGCGTGGCGTTCTCGCGCATTTGCCGCCATTCATCCTCGAGGCGATCGATGATATGCGCAGGGATCGGCTTTTGCTGCTGTTCCGGTTGCGGGGTCGGGGCTTGCTGGTACATCATCATGATCTCTCCGTCTGGAAGGGCCGACCAAAAAACGATCTGTGAGACCTTTGGTTCCACAGCAAGATGCAAATGTAAATCTCGGCGTAAGCACTTAAAACGATTTAGTTTTTTTAAACCGATTGAAACTTGTTCCTTTCTGTACGGATGTTGAAATCGGCGCGCAGTTTCGGCTTCCTGCAGGTGCGACAACGTGGCTCGTGCGCCATGCAGGAGGCTGTCGAAAACATTGTCTTCGCGGACGATTGATCTGCGCAAATGCTGCTGGCGATGGATGAAATGGCACCTGCGCCGGCACAAGGGGCTTGGGGGTGACGCCAGGATATGGTAGCGCCGCCCCACATGACACCGGAGTACAGGCATGATCCGCCACATTGTCTTCTTCACAGCCAACTGCCGCGAAAACCGCGACCGTGTTCTTGCCGGACTGTCGCTACTGACCGAAAACCCCCATGCCAGATTGCTGGAGATCGGCACCAACGGAAAGATCGACCAATTGGGAAACGATGTGGACTTCATTGTCTATGGGGAGTTCGACGATGAAGCATCATTGGCCGCCTATAAGGCACATCCGATCTACCAGCGTGCAATCGAAGAGGTGAGGCCGCTTCGCGAATTACGGCTGGCGGCCGATTACGACACCGAACGTGCCGCGCACCGGCCGGTCAGAGCCACCACATAATGGCTGACATGATGTGAAGTCGCGATCTGCCGCGAGGTCCTCTGCTTGAAGAGGAATGTGAAGGACTTGAAGCGACTTGTCAGGCAGTTGTATCAGATCTTCAAGGACTGAAGGCCAAAATTGAACACTTGCGCGCAAGCGATTCAAAAGAATCGGAAAATTAAGGTCGAGCGAGAAACCGGTGGCCGCTCGCACTCAACTTATGCATTCATTCTAATCAAGACATGTTAATAATGACTGACCTTGACAGCATCATCCCGGTCGCGCCGGGATGCGCCATCTGAACTGCATGGGCGCTCGCGGCGCATCAGGTCTTTGTTTATGTGGACGATACCAAGAGGAAATGACAATAGACTGTCAGATCCACTTGCCATTCATATACCATTCAGACGTTACTGGTTACAAATCCATCATATACTCTGGATCACTCCGATCCGCTTTGAGGATGGATTGTTTAAGCGATGGCGCGACTGCCGATACCTGCGATTATAATCGCCGGCCTTGCCGGTCTGACAGCTCCCGAGCCAGCGGTTTCCGGAGACTATGTCATACTGGCTGCCGCCGACTGCGGATCAGCGGCCTCCCGCGTCGTTTCCGAAACGGGCGGCCAACTGCTATCGGCCCAGCCAACGGCTGATGGCCAGACCTGTATCGTCACCGTTCTGGTCCAGGGCAGTGGCAATGAACGGCCGCGTAAGGTAACTGTGCGGGTGCCGATGTAGGCGTACGGACAGGCTCCGGCTGCTGTTATTAACGGGTGGGGACATATGCGAATTCTTGTGGTCGAAGACGATACCAATCTCAATCGCCAGCTGTCAGATGCATTGAAAGAGGCCGGTTACGTGGTCGATCAGGCCTTCGATGGTGAAGAAGGCCACTTCCTCGGTGATACCGAGCCTTATGATGCCGTCATACTCGATATCGGTTTGCCTGTGATCGACGGCATCACTGTCGTTGAAAAATGGCGCGCCGAGGGCAAGAGGATGCCGGTTCTCATGTTGACGGCCCGCGATCGCTGGAGTGACAAAGTTGCCGGCATTGATGCCGGCGCCGATGACTATGTTGCCAAGCCGTTTCATGTCGAGGAAGTGCTCGCACGAGTGAGGGCTCTCATCCGCCGTGCGGCAGGCCATGCCTCGTCGGAACTGATCTGCGGTCCGGTCCGGCTCGATACCAAGGCCTCCAAGGCGACTGTGGACGGAATATCCTTGAAGCTGACTTCCCACGAGTTCCGGCTCCTCTCCTATCTGATGCACCATATGGGAGAAGTGGTGTCTCGCACCGAACTGGTGGAGCATATGTATGATCAGGACTTTGATCGTGATTCCAATACGATCGAAGTCTTTGTCGGACGCTTGAGAAAGAAGCTTGGTGTCGATCTTATCGAAACCGTGCGCGGTCTCGGCTACAGGATGCAAGCACCTGCCGACGCCAGTTGACCATGAATATCGGCAAAAGATCGCTGACCGCCCGTGTCCTGATGCTTGCCACGTTGTGGTCTGCACTCGCGCTCGTGGTGATCGCGCTGGTTATCTCGACACTTTATCGGCAGTCGGCGGAACGGGCTTTTACCGATCTTTTGCGCGCGCAGCTTTACAACGTCATCAATTCCGTCACGATTGATCCGGACAACAATCTGGTCGGCAATCCGCAACTTGGTGATCTGCGCTATTCGCAGCCGCAAACCGGGTGGTACTGGATCATCGAACCGCTAGGGACGTTTGCGGCGGGAGCACTGTCGTCCCCTTCACTCGGCGTCTCCAAGATCGCGGTTCCTTCAATCCTCGCCGTACCGTTCAACAACCGCTATGAGCGTTTCTATCCGGTGACAGATGCCTTCGGAAACAATGTGCTGGTTGCCGAAACCGAAGTGGTCCTTGACAGCGAGGGCCGGGCGGCTCGTTTTCGGGTTGCAGGCAACCTCGATGCGATGGAGGACGATATCCGTCTTTTCGATCGCAGCCTCTATATTTCGCTGGCCGTCTTCGGTGTCGGCAGTCTTGTGGTGAACGGCGGGGCCATTCTGTTCGGTCTGCGACCGCTTGACCGGGCTCGGCGAGCACTTGAAAAGATTCGCCGTGGCGAGGCAGAGCGACTTGAAGGTGAGTTTCCCCGCGAAGTCATGCCGATGGTCAACGAGATCAATGCGCTTATCGAAAGCAACAGACGCATTGTTGACCGTGCGCGCATGCAGGTTGGCAATCTTGCTCACTCACTGAAGACGCCACTGGCAGTCCTCCTCAATGAGGCCCGCATGCTTGGAGAAGCTCACCGTGAACTTGTGACGTCGCAGACCGAAGCAATGCAGGCTCAGGTCCAGTCGTATCTGAACCGGGCACGCATTGCAGCCCAGCGTGAATCCGTTCTTGTCCGCACCGAGGCAGAGCCGGTCCTGGAACGCCTGGTCCGCGTCATGCGGCGTCTCAATCCCGACACCAGGTTCGATCTCAAGGTTGCGCCCGCCGCGGTGCTGGCGATGGAGCAGCAGGACGTCGAGGAGACGGTCGGAAACCTGCTTGAAAATGCAGCAAGGTTCTGCAGAACCGGTGTCTGGATCACGGTCAGGCCGACAACGGATAAACGGACGCACGAAAACGCTGAAGGTGGCCGTCGGACCTGGCTTGAAGTCGCCATTGAAGATGACGGCCCCGGACTTGATTCCGATCAGGTGAACGAGGCCATGAAACGGGGACGCCGGCTGGATGAAAGCCGTCCAGGTGCCGGCCTCGGGCTGTCGATCGTCAGCGAAATTGCCGCTGAATACCAGGGAAGCTTTGAGCTCGAACGTGGCCGAATGGGTGGACTTCGAGCAACACTCCTCCTGCCTTCGGTAACAAAGGATGTTGCCTGATGGCTGTAAACGATCCATATCCAATAAGGGCAAGTTCATGGATGACGACGACGGTCGACATTTCATGGGCAAGCCTTGTCAACCGGTGCTGAGACGATGACCCTTGCAAATGTCCGTACTGCTCTGTTTTCAGCACTTGTTGCGGTGCTTCTTGCCGGTTGTTCGACAACCGGCGACAAGGGCGGCGGTGGCTGGCTTCTGTCTGATCGCCCTTCGTCCTCGACACCCTATATCACAGCCCTCCAGGGCGGTATCATTAGTCGAAGCGACGTCGAGATCAGCAATAGCGACAAGGCGCGCGCACTGGAGGCCGAATATCGTGCCCTCGAGGCGGCGCCTGGTGGGCAGTCCGTAGGCTGGCAGGGCAGTGATATCAGCGGTCAGGTGATCGCCGCAGCACCCTATCAGGTCGGCTCGCAGAACTGCCGCCAATATGCTCACACCATCACGACCGGTGGCCGCGAGGTCAAAGTCCGTGGTGCCGCATGCCGTAACAAGGATGGTACCTGGACACCATTGATTTGAAAATTTGACGTAAATCATGGTTGCGAGGTCTGGAGAAGGGCAGATCATTGCCTCGAAGATTGCGGCCAAACGCCTCAAATCTGCGTCATTGCCGGCTTGCCTGTTGGAAAGCCCGGTCGCTTAAAGTAATTGGGCAATCATGTTTTTATGGATCATCCTCGCTGTTTTGACCGCGGCCGTTGCAGCCGTCCTGATCATGACCCTTGCGCGCAATGCGCAGCCGGTCGTGGCGGAACGCGCTGGCGAAATCGCTGTCTACCGTGACCAGTTGGCCGAGCTTGATCGTGATCGCGGACATGGCCTGATCTCGGCCGAGGAAGCTGAATACGCCAGGGCGGAGATCGGACGCCGGCTTTTGTCGGTGGCCGGACAAGCCAGCGATGATGCGAAGGCCACCACATCGGGTAAAAGCATGAGCCTGAGTGCAATTGCCGTGACAGTTATCGTACCGGCTGTCGGCCTGTCGCTTTATCTTTTGCTTGGCAGCCCGCAACTGCCTGACCAGCCGCTTGCGGCGAGGCTTGCCAATCCTGGCAACAACATGGCGCTTCTGGTTGCCAAGGCCGAACAGCATTTAGCCAAAAACCCGAACGACGGAGCCGGATGGGATCTTCTGGCGCCGATCTATTTCAAGGCCATGCGGCTTGGCGATGCAGAACTTGCCTACCGGAATGCAATCCGTTTGCTGGGAGACAGTGCGCAGCGCCTGTCGGGACTTGGCGAGACCCTGGTTGCGGCCAATGACGGTATCGTTACCGAAGATGCACGCCTTGCATTCGAAGAAAGCGTTCGCCTGCAACCGGACAATCCACGGTCCCGCTTTTATGTGGCGCTCGGGCTTGAGCAGGCGGGACGCCTCGATGAGGCGCTGAGCGCCTTTGAAGACATTGCCAAGGCATCACCACCTGACGCACCCTGGATGGAATTGATCCGGCAGCATATCGCAGCGTCCGGTGGCGACCCTGTCAAAGCCGGGACGGCGGGTGAATTGTCACAAAGCGACATTGCTGCAGTCGAAAGCCTTTCCGACGGCGATCAGCAGGAACTCATTCGCTCCATGGTGGACGGTCTTGCAGCCCGGTTGCAAGAGAACCCGAACGATCTTGCGGGCTGGTTGCAATTGATCCGCTCCTATTCCGTGCTTGGCGACAAGGACAAGGCTCTGGAAGCGCTGAAAAGCGGGCTTGAGACCTTTCCGGCAGACAGTAGCGAGGGACAGCAACTGATGGCCATTTCCCGCAAGGCCGGTCTTGCCGTTGATGGAGTAACGCAATGACACGCAAACAGAAACGGCTTGCAATCATCTTAGGTGGCATGAGCTTCATTCTCGCCGCCGTGCTGCTCGTCATGTTCGCATTCAGTCAGTCGGTTGCCTATTTCTACATGCCGGCCGATCTTGCCGACACACAGGTATCGCCTGGAACACGCATCCGTCTTGGTGGCCTTGTGGCCGAAGGATCCGTCAAGCGTGGTGAAGGCTCGACCATAACCTTTGCCGTCACTGACGGCGCCGGAACCGTGCCGGTCAGCTATACCGGCATCCTTCCCGATCTGTTTCGCGAGGGACAGGGTGTGGTGACAGAGGGTGCGTTTGATGCCACGACAAACGCCTTTGTTGCCGATTCCGTTCTGGCCAAGCATGATGAAAACTATATGCCCAAGGAAGTCGCAGACAGCCTGAAGGAACAGGGTGTGTGGCAACATGGCGGGGAAGCGGCAACACAATGATCATCGAAGTTGGCCATTACGCACTTGTTCTCGCGCTCGCGACATCGCTTGTCGTTTCGATCATTCCCCTGATCGGCGCACGTCGCAATGATGCGGCGATGATGGCCCTGGCACCGGTCGGTGCGATCATGATGTTCCTTCTGGTATTGTTTTCCTTTTGCGCGCTGACCTGGGCCTACGTGGTCTCTGATTTCTCCTTGAAGAATGTCTTTGAGAATTCACATTCGATGATGCCGGCGATCTACAAGTTCTCCGGGGTATGGGGCAATCACGAAGGATCGATGATGCTTTGGCTCCTGATCCTTACCCTTTTCAGTGCGCTTGTTGCATTCTTCGGCCGCAACCTGCCTGAAACGCTGCGCGCCAATGTCCTGGCAGTCCAGGCGTGGATCACGACTGCCTTCACTTTCTTCATTCTCCTGACTTCCAATCCCTTCGTCCGGCTCGCACCGGCACCAGCCGAGGGGCAGGATCTCAATCCGATCCTGCAAGACCCCGGACTGGCGGTGCATCCGCCGCTCCTCTACCTCGGCTATGTCGGCTTTTCCGTCTGCTTTTCGTTTGCCGTTGCAGCCTTGATCGAAGGCCGTATCGATGCAGCCTGGGCACGCTGGGTCCGCCCATGGACGCTTGCAGCCTGGACATTTCTGACAGCGGGTATCGCGATGGGATCCTACTGGGCCTATTACGAGCTTGGCTGGGGCGGGTGGTGGTTCTGGGATCCGGTTGAAAATGCCTCCTTCATGCCCTGGCTTGCAGGGACCGCTCTTCTCCATTCCGCACTCGTCATGGAAAAGCGCGAAGCGTTGAAGATCTGGACCATCCTTTTGGCGATCATGACCTTCTCCCTGTCGCTGCTGGGCACCTTTCTCGTCCGCTCCGGTGTCCTGACATCCGTCCATGCATTCGCCACCGATCCGACACGCGGCATCTTCATTCTGGTGATCCTGATGCTGTTTATCGGCGGTGCCTTCGCGCTCTTTGCGTGGCGCGCCCCGATGCTGAAGTCAGGCGGCCTGTTCGCGCCGATTTCGCGTGAAGGAGCACTCGTTCTCAACAACCTGATCCTGACGGTCGCAACGGCGACCATCCTCATCGGGACACTTTATCCGCTCGTGCTGGAAACGTTGACGGGAGAAAAGATCTCGGTTGGCGCGCCGTTCTTCGACATGACCTTCGGACTGCTGATGATCCCGTTGCTGATCGCGGTTCCGTTCGGCCCGATGCTGGCCTGGAAGCGCGGCGATCTTCTGGGGGCCATGCAAAGGCTCTATGTGGCGGCAGGCCTCGCATTGCTCGCCGGTCTCAGCCTCTATTATATTGAGAACGGCGGGCCAGTCATGGCCATTTTCGGTCTCATCCTCGCCTTCTGGTGCATTTTCGGAGCATTCAGCGATCTCTGGTACCGGGCCGGTTTCGGCAAGCTTGCCTTCAATGTGGCCTGGCGTCGATTTGTCGGTCTCCCACGCTCGGCTTTTGGAACAGCACTTGCCCATCTGGGACTTGGCGTGACGGTTCTTGGTATCATCATGGTGACCACCTTCGAGACCGAGACTGTCGTCGAGATGAAGATATCAGAAAGTGTGGACGCCGGTGGCTACACGCTCGTCTTCGACGGTATGCGCGAAGCGGTCGGTCCGAATTTTACGGAAGAGCGTGGCCACTTCACGATCAGCCGCGGCGGGGTGGCTGTCGCCGATACCTGGTCGTCGAAACGGCTTTATACGGCACGTCGCATGCCGACGACAGAAGCAGGTATCGTCACGTTCGGGGCCAGTCAGCTCTATGTCTCGCTCGGCGATCCGATTGCCAGCGGCGGCATGGTTGTGAGGATCTGGTGGAAACCCTTCATCCTGTGTATCTGGGGTGGCTGCCTCATCATGATGTTTGGCGGATTTGTTTCGCTGTCGGATAGACGATTGCGTGTGGGTGCTCCAAGGCGCAAGGCCCGTCCGGTTCGAGCTTCGGTGGAGGCGGCTGAATGATCCGGCCGCTTTTCATCGCCCTGATGCTCTTCGTTTCTCAATTTCCGGCACTTGCGGTCAATCCGGACGAAATCCTGTCCGATCCGGTTCTCGAGGAGCGTGCGCGCAATCTTTCGTCAAAACTGCGCTGCATGGTCTGCCAGAACCAGTCGATTGACGATTCCAATGCCGAACTGGCCCGCGATCTGCGGGTTCTCGTGCGCGAACGCCTGACGGATGGCGACAGCGACGATGAGGTCATCGCCTACGTGGTTTCACGTTATGGTGAATTTGTCTTGTTGAAACCGCGCTTTTCGATGAAAACACTGATCTTGTGGATTGCGCCGGCAGCAATGCTTCTGACGGGTGGGTTGATACTCTTCCTGATGGCACGTGGGCGATTGCGTGGTCGCGCGCCAAGCCCCCTGACGCCGCAAGAACAGGCTCGCATCGATGAGCTTCTCGGCAAGGACTGAGGAAAACATTACCAAGATTTCATCCGCACGACACCTGCAGTTAAGGTGACGTTGCCTATATCTCCTGGCATCTACCGCCTTCCGGGAGGTCCCGGATAAAGTCAGTGAAGAGAGAAGGTAACTCACTATGCTCAACAATAATCTTGGAAAGCCCTCGCTGAAAACAGTCCTGAAGGCCTCGACGGTTGCCGGTCTAGCAGCGTTGATGCTGTCGAGTGGTATTCCCGCACAGGTCGCCAGTTCGTTTGCCGATCCGGTCAAGGTTCAGGCCCCCCAGGCTCCAAGCTTTGCGGACGTGGTCTCGGCTGTTTCCCCGGCAGTTGTTTCTGTCCGTGTCCAGTCTGAAGTCCAGCCTGTCAACGACAATGGCAATTTTTCCTTCAATTTCGGCGGCCAGGGTTTTGAAAACCTGCCGGACGACCATCCCCTGAAGCGCTTCTTCCGTGAGTTTGGTGGTCAGCAGTTTGGTGAGCGCGATCGTGATCGTGCCGAACGCAACCGCCCTGATCGGCCCCATCGCCTGCGTCCGACCTCGCAAGGGTCCGGCTTCTTCATCTCCGAAGACGGCTATCTGGTCACCAACAACCACGTGGTGTCCGATGGCGCAGCGTTTACCGTCGTGCTTGATGATGGCACCGAGCTTGACGCCAAGCTCATCGGCAAGGACAGCCGGACCGATCTCGCCGTATTGAAGGTCGATGCAAACCGGGAATTCACTTATGTCAACTTCGCCGACGACACAAAGGTGCGTGTCGGTGACTGGGTGGTCGCTGTCGGCAACCCGTTCGGTCTTGGTGGCTCTGTGACGGCAGGTATCGTTTCGGCCCGTGGTCGTGACATCGGCTCCGGTCCCTATGACGACTATATCCAGATCGACGCAGCCGTAAACCGCGGCAACTCCGGTGGTCCGGCCTTTAACCTCGAAGGTGAGGTCGTTGGCATCAACACCGCGATCTTCTCGCCATCAGGCGGCAATGTCGGCATTGCGTTTGCAATTCCGTCTTCCGTTGCAAAGGATGTCGTGAAGGAACTGATGGATGACGGCAAGGTCGAGCGTGGCTGGCTTGGCGTACAGATCCAGCCCGTCAACAAGGATATCGCAGAATCGCTTGGTCTGTCGGAAGCACAAGGTGCACTGGTCGTTGTTCCTCAGGAAGGATCGCCGGGCGCCAAGGCCGGCATCACTGAAGGTGACGTCATTACTGCCTTGAACGGCGATCCGATCAAGGATGCGCGTGACCTTGCCCGCAAGGTGGCAGCGATCGGCCCCAACACCGATGTCGAAATCACTGTCTGGCGCAATGGCAGTTCTGAAACCATCGATGTGACACTTGGCAATCTCGCCAGTGAAGATGTTGCAAAGGCGGACACGGACGGCTCGGAGAAGGACGCTCCCGCCAGCGAACAGGCTCTTGCCAGCCTCGGCATCACCGTTGCCCCTGCAGAAGATGGTAAGGGCCTTGCCGTAACCGATGTCGATCCAAGCTCCGAGGCGGCCGCGCGCGGCCTGCGTAGCGGCGAAAAGATCGTTTCGGTCAACAACAAGCCGGTCGAAAAGGCCAGCGATGTTGACAAGACGATCGAACAGGCTCGCAAGGATGGACGCACCCGTGCGCTCTTCCAGGTAGAGTCGGATCGTGGCAGCCGCTTCCTGGCCCTGCCGATCGACGAGAGCTGATCAAGACGAAGCGAAAACAAGATGAAGGGCGCCGCCGGCAACGGTCGGTGCCCTTTCCTGTTTCATCCGTATATGAGGAACCGCGCCGATGGGAACTCCGACACGTGACATTACTGTCAACGAATCTGATGGTGCAAAGCTGCCCACTGACGCTATTGTACCGCACATGAAGATTCTGGTGATTGAAGACGACCTTGAGGCTGCAGCCTACATGACGAAGGCTTTCCGTGAGGCAGGCATCGTGGTCGACCATGCAAGTGACGGTGAAAGCGGTCTCTTCATGGGGGCCGAAAACAGTTACGATGTCATGGTGATCGACCGCATGCTGCCCAGGCGTGACGGGCTATCGGTCATCAGCGAATTGCGAAAGCGTGCGATCAATACGCCCGTTCTGATCCTGTCGGCCCTTGGGCAGGTCGATGACAGGGTAACGGGCTTGAGGGCCGGTGGGGACGATTACCTGCCAAAACCCTATGCTTTTTCCGAGCTTCTGGCCCGTGTCGAGGTGCTTGGCCGGCGCAAGGGGACGCCTGAACAGGATATGGTCTATCGTGTGGGAGACCTGGAACTCGACCGGCTGTCCCACGAAGTGAAGCGGGCAGGCAAGGACGTTCTCCTGCAGCCCCGCGAGTTCCGTCTCCTGGAATACCTGATGAAGAATGCCGGACAGGTCGTGACCCGCACGATGCTTCTGGAAAACGTCTGGGACTATCATTTTGATCCGCAGACCAATGTCATTGATGTCCACGTCTCGCGTTTGCGCTCGAAGATCGAGAAGGACTTCGACAAACCGCTCCTGAAGACGATCCGCGGCGCCGGCTACATGATCAAGGATGAAGCGTAACCGATGACGCGGCTTCGCCTCATGCTCCGATCAACGGCTGTTCGGCTGTCGGGGCTTTACATACTGCTCTTTGCGATCTGCGCCGCCTTCCTGGTCTTTTATGTGACCGCGATGTCGGAGCGCATCCTCGTTCAGCAGACGCGCGACAATCTCGTTGAAGAGATTGGCGACATGCAACGCGCCTATCAACGCGGTGGCGTCAACGGCATGCTTCGGATGATGGAGCGCCGGGCACGCCAGCCTGGTGCCAACCTTTATGTCATTGCAGGCATGAACGGCGAGATACTGGCGGGCAACGTTGCCTCGGTCGAGCCGGGGGTTCTTGGCCATGAAGGCTGGACACGGTTTCCCTTCACTTATGAACCCTATAGCGAAAGCGGTCCTGCGGAACGGCATATGGCGATCGCCAACGTGCTTTTCATGGAAAATGGCCTGCGCGTGATGATCGGGCGCGACCTTGGTGAGCCGGGACGTTTTCGCGGCATCGTGCGGCGTGCGCTGATGGTCGCACTGACGATCATGGGTGTCGGAGCCCTGTTCATCTGGTTCGGCATCGGGCGCAATGCCTTGAAACGCATCGACAGGATGTCGGCAGCCAGCCAGAAGATCATGGCCGGCGATCTGTCGCAACGGTTGCCGGTTGGCAGATCCGGTGATGAATTCGACCGCCTGTCGGAATCACTGAACGCCATGCTCGGGCGCATTGAAAAGCTCAATGAAGGACTTCGCCAGGTCTCCGACAACATTGCTCATGACCTCAAGACACCTTTGACACGGTTGCGCAACAAGGCGGCCGATGCCTTGGCCGAGGATGATACGGATAGCCGCCGAACGGCTCTTGAGGGGATCATTTCCGAATCGGATCAACTGATCCGGACATTCAATGCATTGCTGATGATTTCGCGCGTTGAGGCGGGCTCGCTTGCCGCCGAAATGAGCGAGGTCGATTTATGCGCCATTTCTTCGGACAGCTGCGAACTCTACGAGCCCGTGGCAGAAGAGGCAGGCCTGTCGCTGACGACGTCGATCGCTTCGGACATCAAGGTCAATGGCAATCGTGAGCTCATAGGCCAGGCGATCTTCAACCTTCTCGACAACGCCATCAAATATGCCGCCGAAGGTGAAGGGGAAAAGGCGATCAGGGTCGTTCTGGCCCGGGATGCAACCGCAATTCGTCTATCCGTTTGTGACAATGGGCCCGGCATTCCTGCAGAAAAGCGTGGTGAGGTAACCAAACGGTTCGTACGGCTTGATGCCAGTCGCTCCAAGCCCGGGACCGGTCTCGGGCTCTCGCTTGTGGAAGCGGTGATGGAACTGCATGGAGGCTCGCTTGTCCTGTCGCCAACACATGAAGATCGCGAAGACGCATCAGGCCTGACAGCTACAATGGTCTTTCCTCTCCTCAAGGCATAGTTTTCGAAACAACGCTACCTGCGATGTGAAAACAAGCACATCGTGCACGCAAGTTTTCCGGGTATGGCGCTCGCGCGGTCTTCAATCATGGCCCCGGGTGTGCGTAAAATGGCGGCTCCAGATGAGATGGAGCCGGATGATGATCGATATCGAGAATTTCAGCGAAGCCGAACTGTTGGAACTCAATGATCGGATCGTCGATCGGCTGGAGTTCCTGCATCAGCAGAAGACGACTGCCGCCCTACAGAAACTGACAATCGGCAGCCGTGTCATGTTCACGGGTCCAGACGACATGCTCGTTCGCGGTATTGTCGTTCGGCGCAATCGCAAGACGGTGATCGTCCATGCGCAAGACAACAGGCAATGGAAAGTATCGCCATCGCTGTTGAGACCGGACCAGGACATCATGGATGAACGTGCGGCCAGTTCGGCGGGCAGGGTCGTGCCCTTTGCAAGATCGAATTCCTGAAGGATCGAGAACCTGGCTGGCTGGAGGCATATCCGGGTTAAGATGGATAGGCGAATTGCGAGGGTGTCCACAATTCTTGGCGGATGAGCGGCAAGTCGTGACACGACTTTACCAGGGTGAAGCGAGGAGACGTTCGTGAAGACAACCGATGGGCGGCTTGACCTCGTTGAAATGGATGTAATTCGCCCACGCAGTCAGGCGGAGGCACGATCTGCATGGGCTGTCGTGAAGGATGCCGCCAGACAGGATGAAGCGCTTGCCGAGGTGATAGCCGAGGACGGCGCATTGAAAGCGTTCCTGATCTCCGCGCTGTCTCTTTCGCCCTATCTTCTTGAAACGGCGACGATCTATCCGCATCTTCTCACGATGGCCGCCATCGGGCCGATCGAGCAGAAGCTGCAGGAAATGATCGATGCCACCCGCTGCGCGTGGCGTCCAGTCGATGGCGTGACACCGTCGGAAGCAGAGGTGATGACGCAGCTGCGACGCATGAAGCGCAGCGTATCTTTTCTCGTGGCGCTTGCGGATCTTGCCAGGATCTTCAGCGCCCGCGATACGACCCGTTACCTCACTCTCCTGGCTGATGCCGCCGTGGCAGCGTCGATAGACCATCTCCTGCTTGTCGCCCATGACAGTGGCAAGCTTGTGTTGAAGGAGCCTGACAATCCGAGCGAAGGATCGGGCCTTATCGTCATCGGCATGGGCAAGCTTGGCGGTTTTGAGCTGAACTACTCGTCCGATATCGATATCGTTGTCTTCTTCGATCCTGAAAGCGGGATCTTGCCGGACCCGATGGACGGATCGGAAATCTACGCACGCATGATGCGACGTCTCGTTCGCATCCTTCAGGAACGGACCGCCGACGGGTATGTCTTTCGCACCGACCTCAGGCTGCGGCCGGATCCCGGCTCCACTCCGCTTGCCGTGCCGCTCGAGGCCGGACTGCTCTACTACGAAAGCCGGGGACAGAACTGGGAGCGGGCAGCCTTTATCAAGGCGCGTGCCATGGCCGGCGATATTGCAGGCGGTGAGGCGTTCCTCCAGCACCTCGTGCCCTTCGTCTTTCGAAAATACCTGGACTATGCCGCGATTGCAGACATCCATTCGATCAAGCGCCAGATCCATGTTCACAAGGGGCATGGTGCGATCGCAATCAAAGGACATGACATCAAGCTTGGACGTGGGGGCATACGCGAGATAGAATTCTTTGCGCAGACGCAGCAATTGATTGCCGGCGGACGCATGCCGCCATTGAGAGCCAGGCGCACCGAGGATGCGCTTTTATCCCTTGCCGAGGCAAACTGGATCACCCCGGAGATCGCAAGGGAACTGACGGATGCTTACTGGTTCTTGAGAGACGTCGAACACCGCATCCAGATGGTGCGGGACGAACAGACGCACAGCCTGCCGACGACAGAGGCGGAATTGAAGCGCATTGCCTTCATGGCGGGTTTTTCTGACACTGAAGCGTTCTCCGCCAGTCTGGAGAAGACGTTGCGCACTGTCGAAAAGCGCTATGCCCGGCTGTTCGAACAGGAGGCAAAACTGTCGGGTGTGGAAGGCAATCTCGTCTTTACCGGCCAGCAGGCCGACCCGGAAACATTGAAGACATTGGCGGCACTCGGGTTTGAACGACCCGACGCAATCTCCGGCGTCATCCGGACCTGGCATTATGGCCGCTACCGTGCCGTACAGTCGGTTGAAGCACGAGAGCGGCTGACCGAAATGATACCGGATCTGCTGAAAGCCTTTGGTCAAAGTAGCCGCGCCGACGAGGCGCTTCTTCGTTTCGACAGCTTTTTATCCGGCCTTCCGGCCGGTATTCAGCTGTTTTCTCTCATCGGCAACAATCCGGCACTCCTCTCCTTGATCGTATCGGTCATGGCGTCTGCTCCGCGGCTGGCCGATATCATTTCGTCCAGGCCGCATGTCTTTGACGGCATGCTTGATCCCGGCCTGATGGCCGAATTGCCGACACGTGATCATCTCGGCGAGAGGCTGCACACATTCCTGCTCTCCGCCGGGCATTACGAGGAACGGCTGGATCGCCTGCGCATCTTTGCAGCCGAGCAGAAGTTCCTGATCGGGATCAGATTGCTGACGGGCGCGATTGACGGCATGCAGGCCGGCCATGCCTTTACCGACCTTGCCGACCTCCTGATCGAGCAGGCCCTGAACGCGGTCGAGCGCGAAATCGAAGCAGCACATGGCCGCTTTTCCGGCGGGCGGGTCGCGTTGATGGGGATGGGCAAGCTTGGCAGTTTTGAACTGACTGCTGCCTCCGACGTCGATCTTATCCTGCTCTATGACTACGATGCGCAGGTCCTGGAATCGGACGGGCCAAAGCCCCTCGACAGCACGCGCTATTTTACGCGCCTGACGCAACGCCTGATCGCTGCCCTGTCTGCTCCAATGGCCGAGGGCGTGCTCTTCGAGGTCGATATGCGGCTGCGACCTTCAGGCAACAAGGGACCCGTTGCGACCCGCATTACGGCCTTTCGCAAGTATCAGCAGGAAGAAGCCTGGACGTGGGAACACATGGCCTTGACGCGGGCACGGCTGGTCAGCGGTGATGCAAGCCTTGTGAAAGAGGCTGAGGCCGTGATTGCGCAGGCGCTTTCCACGACGCCGGATGTTTTAAAGATTGCAACCGACGTTCAGGAAATGCGTGCCCTCATCGAGGCCGAAAAGCCGCCGCGTGACATCTGGGACTTCAAGCTGATCCCAGGCGGTTTGATCGATATAGAGTTCATCGCGCAGTATCTGCGTCTTGTGGCGCCGGCACGCGGTATTGTCGCTGACGGTCATGGCTTCAGTACTGCAGAAGCGCTGATGACGCTCGGGGCCGACCTGATGGCACCCGGTGATCTCGATTTGGTGCTGGAAGCACTACGCCTGTTTACGGAACTCTCCCAGATCATCCGGCTTTGCATTGACGGCCCCTTCGATCCCAAGGATGCACCAGCCGGTCTTGTCGAGCGTGTCTGCAAGGCGGGCGATTGCCCTGACATCCGCACACTGGAAGGGGAGGTGAAGCGGATGTCGAAAGCGGTGAGGGTAATCTTCAGGCGTGTCGTTGGTAGCGAACGGTAGCGTTGTCATCGGCTTGCGGTTCGGGCACGTGGAGGCATACGACAGTTCCCCGGCCGACGCAGGAGCGAATGCGCATCGAGCCGCCATGCAGGGCGATGAGCGACCGTGAAATCGCAAGGCCGAGGCCCGAGCCGCCCTTGCTCTTGGCATACTGGCTTTGAACCTGTTCGAACGGTTGTCCGATTTTGGGCAAGGCGGGCTTTGGAATGCCGATCCCCGTATCTGCGATCATCAGGCGCAGGCCGGTATGCGATTTGTGGGCGCGAACCACGATGCGACCACCGTTATCCGTGAATTTGACGGCATTTGACAAAAGGTTCAGCATGACCTGTTTCATGGCGCGGCGATCGCCAATCATGGTCAGATTGTCCGCCAGGCATTGCTCAACCGCGATATTCTTTTCCAGCGCGGAAATGGATGTGAGGCGCAGGCTTTCCTCGATCAGCGGTACGAGATCGATGCTCTCGTTGTGGATCTTCATGTGTCCGGCCTCGATCTTCGACATGTCGAGAATGTCGCTGATGAGGTTCAAAAGATGCTGGCCGCTGTCATGGATGTCACGGGCGTATTCGCTGTATTTCGGCGAGCCAACTGGGCCGAACATCTCGCCGACAAGGATCTCGGAAAAGCCGAGGATTGCATTGAGCGGTGTGCGCAGTTCGTGGGACATGTTCGCCAGGAATTCCGACTTGGCCTTGTTGGCCGCCTGGGCGCGCTCCTTTTCCGCAAGATAGTTGGCATTGGCAATCGACAATTCTTCCTTTTGGTGCTCGAGCTTCTTCTGGGAAGAAGACAGATCACCGATCGTTGCCATCAGGCGCCGTTCCGAATCACGCAGTCTCTCCTGATGGCGCTTGATCAACGTGATGTCGGTTCCCACCGAAACCATGCCGCCGTCGCGCGTGCGTCGTTCATTGATCTGCAGCCAGCGCCCGTCGGCGAGTTGCACTTCTCTGGTGCGTGACTGACCGTTCTGCTCGGGGTCGACGATGCGTCGCTCGATAACGGGCCGTGCTGCGGCTGCATTGACGACGTGACGTTCCGTGCCGGGGACGAGGACGCTGTCCGGCAAGCCGTATGCCTGCTGGAAATGCGCGTTGCACATGACGAGGCGATTGTTCTTGTCCCACAAGACAAAGGCTTCCGACGTACATTCGATCGCATCTGCCAGTCTCTGGTCGGCTTCGGCGTAGCGCTGTGCCAGCCGGTGCTGCTCGGTAACGTCCATGGCAATGCCGATGATATGCGCGCGTCCCGCACTGGTTCGTACCACCTGTGCACGAGCCCGCATCCACACATAATGTCCTGCGGCATGGCGCATCCGAAACACCTGATCCACCTGCTTTGCGTTTCCACGGCTGATGGTCCGCGCAAGCGCATAGAGATTGCCATCGGCCGGGTGCATCATCCGTGCGGCATCGGCAAAGGAAAGCAGCTTGCCGGACGGTGGCAGCCCGAGCATTTCGTACATTGAGCCTGACCAGAAGAGGCGCCGATTGGCGACGTCGAAGTCCCACAATCCGCAACGGCCACGAGACAACGCCGTCTCGATGCGGAGATTTGCTTCCAGGAAGGTCTCGTCAGCTTCCCGTGCCCGTTTCACCTGTACATAATAGGCATAGAGAATTACCAGCAGGATGACCGAGATACAGGCAAACAGCGTGACATTGAGGGACAGTTCATGGCGCCAGAAGGATTGGATGGAGGCGAGCGAGTGAGCCGCAACGATCAGGCCGCCATCCTTGCCGAGCGAATGGATCGCGGCATAATGCGGTTCTTCGCCGATCGAGGTTTCGATCAGTCCTGTGCCATTGAACCGGCGAAGCGCGGCCATTTCTGGCAGAAGCGAAGTCAAGCGCTGTCCGATATACGGGCCGGCCGCAATGCCGCCAAAGACCTTGCCGGCAGGATTGACCAGGAGGAGAAAGGCGTCTTCATCCAGACGATCCTGCGGAAGGTACTGCAAAAGGCGCGTTTCGGCGGCCTTGCGCTCGCCGGCCACAAGGCTCGCCTCATGGCCGGCGAGCGAGGCCACAGCCGCAGTTGCCAATAGTGACGTTGCCTGACGGGCGGCCTCTTCCATGCGGGCATGTTCGTTGACAAGGCCAAGGCTGCGCGACGTCGCGACAACGAGCAGAAAGGCGAGGATAAGAAGCGGGATGGACTGTTTCAGGACCAGTTCGACCCGTGGCAGATGCCGCGTAATCGGCGTTACCGTCAGGTTTGCATCACCGGAAAACAACCTCGGAGCCTTGCGCACTCCTGGAAATTTGAGATGCAACCACCCTTCGCCGGCAGTCTCCTGCCGCACGTCGACCATCGTTTTCATTTGTGCCCTCATGGAAATCCGGCGCACCGCTCGCCCGAATCTGACCTAATGAATCATGAGTGATTCGCCGTGTCCAGAGGTTTGGTAATAGTTTTTTAACTAATTGAATTTGCAGGGATTAAATTGGAATCAGAGGTTGTGATAGGAAAAACTTAACCCGTAAGTATACGTTCCACGATGTCGCGGGCGTCCGTTGACAGTGTGGTGCTTCGCTCGATTGTCACCAAAGCTGAGCGCGCATGATCTGCGCGCACCGGCTCAAGGGATCGCCAGGAGCGCATTGACGTCAATATGCGTGCGGCCAGTTGCGGGTTCTTCCGATCAATTTTAAGAATTTCATCCGCAAGGAAATCATAGCCTGCACCGTCGGGGCGATTGAAACCCGTGGGATTGGCAAATGCGAAGCTGCCGATGAGTGAACGGAAGCGGTTGGGATTGCTGGCCACGAAATGCCGGTTCGTCATCAGCGCCTTGACGCGATCAAGAGCGTCATGGCCCGGGATCGTTGCCTGTACGGCAAGCCATTTGTCGATGACGAGCGGATTGTCGCAAAAGCGCTGCTCGAAGGCTTCAAGGGCTTCCTTTGCCTCGTCGCTCTGCGGGAAGCGATGGGTCAAAACCGTCAATGCCTGGATCAGATCTGTCATGTTGTCTGCCGTGGCATAATGGGCGGATGCTCGCTCAGGTGACTGTTCCGCATAGGTAAGATAGGACAGCGCGCTGTTGCGCAATGCGCGCATCCCGGCACTTTGCGCATCCGGGGCAAAGCCGTCCGTGCACATCATGTCGTCGTAGAGTTTTTTGAAGACCGTGCGTCCTTTCCCGGCAATCGCGGCAAGAATTGCCGTTCGTGCACCATGGATGGCATCGGGGTCGCTGTTTTGGCCAAGCTCACGCGCAATATCGGTCTCGCCCGGTAGCGAAAGAACCTGGGCACGCAGAGCCGGTTCGAGCCTGTCGTCTGCGGCCGTTTCGAGAAGAGCCGAAACGGCAATGTCGGGGCAGGTGGCTTCATGCCCGTCGCGGATATCCTGTACTGCCTGTAACAGGGTTGGAAGGATCAGATCGTTGAGCGCCTGCCAGCGGGAAAAGAGGTCGCTGTCATGACGCGCAATATGTGCGAGGGTATCCGGACCCTGTTCCAGGTGAAGGTTGACCGGAGCAGAAAAACCACGATTGAGCGACAGTACCGGGCGTGATGAAATCCCGGAAAAGGCGAAGGTCTGCTTGCGTTCCTTCAGGTGCAGGATGTCACCATAAACCTCGCCACCGGAGACGTGCGAAGGTGTCGCGAGCGAACCATTGTCGAGGATGAGGGCAAAGGAGAGCGGAATATGCATCACCTTCTTGTTTGGCTGCCCGGGAGTTGCGGGAACCATCTGTTCGAGTGACAGGAAAAATGTCGCCGTCGCCGCATCATAGGCGCTGGATGCCGTTACCAGAGGCGTGCCGGCCTGATGGTACCAAAGAGAGAATTGCTCAAGGTCACGGCCGCTGGCGTCTTCAAAGCATTTGACGAAGTCCTCGACAGTGGCCGCATCTCCGTCATGGCGATCGAAATAGAGGTCCATGCCCTTCTTGAAGCCGTCCGGCCCGAGCAAGGTGGCTATCATGCGGGTGACTTCGGAGCCTTTTTCGTAGACCGTCGTCGTATAGAAATTGTTGATCTCGCGGTACTTCGTCGGGCGCACGGCATGGGCGAGCGGGCCTGCATCTTCGGGAAACTGTTCCGATTTCAGGTGCCGGACCTCGGCAATGCGCTTGACTGCACGCGAGCGCATGTCGGCAGAAAATTCATGGTCGCGGTAGACCGTGAGGCCTTCCTTGAGGCAGAGCTGAAACCAGTCGCGACAGGTAATGCGGTTTCCTGTCCAGTTGTGGAAATATTCATGGGCGATGATCGCCTCGATATTGGCATAGTCCTGGTCTGTCGCGGTTTGCGGATCTGCCAGCACGTACTTGTCGTTGAAAACGTTGAGCCCTTTGTTCTCCATCGCCCCCATGTTGAAGTCGGACACGGCCACGATCATGAAGATGTCGAGATCATATTCGCGTCCGAAACGTGTCTCGTCCCACGCCATGGAACGCTTGAGCGCATCCATCGCGTATGCCGCGCGTGGCTCCTTGCCGTGCTCGACATAGATCTTCAGTGCCACCGTGCGGCCGGACATCGTCGTGAACGTGTCCTCGACAACGCCAAGGTCACCGGCAACCAGCGCAAAAAGATAGCTCGGTTTCGGGTGCGGATCGAACCAGGCGGCGAAGTGGCGGCCTTCGTCGAAATCACCGCCGCCGAGAAAATTCCCGTTCGACAGGAGCAGGGGATTGGCAGCCTTGTCGGCAATGATGGTGATCGTGTAGGGCGCCAGCACGTCCGGCCGGTCGGGAAAATACGTGATGCGGCGAAAGCCTTCCGCCTCGCATTGCGTGCAGTAAACCCCGTTCGTCCGATAAAGGCCCATCAATTGCGTGTTGGCTTCAGGATTGATGAAGGTGGTTATCGTGATTTCGAAGGGCGCGCTTTCGGGCAGATCACGGATCGTCAACGCTTGCTCGGTCGCAGTATACTGGCTTTCGGGGACCTCATTTTGATCGAGGAGCAGACCAGACATTGAAAGCTCGTCGCCGTCTAAGATCAACGGAGCTTCAAGATCGCTGCCCTCGCGGCGATGGAAGATCAACCGGGCCTCTACCTTGGTATTGGCGGGGTCCAGTTCGAAGGTGAGGTCGCACCGTTCGAGAACGAAGTCGGTTGGTCGATAGTTCGCTAGTTCAACGATTTTACTGTCCGGTGTACCCATTGAGACGGGAATTCCTATACGCGCAATAGAAGTATGAGATGGCTTAGAAAGTGGAAAGGCAGGGTCTTGGACTTCGCCCCGCTGGTTTCCAGATGCGGTCAGTCCTTTCGGACAGGTGTGCCGGTCTTGAACTGGCACGTTCTGGTAAAGACACGACGGCAGATCCTTTCGGCAGCGTGAGAGGTGCCAACCTAGCAACGGGTTGCTAACACGATGCTAACAGAATGTGCGGCTCGCCTCGGTTGCTGATGAGTGATATTGATCTTTCTCGCTTAGCGTAAATGCTCTTATCTTCAGATATCACATTGCCTTTTCAAGACTTCCTTTAGGCTTGACAGAGATACTGCGTGCAAGTTGTTTTCTCCCGCTATCGGCCATTGAGACGGCCACACATCCACGAGTTCGCGAATGGACACTGAACCGGGAAATCCCCTGCGCGGGATCGCCCTCAAGATACTTTCCGTAATGGTCTTCGTGATGATGCAGACCTGCATCAAGGCCGCAGGGGCAGACGTTCAGCCTGGGCAGATCACGTTCTACCGGTCTGCTTTCGCGATGATCCCGATCATCGCCTATCTCGCATGGCATCGCGATCTTTTGACGGCGGTGCGCACAAAAAGGCCCTGGGGCCATTTCAAGCGTGGCGTGTTCGGCATTATGTCGATGGCCTTCGGCTTCTACGGCCTTGTCCATCTGCCGCTGCCAGAAGCTATTGCGATAGGCTACGCCTCGCCGTTGATGGCGGTCGTGTTCGCTGCACTGATTCTCGGCGAAAAGGTCCGCATCTACCGCTGGAGCGCCGTCATTGCCGGCATGGCAGGTGTCCTGATCGTTTCATGGCCGAAGCTGACGCTGTTTCAGGACGCCGGCCTCGGTTCCACGCAGGCACTGGGGGCCGCTGCAGTTTTGACGGCGGCTTTCTTAAGCGGACTTGCGATGGTGCAGGTCCGCCAACTGGTGCCGACCGAGAAGACACCGACGATTGTCTTCTATTTTTCTCTGACAGGTGCCGTGCTCTCGCTCGTCAGTCTTCCGTTCGGCTGGACCGTCTTGACCTTTCAGCAGACGATCCTTTTGATTAGCGCCGGCATATGTGGTGGCGTGGGACAGATCTGTCTGACCGAAAGCTACCGCCACGCGGATGTGTCGGCTGTCGCGCCATTCGAATACACATCATTCCTGCTCGGTATTGCGATCGCGTTCGTGGTTTTTGGAGAACTGCCAACGGGTCCGATGATCATCGGCACCGCCATTACCGTCGCGGCGGGCATTTTCATCGTCTACCGCGAGCATCGGCTCGGACTGGAGCGAAAGGCCGCCCGCAAGGCGGCTCCAATGAACTGAAAATCAAAAGAGCGGCGCTTGCACGCCCTTTGGTGATCAGCGTTCGCGAAAATCAGTGAAGATGGCAGCGGGACGGGTAATCGAGCCGACCCGACCGATGGCGCGAGCGGTCAGCTGTTCGTTCGTGGCGGAGCCGAAATGGTGATAGCCCTGGGTCGAGCGAGGCGGCGTGCCAGCAGCACGGAGGCTCTCAAACCCGCAATGGGTCGGCTGGGAGCGTATGGTCATGGTCCTGGTTCCTTAAACGTTCATTCCTCCCAAGACACCGATCTTATATCGCAGTGCAGCATTGGTTTTGCAATGCGACATTAAGCTGCGCAGCCATGCGTTAAATACATGGCAATTGTCATAATTCCTAAACGATTGGCGGCCCTTCGACGTTATCGGCCGGAAATTGCCTCTGAAAACAGCAGAAGATCACGCCACGCAAGCGCCTTGTTGCCAGGAGCGGTCAGAAGTTCGTGTGGATGCAATGTCGCCAGCGCGCGCATGGTATGGCCTGCGATTGATACCGTGCGCCATTCGCCACGCAGGCTGTGGATCGTGCCACTGTTGCCAAAGAAGAAGCGTGCCGGAAAGTTTCCAAGCAACAGCAGATGGTCGGGCTCGATGAGGGCGATCTGCCGCTCGATAAATGGCTGGCAGATGTTGATCTCGGCTGGAGACGGCATGCGGTTGCCCGGTGGTCGCCACGGAATGATATTGGTGACGATCAGTCTATCACGCGCAAGACCAATGGCGGCCAGCATGCGGTCAAGCAATTGTCCCTGCCGACCCGCAAACGGCTGCCCTTCGCGGTCGTCGTCGGCATTCGGCATCGGTCCGACAATCATGATCTTTGATACGGGATCGCCGCTCATGGTGACGGTCGAACGGGCGCTGGTTTTCAGGTTGCAGCCGCCGAATGCTTCTATTGCGGTCTTGAGTTCACTGAGCGAACGGGCGCTTTCTGCTGCAAACCGGGCAGCTGCCACGGCCTGTTCGTCGGGAACAGCGACTATTGGTGCATTGAGTGGTTGTGAGGCGCTTGTGGCACGCGGTGCTGGCGCTGCCTTGCGGTCGACCGCTTGCGTGTCGGCCGGTGCCTGTCCTGCTTGTTTTGAGGTGCGCGCCTCTTCGCGGCTGGCGCGTTGCGCTTCAAATTCGGCTATCCGGTCAATTGGCGTATCATCGACGAGCCATGTCACGCCGGCATCTGCATAAAAATGCAAAAGTGCTCTCAATTCACCGGGATCAAGGTCGCTTGCGGGGATCATGACAGTATCTTATCGAAGGTGCCCGACGCAGGGAAGCCTCATGCTTCCCATTGCCCAAGACTGTCATCTTCGCCGATCAATGCCAGACCGTGTGCGATGGAAAGCAGTTCTCCGCCACTTTCGATCTTTTCCAGGCCGAAGCGGCGCACGAAGATATCGCGCACCGAAGGAACAAATGATGTTCCACCCGTCAAGAACACTTTGTCGATTGCGGATGCCTGCGTGTCGGTTTGTCTCATGACGGTGTCGAGAGCGTTTTCCATGCGGGCTAAGTCACTGGCGATCCAGGCTTCGAACTCGTGGCGGTGAACGCTCTTTCGTCCGGCCCGGCCAAGAGGCGGGAAATTGAACTCGGCAACCTCATTTATGGAAAGGCTCATCTTTGTGGCCGAAATCGCCTGATAGAGCGGGTAGCCTTCATCGTGTTCGACAAGGTCGATGAACAGTTCGAGTTTTTCGGGCTCGATTGCCGATCGCACGAGCGACTTCAGATCCGCATACTCCCGGCTAGCCTTGAAGATCGACAACTGGTTCCAGCGGGCAAAACTTGTATAGTAGTTGCTCGGGACGTCGAGGATCTTGTCAAAGCTCCTGAATTGACTGCCTTTGCCGATTTCTGGTGCAACCAGATGTTCGATCATCCGTGCGTCGAACTGATCACCGGCGATACCGACACCCGAATGCCCGACCGGAACGGCACACAAACTGCCGGCTTCACGGGTAAAGCGGATCAGGGAGTAATCGGTCGTCCCGCCGCCGAAGTCGGCCACGAGGACCGTTGCGTCCCTTTCAAGGCTTTGCGCAAAATAATGAGCTGCCGCGACGGGCTCGTAGACATAGTGGATTTCCGGAAAGCCCAATCGCGTCAGGGCCATGTTGTAGCGCTCGACCGCAAGATGTTCATCGGCGCTCGCACCGGCAAACTGGACCGGACGTCCAACGACGATGCGCGAGATTTCAGATGGCCAGGCGCTGCCCGCATAATTCTTGAGCCGCCGCAGGAAGATCTCCATCAGATCTTCAAACTGGTGGCGGCGTCCATATATCAATGTTCCCTGGAAGAGGGGGCTTGCGGCAAATGTCTTGATCGACTGCAGGAAACGGCAGTCGCCCGGATTGTCGATGAACTGCCTGATTGCCGTCTGGCCGGCCTCGACCTTCAGCGCCTGCGCACCTAACTCCTTGTCCTTCATGAAGGCGAGTGCGGTACGCATGGTATCCGTCGTCCCGGCGGCGCTGGTGAACGGCATCGATTGCGTCGTGTCGGCGCTGCCGGCAAGTGCCATCACCGTGTTTGTCGTGCCGAAATCAAGTCCCAACGCCTTCGCCATCGCCGTGGCCCTTCTTGAAGTCTCTTATGGGCCGGATCAGCCAGGCCGCGAACGCGAAAAGGGCGCTTGCGGGCGCCCCTGAATAACGAGAACGGCGTGATTGCACAGGCCGGCCCGATTGGCAACCTGTCGAGCAATCCCTAAATGGCGCCGGGCGTCTTTTCTGCCATCGTTAAGATCCATGTCTGGAAGGCATCCATTGCCGGTGTGGTGGTGCGCGATTTCAGGCGCGTGAGCCAATAGCAGCCTTTGGAAACGTAGATCTCGAACGGCTGTCGAAGGCTCCCTGATGACAGGTGCCTGGGAAACATCGATGGCGGTGCGAGCGCTACCCCATACCCCTGCAAGGCAGCATCCACCATCAGCGCGGACGAATCAAATACCGGACCGCTGAGCGGCGGAGCCACGGATCCGGCAGCCTTGAACCAGCTTGACCATTCGTCTGTCCGGTAGGAACGCAATAATGGGTGCCGTTTGATATCGTCGGGTGTTTTAAGGCTGTCCGCAGTCGCCGGGCTACAAAGCGGCGAAAGGGGTGCGTCGACAAGCCTTGTGGCCTCGATATCATGCCAGGCGCCGTTTCCGAAACGAATTGCAAAATCCAGTCCCTCTGCGGCGATATCGACACGGTTGTTGTTCGTCGAAACGCGAATGTCGATATAGGGATGGCGCGCGGCAAAGTCGCCAAGACGCGGTAAAAGCCAGCCTATGGCAAAGGTGCCGATTGTACCGACGACCAGAACCTCGCGCATATGGCCGCCTTCAAAGCGCTCGAGCGTCTCGGCAATACGGTCAAAGCTGTCTTTCAAGGTCGGCAGAAGTGCCAAGCCTTCCTCGGTAATCATCAAACCACGTGGCAGGCGGCGAAACAATCTGGTTCCGAGCCGCTCTTCCAGGAGCTTTACCTGGTGGCTCACAGCCGCCTGCGTGACGCAAAGTTCGATGGCTGCATGGGTAAATGACAAATGTCTGGCTGCTGCCTCGAAGGCACGCAAAGCATTGAGCGGAAGATGCGGCCTTACCATGGTTGCCCTAGAAAAATTTGTGCTTCCCGCCAGTTATCATCGTTTGCCGATGACATTGCAATCTTTCTAGAAGGCGGGCTGAGATAACAGGAGCGTCGTCATGATCATTGCAAGGCTTCAGTCCAGCTGAGCCTTTGAACTGCACAGTCATCATCAGTGCGGAAAGCGGGGAGGATATCTTTCGCGAAGGCACGTGTGATCGACGCATCTATCCAATGTCGACCTTCAAGCTGGCTTTGGTCATGATGGGATATAACGCCGGGATCTTGAAGAATGCTCAGAGCCCACGATGGAACTCAAGACATCATTTGAAGGCCCGCCGCGCGTTCGCCATTCCTTTGATCCTAAGGGTTGGCAAAAGGATTCGATCGTCTGGTATTCGCAGGAGATCACACGGCGGCTCGGCATGGCGCGGTTCTTTGACTACGTCGAACGCTTCGATGACGGCAATCGCGACGTGACCGGTGGTCCTGGTGAAATTGACGGACTGACAGAAGCCTGGCTGATGTCGTCGCTTGCAATTTCGGGCGACGAACAGGTCCGGTTCCTTCATCGGTTCCTGACCGGACGTCTGCCGATCTCCAGCGATGCATCAAGGATGGTAAGAGAAATCGTGCCGGTTTTTAAGGGACCCGATGGCTGGAGCGTGCACGGCAAAACAGGAAGCGGCCGCCTGCGCGATCACGACGGCAGGTCGGCAAGTGACCGTCCGCTTGGCTGGTTTGTCGGCTGGGCTGAAAAGCAAGATCGCAAGGTCATCTTTGCCCGGTTGCTGGTTGCCGATCGTGCCCATGATGAACCTTTGAGCTTTCGCACGCGCGATGGATTGATTTTTGATCTTGGTACGCTGCTTGCCGAAAACTGACGAAGGATCGGACATGGCATGACGATGCCATCAGCGGAAGATGCATGAAGCCGCAAATGGAACCTGGCGAGTGTCACGCGCCGGGTTCACGCATTGCTTCAAATATCATTAAGACAGTTTCTCAGGGCTCGCGATGGACACCGTGGTCTTCATCGATCCGGACGGGACAGGGCGCTTCATCGCGCAAAAGTCGCCATGAACCGAAAAGCACGATCATGCCGAATACCGCAACAAGAGAACCGTTGACGGTCCACACGCTGAGTTTGCTCATGAAATCTGTGGCCGGCAGTTGAATGATGCCGGTGCCATGGGCAACCCATGCAAGCCCCGTCACAATGATCGCCAGACCTGCCGCGACCATCCAGATGCGTATCCTGCTCAATCGAACCTCCTCCGCGAGCCAAATTGTCGCACTCACTATAGCAAACGCGACAATTGGCACCAGTGGTAAAAGAGGTTGTATCGAAGCCGCGAGATTGGCTCAGATCGATTTTGACGCGCCCCCGTCGACACGCAGCATCGTGCCCGTGATATAGCTTGCTTGTTCAGAGCACAGGAACGCGGCTGCGGCGGCAAATTCCTCAACCTTTCCAAGCCGGCCGGCGGGAATGGATTTCACGGATGCCGCACGGACTTCTTCCAGTGATTTGCCCTGCCGTTTTGCGTTGGCGCCATCCAGTTCATCGATACGGTCGGTATGGATGCGGCCGGGAAGTATCATGTTGCTGGTGATTCCATGGCCGGCAATCTCGCTCGATATCGTCTTGTTCCAGCCGACAAGTGCTCCGCGCAACGTATTGGATAGCGCCAGGTTCGCGATCGGCTCGAAGACACCGGAGGAGGCTACTGTCAAGATCCGGCCGTAACCTTGCGTCTTCATTAGCGGCAGGAGGGTATTGGTCAAGGTGATGATGCGGACCACCATGGACTGGAAGAAGGCATTGAGCTTTTCCGGGTCCATGTCCTCGGCCGTTCCAGGGGTCGGACCGCCGGTATTGTTGACGAGAATATCGATCCCGCCGAGCTTAGCCTTGACTGCAGCATGAATGGTGTCGACAAATTGTGCGTCGGTAAGGTCAGCCTCGACCCAGTCGGCCTTGCCCTTGCCGGATTGATTGATGGCCTCAGCATTTGCCTCAAGCTTGTCGCCAGTGCGGCCGCACAAGAGCACATGAGCGCCTTCGCCGGCAAGCGCGTTGGCAATACCGAGGCCGATGCCGCGTGATGAAGCGAGTACAAGCGCGCGTTTTCCGTTGATACCGAGATCCATGACAGTTCCTTCCAGATTGATCTGTGTCGTCGCAAGGCTAGCAAGCGGAGGGTTGATCTGGAAAGTGCAGTTGCAGGTGAATGTGGCTGCAGAAGGGGGGAAGGTGCATTTTAGTTATTCAGCACTTTGACAATTGCCGCAACCGTTAGTAGGAAGAGCGAAATGGAGAGCTGCGAGTGTTGCAGCCATGCGCGGATGCGCAAGACATTCCGGAAGAAAAATAGATGACCGAACATGAAGGCGCCGTTCCGGCGATCGCCAAGGCATTGGCGAAACGCGGCTACGCGACGCTCACCCCCGTCCAGCAGTCAATGCTTGATCCGGCACTTGCAAGCGCCGATGCCCTCGTATCGGCAAGGACGGGCTCCGGCAAGACCGTTGCCTTCGGCATGGCGATGGCAAGGACCCTGCTTGGTGACAAGGACAGGTTTGCCGCCGCCGGTGCACCGCTGGCCCTTGTTATCGCACCGACGCGCGAGCTTGCAGTCCAGGTAAGGCGTGAGCTTGAGTGGCTCTATGAACTGACCGGAGCCATTGTGGCAAGCTGTGTCGGGGGCATGGATATCCGCAGCGAGCGACGCGCGCTGGAACGTGGCGCCCATATTGTGGTCGGAACACCTGGCCGTATCTGCGATCACATTCGCCGAAATGTACTCGACATGTCGAGGATCAGGGTTGCCGTTCTGGACGAAGCCGACGAGATGCTTGATCTCGGTTTTCGTGAAGACCTGGAATTCATTCTGGAATCGGCGCCGGACGAGCGACGCACGCTGATGTTTTCGGCCACGGTTTCGGCCGGGATAGCCAAGCTTGCAAAGCGCTATCAGCGTGATGCTGTCCGCATTTCCACGGCGGCCGAAGAAAAGCAGCATGCCGATATTGAGTATCGTGCTCTGGTCGTTCACTCGAGCGATCGTGAGAATGCGATCATCAACGTGCTGCGCTATTACGAGGCAACAAACGCCATCGTCTTCTGCTCGACACGTGCCGCCGTCAACCATCTGACGGCGCGCTTCAACAATCGCAACTTCTCGGTGGTCGCACTTTCCGGTGAACTCACCCAGAACGAACGTACCCATGCTTTGCAGGCCATGCGTGATGGACGCGCGCGTGTCTGTATTGCAACCGATGTCGCAGCGCGCGGCATCGACTTGCCGGGACTGGATCTCGTCATTCATGCGGATCTGCCGACCAATCCGGAGGCTTTGCTTCACCGCAGTGGTCGAACCGGTCGCGCCGGTCGCAAGGGTATCAGCGCATTGATCGTACCGGTCAACCAGCAGCGAAAGGCCGAACGGCTTCTCATGGGAGCCGACATCAAGCCAACCTGGGCACAGCCACCGTCGGCCGACGAGGTCATGCGCCGTGATGATGAGCGGCTGTTGAATGATCCGGTCTTTTCGCAAGCGCCCCGCGAAGAAGAGGAAGATCTTGTTGCCAGCCTGGCCAGAATGCATGGGGCGGAAAAACTCGCGAGCGCCTTTGTCAGCCTGTACCGTGCCAATCATTCGGCTCCCGAAGATATTGCAGAAGTTGCAATCCGGCCGTCATCGGATCGCAAGCCGCGTGAAGGACGTGGTGATCCGGCATCAAGGCCGCTCACTCCGCGCCATGCGTTTGGCCCGGCAGTCTGGTTTTCTCTTTCCGTTGGACGCAAGCAGCGTGCTGAACCGCGCTGGCTGATTCCGACCATCTGCCGCAATGGCGATCTTACAAAGAACGAAATCGGCGCGATCAAGATGCAGGCCGACGAGACCTATGTGGAAATAGCTGCAGACCATGCCGACCGGTTTTTGCAAAAGCTCGGCAAGGATCGGATGATGGAACGGGGCATCCGCGTGACCAGATTGAAGGAAGCGCCGGATTTCAGCAAATTCTCGCGCCAGACCGATGACGACGGCACGACGCCAAGAGATGGCCCGCGTCTCGACAAGCCCCGCAAGGACGGTGACTGGAAAAAGAAATCGTATAAGGACAAGACGCGGACACAGATCGAGGGAGCTGAGCCACCGGCGCGCGACAAGCCCTTCAAGGCCAAGCCTTACAAGAAGGATGGCAAGCCGTTCAACGCGGACGCAAAGCCTTTCACGAAAGGTGAAAAAACCTTCGCAAAGAAGACAAAGCCGAAATCCGGCGCGAAGTCTGAAAGCAGTGCGAAACCTAGCGCCGGAAAGACGCCAGGGCGCCGCAAATAGTCACTTGAAGTGATCGACTGCAAAGATAATGCCGTTCAGACCTGTCATGTGAACGGCACCTTGCCCGGATTGAAGAGGTGCTTGGGGTCGAGTGCTTGCTTGAGCGCGTGCGCCAGCATCCTCTTTTCCTGCGCCACGAAGGTCTGGTAGCCGTAGCGCTTCTTTGAGCCGACGCCATGTTCGGCGGAAAAGCTTCCGCCAGCCGCATGAATACCGGTATAGACAGCCGTCTCGACAGCAATCTGCTCGTCGGCCGGCAAAGGGCCTGGCTTGATGAGCGTCAGGTGGAGATTGCCGTCGGCAATATGGCCGTAGACATAAGCCTCATAGCTGGGGTCTATCGCCTTCAGTCGGGTTTGAAGATTTGCCACATAGGTGTCGAGATGGGTCGGCGGTACCGAAATGTCGAACGACGCCGCATCCGGTATATCTGCATAGAAGAAACCGGAATCTTCGCGGATGTCCCACAACTGACGGGCCTGTTGAAGTGATTGCGCCACGATGCCGCCCTTGAGGTCAAGCGGTTGCCAAAGCTCTGCAAGGGTCTCCTCCAGTGTGGTGGTTGCGGTTTCGACCGTCTCTGCAGAGACCTCGATCAAAAGGGCTGCTGCATCCTCCTCCAGCCAGGAAATATCGACGCCCTTGCGCCTGGCGTGGTCGCGGATATAGCGCGGCCACATCATTTCTGCAGCTTCCAGCGTCACCGTCGCGATTTTTCGAAGACGGCGCACGATGTTGAGCGCTGAAGACGCATTCGTGACGCCGATCATGGCCGTGGCGCGTGATGGACGCTCAGGCTCGAGCTTGAGGACGACCCGCGTGATGAAACCGAAAGCACCTTCGCCGCCGATGAAGATCTGCTTGAGATCAGGGCCGGCTGAAACCTTTACCACGCGCGTCATGTCCGAGAAGATTTCGCCGGATGGCAGTACCGCTTCCAGTCCGAGGATCTGGTGGCGCATGACGCCATTGCGAAAGGCAAGAATTCCCCCCGCATTGGTGGATACCATGCCGCCGATCGTTGCCGTGCCGCGCGCGCCAAGATCGATCCCGGTTGTCAGCCCATGGGGTGAAAGAGCTTGTTGCAGTGCCTGAAGTGTAACGCCTGCTTCCACGGTTGCGGTCATCTCTTCCGGCTCGATCGACTGGATGCCGGTGAGACCTGATGAGGATAAGATGACCTCGCCGACATGACTGACAGCGCCTCCGGCAAGGCCCGTCAATCCACCCTGCGGCACGATCGCGACATCGTGGCTGACGCACCATGAAACAAGCGCCGAGGCCGCTTGCGCCGAAGCCGGCCTTGCCATGATGCCGCAGGCAAGGTTGTCGGGATGTTCGCCCGGATGGCGTGTTCCAAGATCGTCGGGACAAAGGATCGTCAGTTCCGGATGAAGTGCTGCGAGCTCTTGAAGGTAAGTTGCCGGCAAATGGGAGGAGGGGAGGTTGTGCATCGACTTGGGCGCCTGTTCTGGTCTGAGGTCTTTTGCAATGCAACCATTTGCGCCGCATTTCAAATGCAGATGCATGCCCCATGAAGATTGTGAGGTTCTGATCATGCTGGTGTGAAGGCAAGGGACAATGACATTGGTGCCAGCAATCTAACAATATGCCCAAAAAACGGCAGGGGTGGATGTTTTGCCGGTCGACAAGCCTACCGGCTTTTGCGAATGAGGTTGTAAGAGAACTGAAAAGGCCGGGCTGGAGCCGATATGCGGAGCAAGAAATGAGCGAGCAGGAACTTCCCGAACGCGAAAGCATGGAATTCGACGTTGTGATTGTCGGTGCCGGACCTGCAGGTCTGTCGGCGGCCATCAGGTTGAAACAGGTCAATGCGGACCTGTCCGTCGTGGTCCTGGAAAAGGGGGCTGAAGTCGGTGCCCACATCCTGTCTGGCGCCGTGGTCGATCCGGCCGGCATCGATCGCCTCTTGCCCGGCTGGCGTAACGAGGAAGACCATCCCTTTACGACGAAGGTCACAGACGACCAGTTCCTCTTCCTCGGTCCTGCAGGTTCCATTCGCCTGCCAAACGCCTTGATGCCGCCCCTGATGGGTAATCACGGCAACTACATCGTCTCTCTCGGAAATGTCTGTCGCTGGCTCGCCGAAAAGGCGGAAGCACTTGGTGTCGAGATCTATCCGGGCTTTGCGGCAACAGAGGTTCTCTACGACGATAGCGGTGCAGTCCGCGGTGTTGCAACCGGCGATATGGGTATCGAGAAGAACGGTGAGCCGGGCGCAAACTTTACCCGTGGCATGGAACTCCTCGGCAAATATGTGCTGATCGGCGAGGGCGTGCGCGGCTCGCTTGCCAAGCAGCTGATCGCAAGGTTCAAGCTCGACGAGGGGCGTGAACCGCAAAAATTCGGTATCGGCCTGAAGGAACTCTGGGAGGTCAAGCCGGAAAACCATAAACCAGGCCTGGTACAGCATTCCTTCGGCTGGCCACTGGGATTTTCGACCGGTGGTGGCTCCTTCCTCTATCATCTGGGTGACAATCTGGTGGCCGTCGGTTTCGTGGTGCACCTGAATTACAAGAACCCTTACCTGTTTCCCTTTGAAGAATTCCAGCGCTTCAAGACGCATCCGGCAATCAGCGGCACCTTCGAAGGCGCTAAGCGCATCTCTTACGGTGCGCGCGCGATCACCGAGGGTGGCTACCAGTCGGTGCCGAAACTATCTTTCCCGGGTGGTGCGCTGATTGGCTGTTCGGCCGGTTTCGTCAACGTGCCGCGTATCAAGGGAAGCCACAATGCGGTTTTGTCCGGTATGCTGGCCGCGGAGAAGATCGCCGATGCAATTTCGGCCGGCCGTTCCAATGACGAGGTCGCGGAGATCGAGACCGAGTGGCGCAAGACCGATATTGGCCGTGACCTGAAGCGGGTCAGAAACGTCAAGCCGCTATGGTCGAAGTTTGGAACATTTGTCGGTATCGGTCTTGGTGGCCTCGACATGTGGACAAACCAGCTTTTTGGCTTTTCGTTCTTCGGGACGCTGAAGCATGGCAAGACGGATGCTGAGAGCCTGGAGCCGGCGGCAAAGCATCAAAAGATCAATTATCCGAAGCCGGATGGCGTCTTGACGTTCGACCGCCTTTCCTCGGTGTTCCTGTCCAATACCAATCATGAGGAAGACCAGCCGGTCCACCTCCAGGTAAAGGATATGGACCTGCAGAAACGCTCCGAGCTTGGTGTCTATGGCGGCCCGTCGGCACGTTACTGTCCTGCCGGCGTCTATGAATGGGTCGAAAAGGACGGCGACGAGGTTTATGTGATCAACGCGCAAAACTGCGTTCACTGCAAGACCTGCGACATCAAGGACCCCAACCAGAATATCAACTGGGTGCCGCCGCAAGGCGGGGAAGGGCCCGTCTATTCGAACATGTGAGGAAGGATGACGTCGTTGGTTGGTGCGCCTTCAGCCGCGCTCAACCATATTGAGGCACGATGGGGCGGCGGCGCTGTGCAAGGGCCGTCAAGGCAATATCGTGGCGTCCGGCGTACCAATCTGACCTATTCCAGCTTGAAAGATTGTCGGGGAAGGGGCAGTTTGCGCCCACAATTTTCGATCACCTGAAAGATCACTGTCCATGCAAGTCCCGCTTACCTTCGACATCAAGCCCAATGAAAATCCGCTGGCAGAAGCCGATCGCCTCAAGGCATTTGAAAACCTTGGATTTGGCAGCCTGTTCTCCGACCATATGGCGGTCATCCGGTGGAGCAGCGACAAGTCCTGGCATTCAGCCGAAGTCACGGCGCGCGCACCTTTTGCGATCGATCCGGCATCAAGTGTCCTGCATTACGCCCAGGAAATTTTCGAGGGCATGAAGGCCTATCGCACCGCTGATGGACGTGTTGTCCTGTTTCGTCCCGGAGAAAATGCCCGTCGCTTCAACTTATCGGCGCGCCGTATGGCCATGCCGGAACTTCCTGAAGCCGTGTTTCTTGAGGCAGTCGAAAAGCTAGTTCGCATCGATGCCAGATGGATACCCGAAGGAGAGGGCAGTCTTTATCTGCGTCCCTTCATGTTTGCCAGCGAGACCTTTCTCGGCGTGCGGCCGTCGAAGGAATATATCTTCTGCGTCATCGCCTCTCCGGTCGGCCCCTATTTCAAGGGGGGCGCCAAACCCGTCAGTATCTGGGTGTCGGAACATTATACGCGTGCAGCAACAGGGGGTACGGGCGCTGCCAAATGTGGCGGCAACTATGCAGCAAGCCTTATCGCTCAGGCGGAAGCTTCTGATAACGGCTGCGATCAGGTTGTCTTCCTTGATGCAGCGGAACATCGCTTTGTGGAAGAACTTGGCGGAATGAATGTCTTCTTCGTCATGAACGACGGCTCGGTGATCACACCGCCGCTTGGCGGCACGATCTTGCCGGGTATCACGCGCAAGTCGTTGATGGCCATTGCCGCAGATGAGGGTATCACCATTACGGAAAGGCCCTATTCCTTTGATGAATGGCGTGAAGATGTTGCAAGCGGCAAGTTGAAGGAAGCCTTTGCCTGCGGTACCGCTGCAGTGGTCGCCGCCATCGGCACCGTCAAGTTCTCTGGTGGACAGTTCCAGATCGGCAATGGCGAGACTGGTCCGACAACGACCAGGCTGCGCGATGCGCTTGTTGGAATTCAGCGCGGTCTAGGTAACGACCGGCATGGGTGGATCCATGCTATCGATGATATCTGATATTGTCCTGACGAAACAACAAGCTCGCGAACATGGCCCATTGTGCGACTGCGATTATCTGTCTTGATGCGTTTGGCAGGAGATTAAATCTCCGTTAACCATAAGCTTCTTAACTTGGCAAATATCAGATCGACTCATTGAGGACACAATTCATGTCGCTTTCCCGCCGCGGGTTTCTCATTGGACTACCGCTTCTTGTGACTGGATGTGCCTCCAGTGGCGTCAATCATCGGGCCCATTATGCAGCACTTCCCGACGAACCATATCCGTTGAAGGCTGTTCCTCTCAGCAAGATCAAGCCTGAGCTTCGCCGTCAGGTCGTAGCCTATGACACTGAATACAAGCCTGGGACTGTCGTCATCGATACACCCGCCAAGCGCCTTTATCACGTGATGGAGGGTGGCAAAGCCATGCGTTATGGTGTTGGTGTCGGCCGGGCCGGACGCGAACTTGCAGGCAATGCCTATGTCGGTCGCAAGGCCGAATGGCCAAGCTGGACCCCGACGCCGAACATGATCCGTCGTGATCCGGCCACGAACATGAAATATGCAGGTGGGGTTCCTGGTGGACCCAATAATCCGCTTGGTGCACGTGCCATGTACCTATACCGCAACGGCAACGATACCATGTTCCGAATTCATGGAACGAACCAGCCGCAAACGATTGGCCACGCCATGTCGAGCGGTTGTATCCGCATGATGAACCATGACGTCATCGATCTCTACGAACGTGTCGATGTCGGTGATCGTGTCGTCGTGCTGCAAGCCTGATCGACGAGGGTCAAACAGGTCGATCAGCGCGCCGGTGATATGATGCGCCGGTGCGGTGGACGTTGGTGGCGGTCGGCTACATTATTGCTCGTGCGAGGCGGCGGCATCAAAGCCCGATAGGACAATCTTGCCAACGGTACGGCCACTTTCGATCATTGCATGCGCCTGCTTCAGATTTGTCGCATTGATCGTTCCGTAGATTTCGGAAAGTGTGGTGCGGATGCGTCCGGCGTCCACGAGTTCACTGACATGGTTTAAAAGCTTGTGCTGTTCGATCATGTCGGCTGTCTGCCAGACCGGGCGTGCAAACATCATCTCCCAGTGAATGGATAGCGCCTTGCTCTTGAACGGGCGCAGGTCCATCGGCTTGTTGGAATCGTCAATCAGTGACAAGCGTCCCTGCGGCGCGATCAGTTCGATGATATCGGCCATGTGCCGGTCGGTTTGGGTTGTGGAAAAGACGAAGGCCGGTGCGCCAATGCCAAGTTCCTTGATCTGGGGTGCCAGGGGCTTGCTGTGATCGACCACGTGATGGGCGCCGATCTTGCGAACCCAGGCCTCTGTCCGGGGCCGGGAGGCCGTTGCAATGATGACGAGATCCGTCAGTTCTCGTGCAAGCTGGACGGCAATCGAACCCACGCCGCCTGCACCCCCGATGATCAGGATTGCCCGTTCGGCACTGAGAACCGGATCTTGTACCTTCATGCGATGGAACAGAGCTTCATATGCAGTAATGGCGGTGAGTGGCAGTGCGGCCGCTTCTTCGAAACTGAGGCTCTTCGGCTTTGATCCGACGATGCGTTCGTCAACAAGATGAAATTCGGCATTTGTGCCCTGGCGGTTGATCGCGCCGGCATAAAAAACTTCATCACCCGGCTCAAACAGCGTTACATCCGGCCCGACCGCCTTTACGATACCTGCAGCGTCATAACCAAGGATCCGGTGGGTGCCGTCTTCAACCGTTGCGGTGTTGCGCACTTTGGTATCGACGGGATTGACCGACACGGCACGGATTTCAACCAGCAGGTCGTGACCATTTGCTACAGGCTCTGGCAGTTCAAGGTCGACAAGTGACGTCAATACGTTGATGGGCTGGGGCGTGTTGAAGCCGACGGCTCGCATGGGGCTCTCCTCGAATAGTCATTGTTTCATAGATGGGGCCAATGATGGAACGTGGCAAGACAACTGTCCGTCTGGATATTCAAAGAGGGGTCGCCTGGAACGTGTCACGGACGTCTGGAAGACAGCCGTGTGGTCATGAGCGTGACGTGATATTGGCTATAACGTCATTGTCTTGTGCGAGTTATTTGCGTCCAGGATTGAACGCCATGTCCAGGTGGCGTTTGCCGGACATCTCGCTTTGCTTTTCCTGATGGGGAAGGCTGCCCGCAACCTTCTTGGAGCAGAACCGTTATCGGTCGTCCAGCCTGCCAGTTCATGAGACCGCCCACAATGAAATTCCTTGCTGTCTTCAATCGCGATGGTGGTACCCTTCGAACCACCGACATGGATGCATATTGTGCGCATGTGGATGACACGTTCAAAAGAGCGGGGCATGAGGTCGATTGTCATGTCGTTGCTGGCAATGACGTTGTCGCGGCCCTGCAAAAGGCGGCCGAAACGCCCGGTGTGGAAGGCCTGATTGCGGCAGGTGGTGACGGCACGATATCGGCGGCTGCAGATATCGCCTGGCGAAGCGGCCTCGTCCTTGGCGTTGTTCCGGCAGGGACGATGAACCTTTTTGCCCGGTCGCTGAAACTGCCGCTCGATATCTGGTCAGTGGTGAATGTGCTTGCCGATGCGAGGATCGAGCATGTCGACATTGCCAGCGCCAACGGGCGTAGCTTCGTTCATCAGTTCTCTGCGGGTCTGCATGCCCGCATGGTACGCTATCGCAATTCGATGACATACGGTTCTCGCCTTGGCAAGATCAGGGCAAGTACCCGTGCAGCGTTCGGTGTCATCTTCAATCCGCCTGAATTTGAGATGGAATTTCGGGCCGGAGGAAAGGAAGGGCATCGCAAGGTGTCTGCCATCTCGGTCTCCAACAACGAACTTGGCAGCCAGCCGCTTCTTTTTGCAGACGATGTGACAGGAGGACACCTCGGTTTTTACTTTGCCGATCCGATGAAGCCGACAGGTGTCGCACAGCTTGCCTTTGATATCCTGCGTGGCAGGCTGAAGGAAAACGCCGCGGTTTCCGCAATGACAACCACTGCCGTTGAACTGCACTTTCCACGCGAACGCCACGATGTACGCTGCGTGATTGACGGCGAGCTGCTTCCCATGGACCGTGATGTCAGGATTGAAGTTCATGCAGGTGAGCTCAAGGTCCTTGTTCCACGCCAGCCGGATGCAATGCAAGCAACACCGGGCAACCCGTTCTTCTGATGTCAGGGCTAACAAGTCGCTTGGGAACATACGCATGAGGAAATGAACCATGTTATCTGCTCCAGCAAACGCCAAGCGTCTGAGAGACAGCATTCAGCAGCTTGCTAATGGGGCGGTAGTCGAACGGGATCCTACCCTCTAATGCGGTCGGCATCGACCCAATACGCGTGGGAAGAAGCTGAATACTGGCAGCAACCCTTCATACTCGAACTGAGAAGTTTGCACTCTGTTTGCACCGGGATGATCCTTGATTGCGCGGTACCATCATTGTGAGGGATGACCACCACACCAGCAATCTGGGTGGGGGACCAGCCCGTCATACCATCTAGAGCGAGCTCACGACCCGGTTACGCCCTTGCGACTTGGCCTCATAGAGGTTTGCATCGGCGGTCATCAGGCTTTCGCCCGCATCGAAACCGACTGCACAATAAAACGCTCCTATGCTCGTTGATACCGGCACGATCTTGCCGGAGCGCGTGCGCACGTCGATGCATTCTATGGATAATCTTACCTCTTCGCAGAGGCTGTGGAGATCACGGCGACTGAAGCCGCCCCTGAAAAGCGCAAATTCTTCTCCACCAAGTCGACCGGCCAGATCGAACTGCCCGCCATATGCAGCCAGGATCTTGCCTGTCCGGCGCAGGACTTCGTCGCCGACCGCATGGCCATAGCAATCATTGATCGACTTGAAATGGTCGAGATCAAGAAAAAGCAGAACGCCGGTCACACCATTGCGGCTGATGCGGTCCAGATCCTCGTAGAATGTGTGACGGTTGAGGACACCAGTCAGTCGGTCCAGGCGGGAAAGAAGCCTGAGCTCTTCATAAGCTTCAGCCAGTCTTGCAAGAGCATCGGAAGCTTCCACCCTGGCAATGCGCATTTGTTCGGTGCGATGAAAATGCAGCATTGACGCCGGCGTGCCGATCAAAAGCGGGCAAACGATCGTCATCACCAGTCCGGCGCCAGCCACCGTCCCGCCCAACATTGGTACGAACAGGAACGACAAAAGCAGCGCGGCGACAACCGATAGTAATCCGACAACCAGAGACTTGGCGAAGATCATCCGCATGGGACGACACGGTAAGAATACAACATCGCCCGGCCTTAGGGAGGCGGCATTAAGATCGCCTGAAAAATTTCAGTAAAATTGAAGCTGTCGATGAAGGCGTTGAAAAAACGCTATAATCTGGGAAGATATGTCTGGTAGTCGAAGTCTGAAACACGCCGCAAAGACGCGATCGCTTCCTTGCGTTTGGTGTCCGCGTAAAGCCTGCGGTAACGCTCCCCGAACGTGTCCAGAATGAAGGTTGAGGATGCGAAACTCTCCACGGCGGTCAAAAAGTCGTGGGTCAATCGACGGCTTGCGCAAGCTCCTTGTCCGGGTACTGTTGCCGGGCCGGGGTCGAGTGTGCGGTCGAGGCCAAGCAGCATTCCCGCGAGGATCGTCGCCAACATGAGATAGGGATTGGCATCAGCGCCGGCGACCCGATGCTCAATGCGTGCAGCCGGACCGTTTTCTTCGGGGATGCGCACCGCCGTCCCACGATGCCCCGGGCCCCAGTCGATATCCACGGGCGCAAAGGATCCTGGCTGGAAACGGCGATAGGAGTTGGCAAAGGGAGCAAAGACCAGTTGAGCATCCTGCATCGTGTCAAGCATGCCGGCGCACACGGATCTGAGTGTGACCGGGTCACCACCCTTGGCATCCAGTATGTTGTTTCCCTCACGGTCAAGGATACTCGCATGCACATGCAGGCCCGAGCCGGCATGTTCGGTATAGAGCTTGGCCATGCAGGTGGATTTCAGGCCATGACGACGGGCTGCCTGCTCGATGATCCTCTTGAGGTAGATGCAGTCGTCGGCGGCGGCGAGTGCGTCTGGACGGTGCACAAGATTGATCTCGAACTGGCCCGGCCCAAACTCGGCTGTGGTCGTATCGATTGGCAGACCTTGCTCATTTGACCACAACCGCACCGTCTGAAGGTAACTGTCCAGGGCGTCGACTGCGCGCATGTCATAGAGCTGGAAGCCATCGGCTCCCCCCTGAGAGGTCAGGCATTTCGGAGGTTTCGGGCGCCCGGTCTCATGCCAGTCGTCCTCGCATACGTAAAATTCAAGCTCGGTTGCAACGACGGGGACGAGACCCCGCTCCTCATAGCGTTTCAGCACCGAAAGGAGGATGGCGCGCGGATCCATGAAGCTCGGTGTTCCATCCAGCTCGTGCATCGTGGCCAGTATCTGGCGGGAGCCGTGCGGAGCCCATGGCATTGGTGACAGACTGCGCCGATCCGCGATGCAGATGCCGTCCGGATCACCGATTGTCAAAGACAGGCCCGTCAGATCGTCATTGTCGTCACCCCAGATATCGAGGGATTGCGTCGACGTTGGCAGGCGGATGGAACCATCCCAGACTTTCTTTTCCGCCTCGACCGGGACCCGCTTGCCGCGCAGTTCACCATTCATGCCGATGAGCAGGATTTCGATGCGGGATGGTTCGGTCTCTTCAGTCATGAAAAAGTCTTTTGCGAAAGGCTGTTGCGAAGATCCGTTCGTAGCCGATATGAATTGGCGACACAATCACTGGTGAAGGCTTGACGTCAAACACGCCTTCCTGGAGGAAGGACTGGCAGAGCCTGCGCATTGCAGGGTCCGTCTGATCAGGGCAGACACGAGAAAATGGCACCGTTGGCAGCATCTACGATGGACAGCAGGCAAGAGATTGATCCGGGAATGCCGCCTCAGTTGCGGGCTCTTGAAGATCGTGCTGTAGCCCTTTCCGCCTTCGTCGGCGAGCAGATCCGGGCCAATGGCAACGCCGATGACATTCAACAAGGGAGCGGCGTTTCTTCCCCGTAGTGAGCGATGGGGGAATGTCGATAAACTGATGACTGAAAAACCTGCTCTTTCCAATCTTGGTGCGATCGATGCAGCCCACCACCTGCATCCCTTCTCGGATATGAAGAAATTGAACGCATCCGGGACGCGTATCATCGAGCGCGCCGAGGGCGTGCATGTCTTCGACGGCGCCGGCAAGAAATACCTCGACGCCTTTGCCGGTCTCTGGTGTGTAAACGTCGGCTATGGTCGCCGTGAAATTGCCGACGCCGTCTTTCGCCAGATGAATGAACTGCCCTACTACAACAGTTTTTTTGGAACGACGACGCCGCCAACCACGCTGCTTGCCCAGAAAATCGCCTCCCATGCGGGGGGAAAACTCAACCATGTCTTCTTCACCAATTCAGGATCGGAAGCATCCGATACCTGGTTTCGTATGGCGCGTGTCTACTGGAAGGCGCTTGGCAAGCCGGAAAAGACCCATGTGATTGCCCGCGTCAACGGTTATCACGGCTCGACGGTGGCGGGTGCATCGCTTGGTGGAATGAGATGGATGCACGAACAGGGCAACCTGCCGATTGATGATATTTCCCACATTGGACAGCCCTATTGGTACGCAGAAGGTGGTGAACTTAGCCCGGCAGACTTTGGTCTGGCGGTCGCCCGTCAACTGGAGGAAAGAATTGACGAGATCGGCGAGGATCGTGTCGCAGCTTTCGTTGCCGAACCTGTTCAAGGTGCCGGTGGCGTCATCCTCCCGCCCGATACCTATTGGCCGGAGATTGCCCGCATCTGCCGTGAACGCAACATTTTGCTGGTCTCAGATGAAGTCATCTGCGGTTTCGGGCGACTTGGCTCATGGTTCGGTTATCAGCATTTCGGGGTCGAACCGGATTTCGCACCGGTCGCCAAGGGACTTTCGTCCGGTTATCTTCCAATCGGTGCTGTCCTCGTCAGCGATCGGGTCGCCAGGGTGATGATCGAAGATGTCGGAGACTTCAATCACGGCTTCACCTATTCCGGTCATCCTGTCTGTGCTGCAGCGGCACTTGCGAATATTGAGATCATAGAAAAAGAGGGGCTTGTCGAACGCGTCCGCGACGATATCGGTCCCTATTTCGCATCGGCCTGGAAAAGCCTTGAAGACCATGAGGTGGTCGGCGAAGCCGAATGCATCGGTCTGATGGGAGGGCTCCAGCTCGTCTTCGACAAGGCCGTGAGGCAGCGCTTTTCAAAGCCCGATGACGTTGGATCGCTGGTCCGTAATCATTGTCTCGACAATGGGTTGATCATGCGTGCGACCGCAGATCGGATGCTGGCTTCTCCGGCGCTGACTATTGCGCGATCAGAGGTGGACGAGGTCGTCGATAAGCTGCGTAAGGCTCTCGATCACCTGCGTGACAACGTCCGCGAATAAGAGTTGGCCGGGGTTCTACTGGAAGGCCGTCTCATAGAAGCTTCGAAGCTTGCGTGAATGCAGTCGCTCGACAGGCATTGCGGCCAGTTTCTGTACGGCCCGGATGCCGATCTGCAGATGCTGGCTGACCTGGGTGCGATAAAAGGCGGTTGCCATGCCGGGCAGTTTTAATTCACCATGCAGCGGCTTGTCGGAAACGCATAGGAGCGTCCCATAGGGTACGCGGAAGCGGAAGCCATTGGCGGCGATGGTTGCAGACTCCATGTCGAGTGCGATTGCCCGCGATTGTGACAGGCGTTTTACCGGACCCCTTTGGTCGCGCAGTTCCCAATTGCGATTATCGATCGTTGCAACTGTCCCCGTGCGCATGATGCGCTTCAGTTCGAAGCCTTCATAGCCCGTCACTTCTTCGACGGCATCTTCCAGGGCCTGCTGAATTTCTGCGAGTGCCGGGATCGGGACCCAGACGGGCAGGTCGTCATCGAGGACATGGTCTTCGCGAACATAGGCGTGGGCAAGAACATAGTCTCCCAGACGCTGGCTGTTGCGAAGCCCTGCGCAATGGCCGACCATCAGCCAGGCATGCGGGCGCAAGACGGCGATGTGGTCCGTGATTGTCTTCGCATTTGAAGGGCCGACACCGATATTGACGAGTGTGATGCCGGAATGGCCCTTCTTCTTCAGATGGTAAGCCGGCATCTGCGGAAGGCGGCCCGCAATGCCTGCTTCCTGGCGTCTCGTTCCGGCTTCGGTCACGATATTGCCCGGTTCGACAAAAGCGTCATAGCCGTCGCCGCCCCTGGCCATGAGCTCCTGTGCCCAGGCCGTGAACTCGTCGATATAGAATTGATAGTTGGTAAACAGCACAAAATTCTGGAAATGGTTGGCGCTGGTGGCCGTGTAGTGGCTGAGGCGTGCCAGTGAATAGTCAACGCGCTGCCCGGTAAAAGGCGCGAGCGGTTGGGGGTCGCCGGGGACATGATCGTATTCGCCATTGGAGATCAGGTCGTCGGTGTTGTTGAGGTCCGGCGTATCGAAAAGGTCGCGCAATGAAATATCTGCAAGACCCGCAGTTGCTGCTGCTTCAACGTGAGCGCCTTCTGCGAACGCGAAATGTAATGGGATCGGCGTTACAGATTCCGCCACGGTGACGGGCACATTGTGGTTGCGCATCAAAAGACCGAGCTGTTCCGTGAGATAGTGCCGGAAGAGCCGTGGCCGGGTGATGGTGGTTGAGTAGACGCCGGGGGAGGTGACATGTCCATAGGACAGGCGGGAATCGGGATGTCCGAAGGATGTCGATTCAATGCTGACCTGTGGATAGCAGGCGCGGTAGCGAGCTGTAATCTCGGTTCCCTTGGCCAGATCCTCGAACGCCTTGATCAGGAAGCTCGTATTGCGCTCGTAGAGTTCGATCAAAGCGGCGACGGCGTCTGCCGGATCATCGAAGACCCGGGGCTCATAGGCGTCGGGACATATGAAGCTCAAAGGCGGCAGTGAGAAGATTCGTTTGCTCATGCATCATTATAGGATGAAGTCTTCAAAGAGCGAAAGGATCTCGTGGTGGTAATGATGATCTCAACTCATCGATTGCCGCTGCAGGCTCACAAAAAGGACGAGACCTGCGCCATGCTTGGGCATCAATCCGTTTTCTGTTGCGGCTACGGTCACGGCTGCCAGAGCTATGCCGGAATTTGGGTGATGACGGATTGAAGAAGGCGGCGTATCGAGGTGGGTGTTGAAGCCTGCCAGAACCTCCCGAAGGAGCGATACGCCTATGACAACGAATAGCAGCATTTTATCATT
>JAEWDP010000091.1 GCA_023390055.1 Pseudomonadota bacterium | reverse complement strand
CCAGGATCGTCCGTCTTCATTAGTCCTCCTAACGGAGAACTGTTACCATGTTTTTGTCTCAAAATAGGGGGGCACTACACCATGTCTTAGGTACATTTTGTTACCTATGTGTCCGGGTCGGACATGGGAATTATGGCGCACCCGACAGGATTCGAACCTGTGACCTTTGGAATCGGAATCCAACACTCTATCCAGCTGAGCTACGGGTGCTAATCATCAGCGAGTTGACTCGCCGATCCAATAGTTGGGTTCTTAGCCTAGGACGCTTAGCGCTTCAATGGTAATAACACTCTTACATGTGAGAAAAATCGATCCAAGTTTCTGAAACTGCGAGTACCTGTAATATGGGTCAGGACGGTTGCCGCAGCACTTTCCCGTCCGATGCCGGCCTGTCAACCATGCCCAGCAGATCTTCAAAAATGCCCGAGGTGTTATCTTCGGAAGCCATATATGCTCAGTCAGGTCGGTCAGAAGATCAAGACCAGGTGCGTTCAAATCACGGGTTGTGCCCTGGTTTACCCATGCTCGATTTTTTCGCCACAACCACTTTGGCCTAATTGGTCGAGAAGCTTGCCAAGCCCCTATCGTAGATAAAATCAAGACCGTCGGGGTTTATTTTATGCCCGACGCTCCGGGGCAACAGCAACAGGCAAAGAGCCAATAGGAGCGTTGGTCCTCGCTGCCAGGGCGCAGTACTCACACCTCGGGCAAGAGACGCAGAATGTGAGGGCCCCGTATATGGAGCCCCCTGGATTGTTATCCGATGCCGTTCATTGCGCCAGGTCCCGGTGTTGCGCCAGGAGGCACCTTGCCGAGGATAATCATACCAAGTACCTCGTCCTTGGTAACATCCTGGGTACGGGCATGCCCAACAACCTGACCATTCTTCATAACAAAGACACGGTCAGCGAGATCAAACACATCATGAATGTCGTGGCTGATCAGGAATATCCCGATTCCCTCCCGTTTCAGTTGCTTGATGAGGTCACCAACCTGCGTTGTCTCCTGGGGGCCAAGCGCTGCAGTTGGCTCATCCATGATAAGGATGCGAGCATCAAAAAGGATGGCACGGGCAATTGCAACTGACTGTCTCTGACCACCGGAGAGCGCCTTTACCGGTTCCTTGAATCTTTTGAAGTTGGGGTTCAGGCGCCCCATGACCTCACGGGCATTCGCTTCCATGGCCACGTCGTCCAAGGTACCCCATGGCGTCTGCAATTCCCGCCCGAGATAGAGGTTGGCCGCAGCATCGACGTTATCGGCAACGGCGAGCGTCTGATAAATCGTCTCTATGCCGAATTTCTTGGCGTCCCGTGGGTTCTTGATGTCGGTTGGCTCACCGTTGATAAGGATTTCCCCGGTGTCGCGTCGATAAGCGCCTGAGAGAATCTTGATCAATGTCGACTTCCCGGCGCCATTATGTCCAAGTAGGGCAACGACTTCCCCAGGATAGAGATCGATGCTGGCATTATCTACGGCATGAATCCCGCCGAAGGAGATGGAAATGTTTTTCATTTCCACGAGCGGAGTGTGTTGGTCCGTCACGATGAAAACTCCTATTTACTTGGCGCGTGCGCGGTAGACAGTGTCGAGCCAGACAGCAATAACCAGGACGGCCCCGACCACTATGCGCTGTAATGGCGAGTCTATGCCGAGCAAAACCATGCCCGATTGCAGTGATTGCATGACAAGGGCGCCGAGTATGGCTCCTGCGACTGTGCCAATCCCGCCGCTGAGTGATGTTCCCCCGATTACCGCAGCTGCGATCGTGTAGAGCTCGTCGAGCTCTCCTTGGGCATTTGTCGCAGCGTTTAATCGCGCTGTGGAAATTGCCGCAGCTATTGCACACAACATGCCCATCAGGGCGAATATGCGTACGGTAACCCAACGCGTCTTGATGCCCGCAAGCTCCGCAGCTTCGGGGTTTCCGCCGATTGCAAATACGTAGCGTCCGAAACGCAGTCGGGTTGCAATAAAGGTCATGATGATCCCGACGGCGATGGTGATCAGTACCGGAACGGCAATTCCATGGGAGATCAGAAGGCCGCCTTCTGGCCAAGCAATGTTATTGGCATCAGCATAGCGGCGGGCGATGGCAACTGGCCAATGGTAACTGTTTGCCACAAGGACAACGCTAAGTACGACCAAACAACCGATTGCAGCGATCACGTACTCTGCCCATAGGGGCTTGCGGGGAAAAGAAAAACGCTTCCGCTGACGTCGCGCGTTTATGGTTGCAGCTATGATGGCGATGCAGGCAACAAGCCCGATGATCCAGCTCCACGTAGCGCCGACAGAACCGTCGGTACCGCCGCCCATCAACCGGAAAGTAGCATCCATGGGGGCCACAGTTTGGCCGCTCGTTACGAACCACGTGGCGCCGCGCCAGACAAGCAGGCCACCGAGTGTAACGATAAAGGATGGAACCCCGAGAAACGCGATGATGACGCCGTGTAGGCCTCCGATCATTGCGCCAACGACCAGACCGGTTGCAAGTGATATAAGCCAGATCGCCGGATGATCGAAGCCCAGGATGTCGGGCAGGATTTGCGCCTGCATAACGCCCATAATCATGCCCGTAAATCCAAGGATGGATCCAACTGAAAGATCGATGTTGCGCGTAACGATCACAAGAACCATGCCGGTAGCCATGACCGCCACCGACGCGGTTTGAACGGACAGATTCCAGAGGTTTCGAGGCGTGAGAAAGAGGCCACCCGTCAGAAGGTGAAAGCCAACCCAGATAATAAGGAGTGCGCCGACCATGCCAAGTAGACGCGTGTCGATTTCGGTCGCGCGAAAGAATCGCGTCACAAAGTTGGCGTCCGACTGCTGCCGCGGACCGCCGGTTGTCCCAGAATGTATTGTGTCGGCCATTCGTGCCGTTCCCACCTCTTGGGCGCATTCGTTACAGATCGTATCTGCTAACGGGTGCGCCGGCTCTTGGTCGTTACCACTGAAGGCGGAAACAACCTTTATGATGATACCCGACGCGGCTTGCGTGAATGCGAGCAACGTCGGGATATTTGTTTCAGTGCAAGCCTACTCAGTCGCAGGCGGCGACGGATCCAGCTTTCACGCCCTGGCAAGCCTCTTCCTTACTGATCCAGCCAGCTTCGATAACCACATTAAGGTTGTCCTTGGTGATCGGCAGGGGGGCCAGGAAGACAGAATTCATCTCGGCACCCTTTGGTCCACCGGTGAATGTCTGGACATTCGGGATTTCAGCCATGGTCTTTCCGCCGGCAAGGGCGAGCGCAATTTCCGCAGCATTTCTGCCGAGTTCGCGACTGTCCTTCCATACCGAAACGGTTTGGGTGCCGAGGGCCACGCGGTTCAAGGCAGCCTTGTCGGCGTCCTGACCGGATACAGGCACCGAGCCGGCAAGTCCCTGTGCGTCGAGTGCTGCGATAGCTCCACCAGCGGTGCCATCGTTCGACGCAACAACGGCATCGACCTTGTTGTCATTGGCTGTCAGAAATTGTTCCATGTTCTTTTGGGCAATCTCGGGCTTCCAGCCGTCGGTGTAGGCTTCTCCGACATTCTTGATCTTGCCCGCATCAATGGCATCCTGCAGCACTTCCATCTGTCCAGAGAACAGGAAGTCCGCATTCGGGTCGGCCGATGAACCCTTGATGAAGACGTAGTTACCTTCCGGTTTCACCTTGAACACTTCGCGGGCCTGCATACGACCGACTTCCTTGTTGTCAAAGGTGATGTAGAAGGCGGCCGGATTTTCGATCAGGCGGTCATAGCCAACAACCGGAATGCCTTCGGCTGTCGCTTTTTCGATTGCCGGGCCAATTGCGTCGGAATCCTGCGCCAGGACGATCAGGGCATTGGCACCCTGCGCAATCAGGGATTCGACATCTGTAAGCTGTTTGGCCGCTGAGGACTGTGCATCTGCAGAAATATACTTGGCGCCTGCTTCTTCGAGCGCGGCCTTGATGGCAGCCTCATCTGTCTTCCAGCGCTCTTCCTGGAAATTTGACCAAGAAACACCGACGACCAGTTCCTGGGCAAAGGCAGCTGTCTGCATTGTGATTGCGATGGCTGCGCCAGCCATCAGTTTGACGAACGACTTCATAATGTCCTCCCGAGTGACGGCGGATGGCCAAAGCCTACCGTGCTCTCCCCCCGCCAGTTAAGCTGTCAGTCAAGCGAAAAACGCTTTTTTCTCGACAGTCGAGAAATTAAATGTCAGAGATTTTCGGTGGAGTCAATTAGGCGGATGGAACAGTCGCGCGAGTTGTTGTATCGAGTCGAAAACGTGAGGAGGAAGTACTGTCCATGCTGGCCAAGTCGAGTACCGAGCTGGTCCGGCAGCAAAACAGTGCCCTCGTCCTTTCCGTCCTCAGGCGCGAGGGAAGGCTTTCCCACACACAAATTTCAGAGGCGACAGGACTTTCATCCGCGACTGTGTCGGCAATCACCGCCGAGTTGGAGCGGGCAGCAATTATCGGCAAGAGTGAACAACAGGCGGCTTCGGGCAGGGGGCGCCCACGTGTACTGCTCGAACAGCGGCGTGACTGCGGCTATCTGATTACGGTCATCATCTCGTCCGACACCGTTCAGTATTCACTGGTAGACTATGCCGGAACACTGCTTGACCGTTTTGCCGAGAAACGCTCGGAGCGGTCGCCCGTAGAGTTGGTCGAGACAATCTCTGCGGGCCTTGAACGCGTTGTTGACCGCTCTGAAATTGCCCGTGAACAGGTTCTTCTCGTCTCGCTCAGCAGTAAGGGTCTAGTCAGCCCTGACGAACCTGTACTGATCTGGTCGCCCATGCTCGGCTCGCAGGCTGTCGATTTCCGTATTGCACTTCGTGGATGGGAAGACAGGATCGTTCTCAATAACGAGACGCTTCTGGTTGCCAAAGCCCTGCAACAGAGACAGATCCGCAGAGGATCTATTGCCACGAGTATTGCCGCGCTTTCCCTCGGTCATAGTATTGGACTTGGAATCGCTCGTACGACTGCCAGCGGGGTGATGGAGATCTCGGCCCCGAACCTTGGTCACATGCTGCATATCCCGGGGGGTGCGCTTTGCAGATGTGGTGCCCGCGGTTGCGTGGAAGCCTATGCCGGATTCTATGCCGTTTTGCGAACAGCATTTGAAGTGCCCAATGACACTGTGCCGGCCAAGATCGTTCCACTGGTTGAAGTCGACAAGATCGCCATGCAGGCTCGCCAGGGGCAGCGAATGGCTGGATTTGCATTCCGGCAGGCTGGGATAGCACTTGGCAATGCAATCTCCCGATTGCTCAGCTTGTATGGACCTATGTCAGTGTTCATCACCGGGCCCGGCATGCGCTATTATGACCTCCTGCAGGCCGGTGCGGAGGAAGGACTGGAACAGACACATATCGTGCGACTGTCAGGTATGCCGACTGTCGAGGTGGTCGATGATGAAACAAGCCTTATCCATGAAGGACATCTTGGTCTTGCCTTTTCGATCATTGACCAGGATATCATTGCGCTTCGTGCGTCAATTTCGACGGCAGGAGAATAATTGAATGATCGATCTCGACCATCCCTTCTACAAGCCACTGTGGGCGAGGCTACTGATCGTTGGTGCCTGTGGTATCTGGGCGGGCTTCGAATTCTACAGCGGTGCGGCATTCTGGGGAGTGATTGTGAGTGCAGTGGGCATCTATGCTGCCTACAAACTGTTTTATGAATTTGGACGCAGGCCTCAGGTCAACATCGCTGAAGACGATCAGGATTAGCGCCAGGAGAGATCCTTGAGGGCACGATCAATCAGGAGGTTGGCTGTCTTCATGCGGATTGTTGCATTGTCACGGTATTGCGCCGGTACACAGTCCGGATGGTTGTGCCTGGCGAACTGTCGACGTTTTTCAGCCAATGTCTGAGCAGTTTCATTCGGCCCCATTGCAAGCTCCCGCGTAATCTCGCTTTCGGACAATTGCAGCAGGTATTGCGGAATTGGTGGCGGTGTCGGGCTGGTTACGGCTGCGGGGTCAGGTTCTTGTTCTTTAGCGGGCAGATCCGCCGGAAAGGCCAGATAGCTGTCGACAGCACGGATAGCGTCTCCTGCCGGTGTGCTGGGTGTTTCTGCAACAAAGCTGCCGCTCAATCCCTGAATGCGGAATGGCGAACTGCCTTCGTCAGTACTATCATCGTTTTCCTTCAGCCGGGTCAGAACCGACTGGAAAATGGACTGTCCAAACAGCATCACTGTTCCTCGCGGGAAATGAAAACCATACGCAAATGGTGCGAAGCTTGTGAACCACGTCCGGGCTTTGGACGCGTTTACTGCATTTCAAGTGATTACCGTTATGTGTGAATGACAAGGCAGTCTCAAACGGTGATCTGACTCATGAGTGAAATCCAGAACCGAGCAGTGCGCATGTTGCGTCAGGACGCGCTCGATATGACGATTGCAAACTATCGCTTTCAGATGCTGAAAGCGGCGCTAGACCTCTATCGCTCGGCTGGTGGCACCGAACAGAGCGTCCGTGACCTCTGCAGCAAGGCATTTCATGCAGAGTCCAGGGAAGTGGCTGACGCGACAGCCGACCTCATGCTTGCACTTGCGGCTGTCAGTCACCTGAGTGATATCGACATGATGCAGGCAGCGTACAATGAACTGGACCGTGGTCTGCAGGATGCACCCACGCTTCTGGAGGCTATCTGATGGGTAAAGGACCGTATCGATAGTTGCCGGACGAACTAGGAGCGGTGACTCCATGGCATCAAATATAATTGCACACCCGATATGGCCAGAATGTGTGGTCTGATGCGAACGAACCACGGACCTGGCAATTGATGGGTGACGCCGACATATCAGCGGTGCTCATGATATCTGTCAGGATTTTTGCTTTGACCAGACAGGATCGACCATTCTAAGCGTCACCGGAGTATCTACACATTTGCTGGGGTCCGCGACATGATCGATCGATTGGCTCCGGCCCTGTTTGTGCTTCTGTGGTCTACTGGCTGGCTCGTTGCCAAATTTGCTAGTGCACATGCCGATCCACTGACATTCATGGCGGCCAGACACGCGCTTGCAGCAATGTCGTTTGCGCTCGTGTGTCTTGCTGCAGGTGCCAGGTGGCCACGATCGACGGTGTCTATTGTTCACGCGATGATGTCCGGTGTATTCCTGCATGGATTTTATCTTGCAGGGGTCTGGTGGGCGATCGGGCAGGGGGTTCCAGCGGGCCTTTCCGGTATAATTGCAGGTTTGCAGCCTCTGCTGACAGCTGCCGCTGCGGCGCTGTTGATAGGCGAATGGCTGCAACCCCGGCAAAAAGTTGGCGTCGTCATCGGGTTCATTGGCATCTTAATTGCCATTTCACCACAGCTTATGGGCACGCTGGAGCGTGGCATCGGGGGGCTCGGGATACCGGTTGTGGTGAACCTGCTGGCGATGGTTTCTGTCACATATGGTACGCTTTACCAGAAACGTCATTTTCAGCAGGGAGAGATCCTTCCGATCGCGGTACTGCAGTTCATCGGGGCATTTATCGTCACCGTGCCGTTGGCGTACCTTCTGGAAGACATGCATATCGACTGGAATGGCGCGGCTATCCTTGCGATGGCCTGGTCGGTCCTTGGACTGTCGATGGGAGCGGTTGGTCTGCTGCTCTACCTCATTCGACGCGGGCAGGTCTCGCGAGCGGCATCGCTTATCTACCTCATGCCTCCCGTCGTTGCGATCGAAGCATTCTTCCTGTTCGGGGAGCCCTTGACGTTCCCGATGGTCGTTGGAACGATCATCGTTGTTGCAGGCGTCTACATGGTGAACAGGAAGGCTTGATTGCGAAACTTCGAGTGGCGAAGTGTGTGGATACTGTCGCAACCGTGCAACTGGGTCCAGATGGACAAGCAGAACTATTTCAGGTCCCGGGTGAGAAGAAGGCCCAACGATCTGTTCGCCAACAGTTCATGGCATTCAGCGTGAAAAGCTGTTGTTGCCGGTGGTGGAATTGGCCATGGCCGCAGCATTATTATCCGATAAAGATATCACGGAAAAACGGAATGAGGCCGCAGTTGCAGCCTCATTCCAAAGGTCAGGTAAGAAATTTACGCTGGACGGCGTGTGCGCCCCTGGTGGCCGCCGCCCCGCGCGTCGTTGGCGTATTTGACAGATCCGCCCTTTGCTCCGTTCTTTTGGGCAGGGCGACCATGCCCGTTACGGCTACGCTGGTTCGAAGCCTCGTGCGCGCCATGGGCGACCGACGCATTGCCCTTGCGGTGCTGTTCTTTGCGTGCCGGCCGGCCCTCACCGCCACCTGAACCGCCGAACTGCTTTTTTGCGGGGCGGAAATCGGACGTGCTTGCGAGATCGTTGTCAGCTTCTACCCGTGGTGCTTCCTCGTTTCGACGCTGTCCGCGAAAATCCTCGTTGCGGCGGCTGCCGCGGTGCGGTCGAGCAGGCCGGGCGCGATTGCCGTTCTCCTGACGTTCGCCATGTTCCTGGCTGCCCTCGGCAGCGAAGAACGGTTTTCTGGCAGGCCGCTCACGGCGCTCGGGACGGCCTTCACCGCCGCGTGCCTGGCCGGCATTGCCTCCACGTTTGCCACCACGCTTGTTGCCGCTGCCACGGACAGGTCGGTTCATGCCTTCGGGGCGTTCTCCCGAAGCCGTTGCAATATCAATACCCATCAGACGCTCGATATCGCGCAGCAGCCCTGTTTCATCGGGTGCACAGAACGCGATTGCGATACCGTCACGACCAGCACGGGCAGTACGCCCGATACGATGGACATAAGCATCAGGTACTTCCGGCAGATCATAATTGTAGACATGGCTGATCTCGGGAATATCGATTCCCCGAGCCGCGACATCGGTTGCGATCAGCGTCTTGATCTCACCTTCACGGAACCCCTTGAGAGCACGCTCTCGCTGGCCCTGACTCTTGTTGCCGTGGATCGAAGCGACGGAGTAGCCGACATGGTCGAGGTGCTTCATAAGCTTTTCGGCTGTATGCTTGGTGCGCATGAATACAATGGCGCGGCCATCGGGGTTGGCAAGGAGGGACTGCTTCAGGAGCTCTGTCTTGTCATTCTTGCCGGCAACGAAGTGCACGCATTGCTCAATCTTGTCGGCAGCCTTGCCTGGAGGTGTGACCGATACCTGGATCGGGTCCTTCAGGAAATCAGCTGCAAGATCAGCAATTGCTTTCGGCATGGTCGCGGAAAACAGCAGGGTCTGCCGTCTGGCAGGAACCATTTTTGCGATCTTGCGCAGGTCGTGGATAAAGCCGAGATCAAGCATCTGGTCAGCTTCGTCAAGCACGAGATAACGCACCGTTGTCAAGCCTATCGCACGCCGGGCAATTAGGTCCAGCAAGCGCCCTGGAGTGGCCACGAGAATATCGGTGCCCTTCTCGAGCTGCTGTTGTTGCCTGTTGATTGATGCACCGCCGACCACCGAATTGATCTTAAGCGGCATGTTGCGGACATAAGTCTTCAGGTTGGTCGCGATCTGGTTAACCAGTTCGCGGGTCGGAGCGAGGATGAGCGTACGCGTGGTGCGATTGTCCGGCCGTCTTTGGTCCTTTACAAGCATCTCTATGAGAGGCAGGCCGAATGCTGCCGTTTTGCCTGTTCCGGTTTGCGCGAGGCCGATCATGTCGCGTCCCTGAAGCAGGTGAGGGATCGCTTCCGACTGAATCGGGGTGGGTGTTTCGTAACCAAGTGAAAAAAGTGTGGCTACGAGTGGCTTGGCAAGGCCAAGCTCGTGGAAATTCGTCAAGTCGAATACCTTTTCGAGGCGCCAAGGATCATGTCCGGTGCGATGTTAAACCGTCCGGTGTATCTTTGGCGTCAAGAACCCCGCGTGAAGTGGGAACTTGTAAGTTGGAAAACTGCTTTCCAGCGCGGTAACCCTCCGAGCGAGGGCGATCTGTCTATGCGCCTTGTTCCTTCGTCGCGATCTGACGTCGCAGGGCCAACTCACGCGGCGGCCGGAAGGTGAAAGCTGTGCGTCATGTGGTCGATCGGGGGAGGAAAGTCAAGGATCGATTTTTGCATGGCTGGGATCTAGAACCGGACACATACGCGTAATCCCGAGCCCTGCCGGTTCTCGATTTCCAGACAGAGACCATATACGCGGCAGATTTCCTGGACGATGGAGAGCCCAAGGCCGGTACCGATAACCTTGGTGTCCAGTCTGATACCGCGCTCCGTGATCGATCGGATCCTTTCCGGGTCGACACCTGGTCCATCATCGGTAACAGTCAGTTGCTGGTCTTTCCATACGATGGTCACCTGGCTTGCTGCCCACTTGACCGCATTTTCAGTGATGTTGCCGACAAGGTCACGCAGGTCCTGCGGATCAAGCGGCACAATGCTCGGCATTTGAACCTCGATCCGCCATTCCAGGAGGTCACCCTTTGGTGTGCGTTTCAGGGTTCGGGCAATCTGGCCGATAATGTCTTCCATATCTGCATCGGACTGTCGCATTTCTGCATTGGCGGCGATGCGGCTGCGCGCAAGCTCGGCCTCCACATGGCTACGCATCAACTGAACCAGGTGCTCGATCTCATCCGCGATCTCGATTTCTCCCCTGGAGCGAAGTGTCAACGCGTCGTTGGAAAGGACGGTCAGCGGGGTTTTCAAGCCATGAGCGAGGTCGCCCGCGCGTGCACGCGCCTTGATAAGGGATTGTGCCTGCTCATCCAGCAGCCGATTTATTGCCGTTTCTGCCGGAGCAAATTCTGCCGGCAGGACTGCCCGCATACGGCCGGCGCGTCGCTCCCGGATCCTGTCCAGGCCGTTGGTTAGGTCATTGAGGGGCCTCAGGCCTACGAACGTCTGGAACATCGAGGCGGCTATCAGCACGATCGCGAGCCCCGCGAGGTAGGGCAGGATATCAATGGCAAACGTATGGCTGGCATCGATGAGGGGCTGTTTGTCTGCTGCAACGACAATGGTCAAAGTCTTCAGACCGGCCGGTGTTGGTATCATGACCTGCCGTTGCTGCGCCGTCAGTTGCGTGTTGTCCGGTCCGGGTAGGCCATAGCGGTGAACCGCGCCATCATCAGGGAGGTCGTTGGGCGTGGTCAGGGTATAGTCCCAGAGGGAAGCCGATCTGATGGGGGGGAGGGATGGAGCGCCACTGATCTGCCAGTAGAGCCCTCCATAGGCTTCGGTGAACCGCTTGTCTAAGAACCCGTCGGGACGCTGCAGGACCCCGTCCATCGTGAACTGCAGGGATGCTGCAATATTGTTTATGTGGCCTGTCAGTTCGGCGTCGAGTCGCCGTTCGAGATTGACGGAAAACAGCGAGACCATGAACAATGCTGCCAGCGCAAGAGCCGATGGTACCGCGATCAAGGAGACGATGAAAAAGCGGGCCCGGATCGAGAGCGGGCGTCTGACGGTCTTCCTGCTCATATGGCACCAATTCGGTAGCCATAGCCGCGGCGCGTCGTGATCAGTTCCTTTCCGAATTTCCTTCGCAAACGCCCCACCAGGACCTCGACAGAATTACTCTCCCGCTCGAAATCCTGTGCGTAAAGCTGCTCGGTCAATTCCATTTGCGACACATGGCGCTCGGCATTGGCCATCAGAAAATGCAGACAGCGATATTCAAGTGGTGTCAGATCGATCGGCAATCCATTGACTGTCGCGGCCTGACTTCGCGGATCGAGCTTCAGGTTGCCAGCGGCCAGGACGGGACCTGCATTCCCTTGAGAACGCCGGATGATTGCTCGCAGCCTTGCGAGAAGTTCCGGCATTTGAAATGGCTTTGCGAGGTAGTCGTCTGCCCCGGCATCGATGCCTTCGACACGTTCTTCCCAATTGCCACGCGCGGTCAAAATCAGCACCGGAAGCATACGTTCGGCAGTACGCCATCGTTTCAGCACCGTCAGCCCGTCCATCGCCGGCAGGCCAAGATCGAGAACAGCTGCCGCAAAATCCTCACTGTCTCCCCGGAACCAGCCGCCTTCGCCGTCGCGCTCCAGTTCGACAATGTATCCGGCCCGCTCAAGGTGATGCACGATGTCGCGGGCGATAAGTGGATCGTCTTCTACAAGCAGGATGCGCATGGCAGTCAATCGTCATCTACATCGAGGATTGCGCCATCCTTGGCATCCATCTCAATTTCCAGCAACCTGCCATTGGCCTGGAGCACCTTGAATTCGTAGATGAACTTACCGTCGTCTTCATCAATCTCTATTCCAATGATGTCGCCAGGAAAGGCTCTGTTGACCTGATCAAGAAGCATGGACAGTGGCATTGCCTCGTTTCGCCTGACAGCATCATGCAGTCGATCCAGGTCATCGTCATCGGCATGGGCGATGCCCGTACATGACGCAAAGGTAAAGGCCAGTATCAGGCAAAGCAGTTTTCTCATCATCGAGCCATTGTAGCACTCCGTAGCTGATAATTAGCTGACATCGCCTGTCAGTTATCGCTCAGGACGCTTTTCGTAAGGTCTTCTCATCGACCCGGCAATCATGCCCGGTACGGATCGAAAGGAAACTCAGATGAAAAGCCTCATTGTCTCCCTCGCTCTTGCTTCTGTTGCCATGGCTTCGGCCGCCAAGGCCGATGACGACAAATTCCGCTGCAGGAATGTGCCGGTTACCGAGCGGATGAGTATTGAAGACCTGCACACCAAGGTTGCCCAGATGGGTATCGACATACATGAAATCGAATTGGACGATGGATGCTATGAGGTAGAGGGGCGAAACAGGGACGGACGTAAGGTTGAAATTCGGCTTGATCCGAAAACGGCAGATCAGGTTTCTATCGACTGGGACGACGATTGATTGAACAGGCCCTGGGGAAGGCGGTGCCGACGGGTCGCCGCCTTCCACGTGGGTGCTGGAAGACCGGTCAGACCTAGTGGCAGACATGAACCGGTAAGAATTGCCTCGTTCTTCGTTCACCGCACTCATAATCGCAATGTTGTGGCGCATGGTAGCAAGGGCGCCGATGGGTGTTCAGGGGAAGTGGTGGTGCGTATTGGCCTCACATGGACCGTAAGGACTGTGTCCGTCATCTGATCTTGAAGGATCGCATTGTCCAACGCGGCTTCGCCGCTGGCGTAGGTTCCAGTTTGCTTCCACAATTGCGCCAGTTGGTCCTCGATTGCCAAGCCACGCCTCTGCCTTCGGAGCACGTATTAACAGCCTATCCGATGTGTGCGATGGACTACGCCATAGTGCGACAAGGCACTGAAATAACTTTACTTTCCAGAGCCGCGCAACGGAAAAACATAACCGAAACTACGCTGTGGCTTTCCCCCAAGTGCTTACGTGGTGCTTACGCGAGAGCCCGACTGGAAAGGATCGATCCCATGCCCAAGATATCGAAACGGCTTGTTGAGAGCGCCATAACCAAGCCTAGGGACTACGTCATCTGGGACGATGACCTGCCAGGTTTTGGATTGAGAGTCTTTGCGTCGGGGAAGCGCAGCTATGTTATCCAATATCGAAACAACGGACCTTCTCGTCGTTTCACCATTGGACTTCACGGTATCTGGACACCCGAGACGGCACGACGCGAGGCAAAGGCACAACTCGGGCGCGTAGCTCAATGGAGCGGTAGACGATATATTGCGGGCCGGGCTCGCCATATTGTGCGACCGTGGTACGCTCCCAATCCTCGCGCTTTTCCCAAATGTACCAGGCATCATCTGACGACGGACAAGACGATGCGATCTGGAACCGGACTGGCACGCTGGTCGAAACCTTCCCCTAAAGAATGCGCAAACCACTTCGCCGCCGCCGGATAGGATGCAGACTGATGGGATTTCGCTCTAGGCCACAAACTCATAAAAGGGGTTTTCATTTTTGGCGCGCTCTGATTCCTTGGCGGTGAGGAGGAATGCCCATGTCGCGCCGTCGTTACGAACTGACTGACTTTGAATGGTCGATCATTGAGCCGCTTTTGCCCAATAAGCCGCGAGGGGTGCCTCGCGCAGATGATCGCAAGGTACTCAATGGCATTTTCTGGCGGCTTCGGGCTGGAACGCCTTGGTCGGAAATCCCCGAGCGTTATGGCCCGGCAACGACATGCTACAACCGGTTCGTTCGATGGCGGAAACTGGGGGTCTGGGACCGGATTTTCGAGGCGATAACAGCGGCCTATGATGGCGACCTGCAGATGATCGACTCCTCCTCGATCCGCGTTCACCAGCATGGAGCGAACGCCAAAAAGGGGGCGCCAAAGCCACCGCGCGATGTTCCGCTGACGCCCGATGCGTGGGGCGTTCAAGAGGCGGCCTGACGACCAAAATCCACGCCCTGGTGGATGCCAACGGCCTGCCTGTCGTCCTCAAACTCACGCCGGGACAAGCCCATGACGGGCGCAGCGCGAGCGATATGCTGGGTGGTCTGGGCAAAGGTCAGATCCTGCTCGCCGACCGCGCTTATGATTCCGATGCCATGCGCGCAAGCCTGAAAAGTCGTGGGGCGTGGGCTTGCGTCAAACCTATGCCGAACCGGAAAAACATCCCACCCTTCAGCCGCTTCCTGTATCGATACCGCCACAAGGTCGAGTGTTTCTTTGGCAAGATCAAACACTTCCGCGCCATCGCAACTCGATACGAAAAGCACGCCGAAAACTACCTCACCCTCGTCAAACTCGCTGCAATCAGAATTTGGCTACGAAATTATGAGTCGGTGGCCTAGGCTGACTGTTCCGGGTATAGCGGGGTGCTTTCAGCTCCGCTGCACCTCAACCCACCCGTCCGTCCGCTCGCTTTCAAACACTGCATCCAGCACCTGCATGGATGCAATGGCGTCTTCGATGCCGTACGGCAGCTCCACCATGCCCAATGCCGCCTTGGCGAAAGCCTCGGCCATTTCCGTATACTGGTCCGAGGGCGCAATGATTTCGCGACGGGCCATATGCCCGTCAAACGTCATCCCGTAATCAACCAGCAGCGCTGTCGGTTCATCCTGCGGCGCGTTATAGGGGATGATGATTTCAACGCGGCCCTTTGTGCCCAGCAGTTCAATGGAC
>JAEWDP010000081.1 GCA_023390055.1 Pseudomonadota bacterium | reverse complement strand
AGGCAGGACTTCGCACTGACGCCGGCCGCGATGCGGTCGCATCCATCAATGCTGCCGTTCAGGCCTATGTCGATCAGGGAACAAAATTTGTAGCGCTTGTGGCGGACGATCAGAGAACGGATGCCCGCGACGCATTCCATGGTCCGATGCGGGAAGTCGCAGACAACCTGAATTCGCAGATCGAGAACCTCGTCACGACAATTAACGATGGTGCCGATAGTGAAGTGAAGGACGCCAATTCAACGGCAAGCTCTGCTTTGACAATGTCGATAACCATCTCTTCCATTGCGATCATCATCAGCATCATCGGCATGTTTCTTGCCGTTACCCGGATCGCCAATCCGATCCAGAGGATAACGGACGCCATGCGCAATCTTGCCAGCGGCGATGTTGAGAGCGAAGTGCCTTTTGTCCTGCGCCGTGACGAGATTGGCAAAATGGCTGCAGCGGTCCAGGTGTTCCGCGATAATGCGATCGAGCGCATACGCCTGGAACAGGAAACCGAAGCCAATCGCTCACTGAGCGAACGGGAGCGCATTGCCCAGGAAGAGCAAAAGGCGAGGGAAGCGGCCGACGTTAAGTTTGCCGTAGACAATCTGGCATCCGGCTTGTCAAAGCTCTCCGATGGAGATCTGTCCTATCGCATTGACCAGCCGTTCGTTCAAACCCTCGAACCTGTTCGACACGATTTCAATGTCTCGGCAGAGAAGCTGCAGGCTGCAATGATCAACGTGGCAGAAAATGCCCGTGGCATTGATGGCGGAGCCAACGAAATCAAGGCGGCGGCCAATGATCTCGCCAGACGTACGGAACAGCAGGCGGCCGCCGTGGAAGAGACAGCAGCGGCGCTTGAAGAGATTACAACGACGGTGAAGGATTCCACACGGCGGGCACAGGAAGCCGGTGAACTGGTCAGCCGTACGAAGGCTGGTGCGGAGCAATCCGGTGAGGTCGTGCACAATGCCGTAACCGCGATGGAGCAGATCTCACAGTCATCAAACGAGATCAACAATATCATCAGCGTCATCGACGAGATCGCGTTCCAGACGAACCTTTTGGCGCTCAACGCGGGGGTTGAAGCGGCCCGTGCAGGTGAGGCAGGCAAGGGTTTTGCAGTGGTCGCGCAGGAGGTCCGTGAGCTTGCGCAGCGTTCAGCGGCCGCTGCCAAGGATATCAAGGGCCTGATCAACACCTCGAATGAGCATGTGAGTCAGGGCGTCAAGCTGGTTGGTGATACTGGCCGTGCCCTGGAGAAGATTGTTGCCGAGGTCCAGGAGATCAACGTGCATGTTGCCGCGATCGTGGAATCTGCGCACGAACAGTCGTCTGGACTTCAGCAGATCAACACGGCCGTCAACCAGATGGATCAGGATACGCAGAAGAATGCGGCAATGGTGGAAGAATCGACCGCTGCCAGCCATTCCCTTGCACGCGAGGTTGCCGCGCTGAATGAGCTTCTTTCCCAGTTCAAGCTGGGTGGAACGGCTGCAGCCAGTGAACCCAAGGTTCGTGCCGCCAAAAGCACCGACCTGTCCGCTCCGTCACCTGTGCGCAACCTCGGACGCAAGATTGCTGCAGCCTTTACCGGCAATGCCGCGCTGGACACAACGGAAAGCGAGTGGGAGGACTTTTGATAGCTGCAAGACTGCGGCAATCAATACAAAACCCTCTTCATTGACCGTCCGTTGGTTGAGCTGAAGTCAGTTTTCAACCAGATGGATCAACCGCGGCCCGCCTTTGGAGCATCCAGAGGCGGGTCGTTTCTCATGAGTTCATCACATCTTCGACAAGCAGGGATCTGGCTTTTTCATGTGTGCCGCAGGCCTCGAGTCCGGGCTAATGTTGAAGTCGAGTGAAAAACCGTGATCAGGTGGAGGCAGGCTGCGCCCGTTCGGCCGAAATTGTTACCGCGTCAATCGCGGATGGTCTTCGCACACTCATTCGAAACAGGCAGATGAATGAATGCTTCTGCGCCACCATCGGGAAACCGATTGGAGCGCAGGCAGGTCTTCTGCGAAATCATCGCACTTTGTCGCATCCTTGTGGCAGCTATCCCATGCAAACGGGCCCTTCCTTTCTTCCACAAAACACCGTAAAGACGCGGGATCATGAGAACGTTCCGGCTGGCCCTTTACATACGAATTATCGGCCCGGCCTTCCACATCGCCTGAAAAAAGGCGTCGGGGAGGTCCGGGTATCCGGCGTCTTAGGAAGACGCTCTTGCCACCGATTTTCTTCATCCCGGATGCGCCCGCTGGCGCCAGAGACAATTGCCGAACATGACCGATACCGCTGAAAAACTCGACTACTCGAAAACGCTCTATTTGCCCCAGACTGATTTTCCGATGCGCGCCGGACTGCCGCAAAAAGAGCCCGAGCTTGTCTCGCGCTGGCAGCAGATGGAGCTCTACAAGAAGCTCAGAGCTTCTGCCGCCGGCCGTGAGAAATTCGTCCTCCACGATGGCCCGCCCTATGCCAATGGCAATATCCATATCGGCCATGCCCTGAACAAGATCCTCAAGGATGTCATCACGCGGTCCTTTCAGATGCGCGGCTATGACGCCAACTATGTGCCGGGCTGGGACTGCCACGGTCTTCCGATCGAATGGAAGATCGAGGAAAAATATCGTGACAAGGGCAAGAACAAGGACGAGGTGCCGGTCAACGAATTCCGTCAGGAATGCCGGGATTTTGCTGCCCACTGGATCAAGATCCAGAGCGAAGAGTTCAAGCGCCTGGGCATCGAGGGCGATTTCGACAACCCCTACACGACGATGAATTTCCATGCCGAGGCCCGTATTGCTGGCGAACTCCTGAAGATTGCAAGGAGCGGTCAGCTCTATCGTGGCTCCAAGCCCGTCATGTGGTCCGTTGTCGAGCGGACGGCACTTGCCGAGGCCGAAGTCGAATATCATGACTACCAGTCCGACACGATCTGGGTGAAATTCCCCGTGGCGGGCGAGGCCGGCGAACTGACGGGAACTCATGTCGTTATCTGGACGACCACGCCCTGGACGATCCCGGGCAATCGCGCCATCGCCTATTCACCCCGCATTACCTATGGCCTCTTCGAAGTGACAGCTTCCGAAAATGATTTCGGTCCGCGCCCGGGAGAAAAACTGATCTTTGCGGATGCCCTTGCCGAGGAAAGCTTCGCCAGGGCCAAGCTGGAATACAGGCGCCTGCGTGACGTTGCGGCAGATGAACTGGCTGCGATCACCTGTTCTCACCCGCTGAAGGGCTTTGGCGGCGGCTATGAATTTACGGTTCCGCTGCTTGCTGGCGACCATGTCACCGACGATGCAGGTACCGGTTTCGTCCACACGGCTCCAAGCCACGGTCGCGAGGACTTTGATGCCTGGATGGATCACGTCCAGGAACTGGAGGTGAGGGGCATCGAGACGAAGATCCCGTTCCCGGTCGATGATGCCGGCTTCTTCACCGCGGATGCGCCAGGCTTCGGTCCAGACCGTGACGGCGGTGCTGCCCGCGTTATCGATGATCATGGCAAGAAGGGTGATGCCAACACGGCAGTCATCGAGGCACTCATCGCTGTCCACGCGCTCTTTGCCCGTGGCCGACTGAAGCATTCCTATCCCCATTCCTGGCGGTCCAAGAAACCGGTCATCTTCCGCAATACGCCGCAGTGGTTCGTCTATATGGACAAGACGCTCGATGATGGCACGACGCTACGTTCGCGTGCGTTGCGCGCCATTGACGAAACCCGCTTCGTTCCAGCTGCCGGCCAGAACCGCCTGCGTGCGATGATCGAGCAGCGACCGGATTGGGTATTGTCGCGCCAACGGGCCTGGGGCGTGCCGATCTGCGTCTTTGTCAACGAAAAGGGCGAGATCCTGCAGGATGATGCCGTCAATCGCCGGATTCTGGAGGCTTTCGAACTGGAAGGTGCCGATGCCTGGTTTGCGGACGGAGCGCGGGAACGCTTCCTTGGAGCGCGCGCCAGCGAGGACTGGGTAAAGGTCGGTGATATCCTGGACGTCTGGTTCGATTCCGGCTCGACGCATACATTTACCCTGGAAGATCGCCCTGATCTCAAATGGCCGGCTGACGTCTACCTCGAAGGATCGGATCAGCACCGTGGCTGGTTCCATTCGTCGCTTCTGGAATCGTCTGCAACGCGCGGACGAGCACCTTACGACGCCGTCATCACTCATGGCTTCACCATGGATGAAAAAGGCCAGAAGATGTCGAAATCGCTTGGCAATGTCGTCTCGCCTCAGGACGTGATGAAGAATTCCGGCGCCGATATACTGCGACTTTGGGTCATGACGACCGACTACTGGGAAGATCAGCGTCTCGGCAAGACGATCATCCAGACGAATGTCGACGCTTATCGCAAGTTGCGCAACACCATCCGCTGGATGCTTGGCACGCTTGCCCATGATGAGGGTGAAGACATTGCGCTTTCCGACATGCCTGAGCTTGAAAAACTGATGCTGCATCGGCTGTCTGAGCTCGATCAGCTTGTGCGTGCCGGCTATGACGCCTTCGACTTCAAGAAGATTGCTCGTGCGCTGATCGACTTTGCCAATATCGAGTTGTCCGCATTCTATTTCGATATCCGCAAGGATACGCTTTATTGTGATGCGCCGTCATCGCTTCGTCGTCGTGCAGCGCTTGCCGTTATTCGCAAGACATTCGATTGCCTGGTTACATGGCTGGCGCCGATGCTTCCATTTACCACCGAAGAAGCCTGGCTGTCGCGCAATCCGGCGGCGGTTTCGGTCCACCTGGAACAGTTTCCTGAGGTGCCAGCCACATGGCGCAACAATGCTCTTGCCGAAAAATGGGCAAAGGTTCGCAAGGTTCGTTCCGTTGTCACCGGTGCACTGGAAATCGAGCGCAAGGATAAGCGTATCGGCTCCTCGCTTGAGGCAGCACCCGTCGTCTACATTGCCGATGCCGACCTGGTGAAAGCACTGGAAGGACAGGATTTCGAGGAAATCTGCATCACCTCGGCCATCCAGATCGTTGCCAAGGAAGGTCCGCAAGATGCATTTCGCCTGAGCGACGTTCAAGGCGTCGCCGTTGTGCCGGCACTTGCCAAGGGAACGAAATGTGCTCGCTCCTGGCGGGTGACAACGGATGTCGGTGCGGATCCGCAATATCCGGATGTGTCTGCCCGTGACGCAGCGACCTTGCATGAACTGGCGGCTCTTGGCCGACTTGGCTGAGCAACACGACAGTCGACCGGATGATTGCACTTTCGTGCGTCATCCGGTACATCTGCCCGAAATTGGCCGGATTTTATCGTCAGGCCGGGTCGTTGAGCAGAAGATCTGAATGGCACCGCTAGACAGGTGCCGCTGGAAGGGTTTGATGAAGACATTGCATGGGTTTCGCGCTGCTTTGAGCGTGGCCGGTATGATGGGTGCAGTGCTGTCCCTTTCCGGTTGCATGGGAAGTCCCACCTATGGGACTGGTACCACTGCAATGGAACAGTTGGGCGACGATCTGACATCCGCCATCTCTCTTGGCCCTCAAAACAAGCCCGACGTCAGGTACAACCCGCGTCCGGGCCTTGTCGTGACAAAGGACGACACGACCCTTCCTCCGCCCCAGACGTCGCTGGCCAGCCGCGAGAACAATCCAGGATGGGTGGAATCGCCGGAAGAGACGCGCCAGCGCCTGCGCGAGGAAGCAACTGAAAACGAAAACAATCCGCGATACCGTTCACCGCTTCTTGCCGGCAAGGGCAAGGCGGGACAACTGACGGAAACGGAAAAGTGGGAAGCCTTCCGTCAGGCCAAGGAAAACCTCAATACGGCAGATGTTTCGCGGCCGCGTCGTTCGTTGACAGATCCGCCTTCGGAATATCGCACGGTTGATGCTGCAACACTCGATGATCTCGGCGAGCCTGAGCTGAAGAAGCAACGGCGTCGCAAGAAGGAAGCGCAGGCCAATCAGAAATCATCAAGCTGGTGGAAACCTTTCCAGTAAGGTCTTGTACGCTCATTTGCTGCGTCGCGACTTGAAGAATGCCTTCAGGAGCGCGGCGGATTCCGTTTCTCCAAGGCCTGAATAGACCTCCGGCGCGTGATGACATGTCGGCTTGTCATAAAAGCGCACGCCATTGTCCACGCCACCCCCCTTGGGGTCTTCTGCACCATAATAGAGCCTGCGGATGCGGGAAAACGAAATTGCCGCGGCACACATCGTGCATGGCTCCAGCGTGACATACAGGTCGGCATCCAGAAGACGCTCCTGTCCAAGTCTTTCGCAAGCCTGTCTGAGAACCATCATTTCGGCATGGGCCGTGGCGTCATTGTCGATGCGGGTGCGGTTGCCGGACGCCGCGATGATCTCGCCGTCCAGCACCAGAACGGCCCCGACAGGGATTTCTCCCTGTTCGCCTGCCAAGTGCGCCTGGCGCATTGCTTCTGCCATGAAACCATCGTTCTTGGCCATTTTAGCGATTTCCTCTTAACCCGGCTCGCGTGAACTGGTAGGAAGCAGACAAATCCTTGTTCCGCATCATTCGCGGCCAGAGACGCACCTTACTCAACATGAATGTCCGGATGTGTCCGTTCGACATTACGCTTCAGGCAAACAACAAATGACACCCAAAGACAAGCCGAAGCGCGGCGGAGCGAAAAGCTTCCAACGCGAAACAAAACCGAAAGCCTCCGCTGCAAAGGGCTTTTCAGCCAAAGCCGGGCTGAAACCGAAAAAACAGCCAGCGAGAAAAGCCGGCGGTGACTCAGCCGAAACGCGCCCACGCGATATCGCGGCGCCCGACGTTGCGACAAAGCCCGAACGCATATCGAAAATCCTCGCGCGCGCCGGTGTGGCATCCAGGCGTGATGTCGAGCGGATGATCATGGAAGGCCGTGTCCGGGTGAATGGTCAGACACTTGAGACACCGGTGGTCAATGCCACGCTTTCCGATACCATCGAGGTGGATGGCATGCCCATCCGCGGCATTGAGCGCACACGTCTGTGGCTCTACCACAAGCCGGCCGGACTGGTGACGACCAATTCCGATCCGGAAGGGCGCCCGACCGTCTTCGATAATCTTCCGCAAGACCTTCCGCGTGTCCTGTCGATTGGACGGCTCGACATCAACACCGAAGGATTGTTGCTTCTGACCAATGATGGCGGCCTGTCGCGAGTGCTTGAACTGCCCACGACCGGCTGGCTCCGCCGCTACCGGGTGCGTGCTCATGGCGAAATTGACCAGGCGGCACTCGATGCGTTGAAGGAGGGCATTGCCGTTGACGGCATCCTGTACGGGGCAATCGATGCGACCCTTGATCGTCAGCAGGGGCACAATGTCTGGATCACCATGGGGCTTCGTGAAGGCAAGAACCGTGAGGTCAAGAACATTCTCGGTGCGCTTGGTCTCGAGGTCAATCGGCTGATCCGCATTTCCTACGGTCCCTTCCAGCTTGGTGACTTGCCGGAAGGAAAGGTGATCGAGGTCAAGGGTCGGACACTCAGGGATCAGCTCGGACCGCGCCTGATCGAAGAGGCAAATGCCAATTTTGATGCGCCGATCTACACGGATGCGTCCGACGACCATGATGAGCAACCTGCGCAAGCGCCGCGCAATGACACTGGCTGGGAACGGTCAAAGCCAGCACGTGGTGAAAAACGTGACGACAGGCGCAGTCCCGCAACCGGCCGTTCCGAGGGTGGGCGCGGCGAGCGCTCGTTTTCCGGCAAATCATTCGGTGGCCGGGGCCGTGACGAACGGGATGCTGGAGACGAAAGGCCGAAGAAGCGTTTGCCTATGGGCACGAGCCGCACCTCCAATGTCTGGATGGCGCCAGGTGCGCGCCCGACGACGGAGAGCAAGTCCAGTCGGACATCTGCGCGGGCAGAGGCGGAACGTCTTTTTGACAAGCCGAAGATCGAGAGTGATCGACGGGTCGTTGTTCGCCGTGCCGAAGAAGACAGCGACTGGATCCGGGCGGAAAGTCCAGCTCCTGGCCGCGATGACAAGGGCGGTGATTATCCACGCAGGCGCTCCGGTAGTGACCGTCCTGAACGGAGCGAGCGTCCACGCCAGGAACGTTCCTTTTCTGATCGCCCCTATGGTGATCGCAAGCCCTCCGAAGGTGGAGACCGGCCGCGGTCGAAACCCTTTTCAAGGCCGGGAAGGCCGGACGGCGCCCGGGGTGAGCGACCGTTTGAAGGACGCTCCCAAAAGACCGGCCCGGACAAATCGGCAGATGGCGGTAGAGAAGGCGCCAGACCTCAAGGTAACAGACCACGTGCAGGCAAGCCTTTTGGCGGCAAGCCGGGCGGAGGCAAGCCCTTTGGGGGCAGGCCGTCGGGTGGTGGTAGGCCGTCGGGTGGTGCGCGCCCGGGAGGACGCCCGCCACGCAAGCCCAGAGGGTGATTGAGTGATGCGGATTGTTGGCGGTGAATTTCGCGGGCGCAGCCTTGCCACACCGAAATCGAATGATATCCGGCCAACGATCGACCGGACACGCGAGAGCCTCTTCAATATTCTTGGTCATGCCTATCCAATGGCCCTGGAGCAGACGCGTATCATCGATCTTTTTGCCGGAACAGGTGCCGTCGGCCTCGAAGCGCTCTCACGCGGATGTCGTCACGTGCTTTTCGTTGAAAACAGCGTTGAGGGCCGTGGCCTCCTATGGGAAAACATAGACAGTTTCGGGCTTCACGGCCGAGCCCGGATCATGCGCCGTGATGCAACGAAACTCGGCGCTGTTGGCAACCTGGAACCGTTCGATATGCTTTTCGCGGATCCGCCCTATGGCAAGGGGCTTGGAGAGGCAGCACTGTCTGCCGCTCATGCTGGTGGCTGGCTCTGCGAAGGTGCGCTTGCCATTCTAGAGGAACAGGCCGACGTGACGCCAATGGTGGATGCCGCCTTCCAGCCGCTTGAACAGCGCCTCTTTGGCGACACACGCATGCATTTTTTCCGTTATCAGCCGTCGTGACAGGCCGATGAGCAGCAGACTGGCTCCTCCTGATTCCGGCATGATGGCGTCGAAAGGTGAACCGACGTTTGCGGTTGCTTTCGGCGGGGGTGGGGCACGGGGAATTTCCCATACCTGCGTAATCGAGGCGCTCGATGAATTAGGCATCCGTCCTGTTGCCATTTCCGGCTCTTCGATCGGCGCCATCATGGGAGCAGGCATGGCAGCAGGCATGTCGGGCAGCGATATTCGAACCTATACGCTCGACACGATTGGCAATCCCGGACATCTGGCAAACAAGCTCTGGAGCCTGGGACCGGCATCCATGCGTGACACGTTTGGAGGCTTCCGCTTTGGCCAGTTCAATCTGGAGCGGGTGCTACATGCCTTATTGCCGCAAGCAATTCCCGAAAATTTCAGCGCGCTTGATATTCCGCTCAAGGTGATTGCGACGGATTATTATGGGCAGGCTGAAGTCGTGCTTGAAGACGGAGAGCTACGGGCGGCGATCGCAGCCTCTGCCGCCTTGCCTGGCCTCTTCATTCCGATCCGGATTAACGGGCGCATCATGATCGATGGAGGCATCTTCAATCCGGTGCCCTATGATCATCTGATGGACCTCGCTGATGTTGTCATTGGCGTCGATGTCATTGGGGCACCTGAAGGGGATGGATCGACGCCACCGACACGTATCGACAGCATGTTTGGTGCGAGCCAGTTGATGATGCAGTCGGCGATGGCACTGAAGCTCAAACTGCAGCCACCCCACATATTCCTGCGTCCGCCCGTAAACCGGTTTCGGGTCATGGATTTCCTGAAAGCAAAGGATATCCTTGAACAGTGTGACAGCGTGAAGGAGGACTTGAAGCGGGCGGTGGACGCGATCTATGTCGCGGCCAGATGACAGGCGTTCAGCTCTATTGCGTAAGGGGTTATCCGGAGCCGGTTGTGATCACCATGAACGCAGTTGAGCCTCGAATTCTGCGGAATTAATAGGGCTGGCAGAGCTGCTTCGCGCGTCAGATGCTTCCGGTGGCCGTCGTAGATGTGGGAGGTTCAAGTTAAGTCAAACCTTGCTGCCCGCTTTTAACTGTCTTTGAAAGACCAAAATATGGACAGAGGGAGTGCGAATATGTTGTCGCCGAAGCTGAGGGCGCGCTCCCCCATATAGATGATGATACCAACGAAGGGACGGTTCATGCCTGGGCCTTCCTCTCGAAACCATCGGAGGTGATGAAAATCCTTGGGCTCAACCGTGGTTGATGTCTTCATCTCGAGACCGATTATCGTCCTGTCTGACTCAGCAATAATGTCTATCTCACGCCCTCGTTGATGCCTCCAATGATAAAGTTGCCAGTGACGCATCTGATGCGGAAGAGATTTCCACATTTCATTGAAAACGAAATTTTCGAACAGGCCACCAAGCGCTGTGGGATTTGCGCCAATATTGAAGCTTTGGGCATTCATGCTCCTCAACGCCGCAACGATCCCCGTATCCACCAGATGGATTTTTGGTTGGCGGATATCTCGCCCAGACTCTCCAGAAGTCCACGCGGGCAATCGTCGCAACAGAGAGAGCTTGGTTAGGATATCGAGGTAGGTTTCAGTGGTATTACGCTGTAAACTGATGTTCGAACAAAGCTCGTCTATATTCAGTTCGTTTCCGACACGCGTAGCTAGTTGATCGATCATTCGCCTCATAGCATCCGATTTTCTTATTTTTAGAATGTACGCAACGTCCCGTTCCACTACACTATCGACGTAGTCTATGTATCGGTTTTGCCTCCAGCGTTGTTCCAGAGTTCGTATTTCGGGGAAACCACCTGCGACTATCAGGTCGATGTATTCTGCCCGGGATAGCGTTTCCGCTTTAGGGAGGTCCAACAGATCTGGATGGTCGTTCTCCGATGCCCAGTCGAGAATTTTCGCGGGTCCCATGCGCTTTGTTTCGGCGACACTCATTGGAAGCATCGTCATTGTATGGACCCGACCGGCCAACGAGTCCGCCACATGCGCGGAAATGAAGACATTAGATGAGCCTGTCAGCACGAACTGACCCATTGCTCGATTTTCGTCCACGATCATCTTCAACGCCAAAGCGAGTTTCGTTGATCGTTGGGCTTCGTCGATAATAAGGGGGCCTGCCTTGATTTCAGCCAACAGGGCATTCAGCTGTCCTTTTGGATCAGCTTCGATAGCCGTAAGTACACCCTCATCATCTAATGTAATGAATTTTCCAACGCTCAATAGGTCGCGTACCAGTGTCGTCTTCCCGACCTGTCTCGGTCCAATGATGTTTACGACCCGCGCTGAAGTAAGTGCGGCCCTGAGTTGGGGCTGCAGATGACGTGGTAGGAGACTCTCGTCCATGATGGACCTTCTCTGAGCAGGCGATGTTGGGGGAAGTTATAATAGAGTGGCGGGGAAAGTGTCAATAGAATGTGGGGGAAAGTATCAATAGCATTCCGGGGAAAGTGTCAATAGAGTGCTGGGGAAAGTGTCAATAGAGGGTCTGGGTGAACCGGTCATGGATGGTATTGTTACTCCGCTACCGCGGTCTCTTAATCCATAATTACAGAGCCATGGCCCCGAATCGCTCGCGAAATCTGTTCGATCTGGTTTGCTACCCAGCATCTGATATCCATCATTCGTGCTGCCATCGAGAATGCTGAACATATCCTGCTACCGTTCGCGCCATCCCTCCTACGTCGAAGCAGAGGGACAGCACAATATCATCTTAAATGAACAATATTAGGCTTACATCCTTTCAAGAGCGGGTGCATTTGCTTCCAGCAGCCGCCAGCTCGCGCGCCGTTCGGATTCCTGAGACAGAAGCCCGACGCGCGAAGCGCTACACGCCGGCCTGGGTCATTGCCGCTCGATAACAATGTTGGTTGGGCGTGATCGCATGGTTGTGAACGTAGTTGAGGAAACCTCGACAGGAAAATCCCGCCGGGCTGCCGCTGGGCCTTGATGCTGTCTCGTCTGCACAATAAATGAAGCCGAACGAAAGGCGCATCATGACCTCCGAAATCAACTCCCAGACACTTCTTTCCCGGGCCGGCGAACTGATCGACCTTGCCAAGGCTGCAGGGGCCGACAAGGCCGACGCCGTGGTCGTCCGCTCCCGCGCGCGCTCGGTCAGCGTGCGCCTTGGAAAGGTCGAGGCAACCGAAGCGTCCGAAAGCGACGACTTCTCGCTTCGCGTCTTCGTCGGAAACCGAGTTGCAAGTGTCTCCGCCAATCCCGGATTTGACATGAAGACGTTGGCGGAGCGCGCTGTCGCAATGGCTAAGGTCTCTCCGGAGGATCCCTATGCCTGTCTTGCCGACGAGAACGATCTGGGACACAGCTATGCCGATCTCGAGCTGTTTGATCCGACCGAAGTTGCAACCGACGCCTTGCGTGAGGCAGCGCTGACAACCGAACAGGCCGCCCTCGATGTCGAAGGCGTCACCAATTCGTCCGGAGCAAGCGCCTCTGCCGGCATGGGTGGCCTTGTTCTTGTTACCTCTCATGGTTTTTCAGGCAGCTACAAGGCCTCGCGGTTTGGCCGCTCCGTCAGCGTGATAGGCGGAGAAGGCACAAAGATGGAGCGTGACTATGATTTTGACAGTCGCCTCTATTTTAAAGATCTTGACGAGCCGGCATTGATCGGCCGGCGGGCTGGTGAACGGGTCGTGAAACGGCTCAATCCGCGTCAGGTCGACACTGGCAGCAATGTCACCGTCGTTTTTGATCCACGCATCGCACGAGGATTTGTCGGCCATATCGCCGGCGCCATCAATGGTGCCGCGGTTGCCAGAAAGACAAGCTTCCTGCGTGACCGGATGGGGCAGCAGGTTCTCAAATCCGGCCTCAACATCACCGATGACCCGCAAGTGGTACGCGGATCTTCGTCGCGTCCATTCGACGGTGAAGGGGTAACCGGAAAACCCCTCGTGATGATCGAGGATGGCGTGCTCAAGCACTGGTTCCTGTCGACGTCAACGGGCCGGGAGCTTGGGCTTTCAACGAACGGACGTGGCGTGCGTGGTGGGGCAAACGTCACGCCCGGTGCAACAAACCTCGCTCTTGAGCCCGGTACGATCTTGCCGGCTGATCTTGTGAAGAATGTGGGAACCGGTTTTTACGTCACCGAACTGATTGGCCAGGGGGTGAACATGATCACGGGAGAATACAGTCGGGGTGCAACCGGCTTCTGGATCGAAAATGGCGAAATAGCGTTCCCGGTATCGGAGGTCACCATCGCGTCGAACCTGAAGGACATGTTCATGCGTTTGACGCCGGCCAATGACATTGACCGGAAATTCGGTATTGCAGCGCCGACGATTGCGATCGAGGGCATGACGCTGGCCGGACGCTGAATGGTGGATGATGGATATCATGGCTGGGAGAAGGATCTGGCGCTTGTCTGCGATGCCGCCCGTAAAGCGGGGGATGTCGCACACGCCTATTTTGGCCGTTCACCCGAAGTCTGGTGGAAGAACGAAGGGCGCTCGCCGGTCAGCGCTGCCGATTTTGCGGCCAATGACTGCCTGCAGACGCTTCTTGGAGCAGCAAGACCTGATTATGGCTGGCTGTCGGAAGAAACCGATGATGACAGCCTTCGCTTGACGCACGAAACGCTTTTTGTCGTTGATCCGATTGATGGTACGCGCGCCTTCATCGCAGGCGAGGTGACGTGGTGTGTTTCAGTTGCCGTCGTTCACAAGGGAAGACCGGTGGCAGGCGTGCTTGTCGCACCGGCTCTTGGTGAGGAATTTTCAGCAGCGGTGGGCGTGCCGGCGCTGAGAAACGGCAAGCCAATCGGCGTGTCGCATTCTGACCCGTCATTGCCGATGACGTTGGCGCTTTCTGAAGATCTCTTGCGAAAAATGCAGCCGTCTGACCGTGATGGGGTGCGGCGCGTTGGCCATATTCCATCACTTGCCTATCGCCTCGCGATGACGGCCGACGGCCGCCTCGACGGCACGATCGTTAAGCGTAATTCCCATGACTGGGATCTTGCAGCCGCCGATATCATTCTCGAGAGAGCGGGCGGCCGGTTGGTGGACACCGAAGGGTATTCACTAACGTATAACCGTAAGAGCGTTTCGCACGGGATACTCTATGCTGGTTCCGGCAACGCTCTGGACAAGTTGAGCAGGTTCGTGACAGACGAAACTGCAGGTTGACGTTTTTTCCGCCTTGTCTCAAAGAGGGGCGGGAGGACAAGTTAAAGGGACTGATCATGTCGCAATCGAGCGAAAAGAAACAACTGCTGCACCTCGTCTTCGGTGGTGAACTGTCAAGCCTCGAAGGTGTTCAGTTCAAGGATCTCGATGGTCTCGATATCGTCGGCATCTATCCGGATTACGCGTCGGCACTTGCCGCATGGCGTTCGAAGGCCCAGCAGACGGTTGATAACGCCGAGATGCGTTATTTCATCGTACATATGCACAAGCTGCTCGATCCTGAAGAAAATCGCGCTTAAGGCGCGTTGAGCGGGGGATATCTTCTTTCGTGACTGGATGTCGCGGCATATCCGGGCCATCCTTCGCGGGCCCTTTTTCGACGCATTTGTAGAACACGACCATTGACGACAGATGATTGAGCGGAGGAGCACCAATATTGCTGCATGCAGCCGGCAACCGAGAGCAACCACGATGAACAAGGCTTTGGCGCGTGCGGCGCTGGCCGGTTATCGGGCAGCTGGTATCCTGCTCTACCCGCTGGCAGGACCCTATCTTGCCTATCGCGGTCTCAAGGGTAAGGAAGATCGCAAACGACGTTCCGAACGCCTCGGTCATGCAAGCTACCCAAGGCCCATGGGGCCGCTAGTGTGGGCTCATTCCGCAAGTGTGGGCGAGACCCTTGCCCTTATTCCGCTCTTAAGAGAACTCAGGCGGCGCGATATCCATGTCGTATTGACGACGGGGACCGTCACATCCGCCGAACTGGTCAGGAACCGCCTGAGCGAACAGGTCATCCACCAGTATGTGCCGATTGATCTGAAGTTTCCGGTCAAGCGTTTTCTCGACTACTGGCAGCCGGATGCCTGCATTACGGCTGAATCCGAAATCTGGCCGACGACGGTTCTCGAGCTTTCCGGCAGGCGGATCCCGCAGATCAGGGTGAATGCCCGCATTTCCGACCGCTCCTTTCGCCGCTGGCTCAATCACGAGAAGGTTGCCGAAGCACTTTTCGGCCAGATGTCGCTCGTTGTTGCGCAATCGGATCTGGACGCTGAGCGGTTTCGTGACCTTGGTGCCTGGCCCGTTCTGGTGTCGGGCAATCTCAAGGGAGATACCGATCCGCCGCCTTGCGACATGACCGTTCTGGAACGTTACCGTCGTCAGATCGGCAGCCGAAAGACCTGGGCGGCGATCTCGACGTTTGAGGGTGAAGAAAAAGTTGCTGCCAGCATTCATAAGGCGTTGAAATCACGAAATGGCCAATTGACCATCATCGTGCCGCGCCATCCCCACCGTGCAGATGCGATCGAGGAAATGCTGAAGGCGCAGGGACTTGTCGTCGCACGCCGATCGAAAGATGATCGATTGACGGAAGAGACCGATATCTTGCTCGGCGATTCCATGGGCGAGATGGGGCTTTACCTCCGCTTGACGGAAATCGCCTTTGTCGGTCGATCCCTGACCGCAGCCGGCGGGCAGAACCCGCTGGAACCTGCCATGCTAGGCTGTGCCGTTCTTTCCGGGAGCAGTGTCGAAAATTTCCGTGATGCTTACGGAAACCTTGTGCGCAAGGGTGCAGCCCGCATTATCCGTGATGTCGAAATGTTGGCCAAGGCGGTTCACTATCTGCTCGGCAATGATGTGACCCGCCGCAAGATGATCGATGCGGGCCAGGAGACGATCACCGAAATGCGTGGCGCATTGTCGATCACCATCAAGGCTCTTGAACCCTATATCAATCCCCTGACGGTCAGTGCCCGGCTTCAGCCAAAGGCCGAAGCCGCACAATGATAAAAAAGCGTGTCGCAGACATTGCCGGCATCTTGTTCGACAAGGACGGAACCCTGATCCGCTATGACGACAGCTGGGGGCCGGTAAACCGTGAGGCGGCCCGTATTGCAGCAGCAGGCGATATCGAACTGGAGCCACGCCTCCTCCTTGCAGCCGGCATGGACCCGGTCTCCGGTTTGACACGTGCAGACAGCCTGTTTGCCGCAGGCAATGCCGGCGAGATCGCATTGGGGTTTGCCGCAGCTGGATCACCGGTCGATGCAGTGGAACTGACACGGTTGCTCGACGATCTCTTCGTGCGAGCAACGGAATTTGCTGTACCGGTGACGGATCTCCTGTCGCTTTTCACCAGACTGAAGGCACGGGGCCTCAGGCTTGGTATTGCGTCAAGTGATAACGAACTGTCGATCAGGCAGACGGCTGAACGGTTCGGCATTATCGGTCATGTCGACTTCGTGGCTGGTTATGACAGCGGATTTGGCACCAAGCCCGATCCGGGAATGGTCTATGGCTTCTGCGCCGCAACGGGTATCGAGCCTTCCAAGGTTGTGATGGTTGGCGATAACAATCATGATCTTCATATGGGCCGTAGTGCCGGGGTGGGATTGAAGGTCGCCGTCTTGAGCGGAACCGGGTCGCGCGAAACCCTTTCAAACGCCGCCGATATCGTTCTGGACGATATCTCCTCGCTGGATGATCTGCTTACAGGTTCTATGGGATCCTGACCTGTCGTTCCGGGATGAGACTTGCGTTTTCTCTAAAGTTTCCGTTTCACTGCCTGTCCTTTTATCGGGATCAACGAGGAGTGTCGCTTATGGTTTCGGAAGCACCGCCATTCTGGTGGACGAAAGCGGATTGGCGCGCATGGGCGCTTTTTCCTTTTTCCTTCCTCTATGGCCAGGTGGCCGGCCGGCGACTTGCGAACGCCAGGCGTACATCGGTACCTGCTCCCGTCATCTGTGTCGGCAACTTTACCGTTGGCGGGGCGGGCAAGACACCGACGGCCCTGGCCCTTGCAGAAGCTGCCCGCGCGAAAGGACACACACCAGGTTTCCTGACAAGGGGATATGGTGGCTCGCTCGATGTCACGACCCTGGTTGATCCTCACCACCACCGGGCAACGGCAGTTGGCGATGAAGCGCTGCTTCTGGCGCAAGCTGCAACGACCGTCGTTTGCAGACGGCGTGTGGATGGGGCCCGCAGGCTGATTGAGGAAGGTGTCGATCTCATCATTATGGACGACGGCTTTCAAAGTGCCAGACTAACTCTCGACTTCGCCCTTGTCGTTATCGATGGTTACCGTGGGATCGGCAATGGCCATCTCGTTCCAGGCGGACCGGTCAGGGCACCGATTGCCGAACAGATGCGTCAGGCATCCGCAATCTTGAAGGTCGGTACGGGCGATGCCGCCGATCAACTGGTACGTCAGGCGGCCAGAGCCGGAAAACCCGTTTATGTGGCGACCATCACGCCGCGTGAAACCACGAGCCTGAAAGACGTGCCGGTACTTGCCTTTGCAGGCATTGCTGATCCGAATAAATTCTATCGTACGGTTGAAGGTCTTGGCGGACAGCTTGTCGAGAGGCGATCTTTCCCCGACCATCACTATTTCAGTGAAGATGAGATTGCCGAGCTTCTGGCAATGGCAAAGCGTCTAGATCTGCTCCCCGTCACCACCGCAAAGGATGCTGCGCGGCTTGCGGGCCTGTCCGGTGAGGCGGAAGTGCTTCTGGCGTGCACCCGCCTGATCGAGATCGAAATGGTGTTTGACGATCCCCATGCACCGGGAAAGATTATCGATCTTGCCGTTTCCGCCTACAGGACGCGGCGGCTTCACGTGCCATAGGTGTTGAGCCTCTCCAAGGACAGGCGCTCATCGCAGGATGCCGGCAATATCGATGTCAATGCGGGTAGGACCCTGAATGGCGAAGCGACGATGATTGGGACGGTGAGGGAATTGTCGATCTCATCCACAAAGGAGCAGGAGCCGAAGCCATCATGTCAAAACATCTTGGCTGCAGCAAGTTCATTCGTGAGCGAGAACTTGGCCTACAATAGCTTCGCACCGGTCGGACATGCACATCTTCCCATGAGGAAACAGGCCCTGCAGCCTTTTACGATTGCTGGTTCGGCAAGATGCCGGCCCGGCGATCGGCTTCGAGGGCCGTGGCTGCATCCACATAGGGTTCCTGTCGGGCGACGCTCCAATAACGAAGCTCATCCAGGGGAATTCGCGTCCCGGTAATGGCACAAAGGAGGTGCGAACCTGGGGTTACGATCTGAAAGTCGCCATCGAGATAGCGGACCCTTGCTTCCTGATTGCCGCTTCCCTCGAACCGGTTCATTTTGCGTCTCCTGAGAAAAAACATCTTCCGCTCTATCGTGATGGTTGGACAAGGGCCAGCTTTCATTTGGATACTGTGCTCAACTGCGTCCGAAAAGCCGCTCTATGTCCTTGAGCTGTAACTCTATATAGGTCGGCCTGCCGTGGTTGCACTGACCAGAGCCTGGCGTTTCCTCCATCTGCCGCAACAATGCGTTCATTTCTTCCGGCCGCAGCCGTCGACCCGAGCGGACGGATCCGTGGCAGGCCATTGTGGCAGCCACATGCTCAAGCTTTCCCTTGAGCCCGTCGGCCGTATTCCATTCCGCGATTTCATCGACGAGATCGCGAACCAGACCTGCCGCGTCGATCTCTCCGAGCATGGACGGGGTTTCCCGCACGGATACGGCACCTGGCCCGAAACGTTCGATTGAAAGGCCGAAACGATCCAGCTCGGCTGCATGTTCAATCAACCGGTCGCAATCCTCCTGGGGAAGATCGACGATTTCCGGGATCAGCAACGTCTGGGAGGCAAGCCGACCAGCTTCGATCACCTTGCGCATTTGTTCGAATACGAGGCGCTCATGTGCTGCATGCTGGTCAACGATGACAAGGCCGTTGTCCGTTTGCGCGACGATGTAGTTTTCATGGAGCTGCGCGCGTGCGGCACCCAGTCGATAACGGGACGCCGTCTCATCCGGGATATCGGACATTGGCATTGCGTCTGTCGAGGCTGATTGTTCTGTGCGGGCCGACGGCGTGGTCAATGTCTCGAAGGGAGACTGTGGGCGCCCGGTGGCTGCCGGCATGGGTGAGAGCGGTCGTGATGGCGACGTCGACGCGTTCCAGGGCGCGTTGAACGGCGCCGATGGTGAATGACCAGGCCGGAACGCCCGCATCAGCCCGGCGCCACCGGTGGTTGAAGCGCGGCTACCCTCGCGGGCAAGTGCTTCGCGGATGGCGCCAACGATCAGACCGCGAACGAGCCCGGGATCACGAAAACGGACATCAGCCTTGGCAGGATGAACGTTGACGTCGACGAACGCAGGGTCAAGCGTGATTGACAATACGGCCACCGGATATCGACCGGAGGGGATGGTTTCGGCATAGGCGCCACGAATGGCAGACAGGATCTGCTTGTCCTGTACCGGGCGACCATTGACGAAGGCATATTGGTGGCCGGAATTGCCGCGATTGAATGTCGGCACACCTGCAAAACCGGTCAGACGAACATCTTCGCGTCCAGCATCGATCTCGATTGCGTTGTCCTTGAAATCCTGTCCGAGGATCTGTGCAATGCGTGCAAGATGGTCGTCGCCGGTAGCCGGAAACTCAAGCGTCGCGCGGTCGCTGCCTGACAAGACAAACCGCACCGACGGAAAGGCGATTGCCATCCGTTTGACCATTTCCGTTATCGCGGAAGTCTCTGCTCGCTCCGATTTCAGGAATTTGAGCCTGGCCGGTGTTGCAAAGAAGATGTCTCGAACCTCGACAACTGTTCCATGATTGGCTGCTGCAGGTTTGACCGGTGACAAACGTCCGCCGACAACAGAAACCACCGAGCCTTCCGGATCAATCTGCCGGCGGCTGGTGATGGTCAGCTTGGCAACGGATCCGATTGAAGGCAGGGCTTCTCCGCGAAATCCGAGTGTACGGATATCGTCCAGCGCTTTATCGATCTTGGACGTGCAATGGCGCCGGACAGCGAGGTCGAGATCGACAGCGTTCATCCCGCTGCCGTTGTCTGTAATGCGAATGAGGCTCTTGCCGCCTCCAGCCGTCGCGACCTCGATGCGTGTCGCACCGGCATCGATGGCATTTTCGATCAGCTCCTTTGCGGCACTGGCCGGTCTTTCGATGACCTCGCCTGCGGCGATCTGGTTGATGAGGGTTTCCGGTAGGAGCTTGACAGGCATAAGGGGACTTTCAAGGATTCGTCTGCTTTTGAAAAGCCTGCGCGGACGCAATTAAGCGGCTCTTAAGGATATTTCATCTAGATTGTCCACAACGAGAAGAGGGACTTGGTCCCATGAATGCCCTGATAATGGGACACCAGTCACGGTCTGCGGGAATGCGTGTTCGTTGTCTATCCTTGGGATGTAGTCAAATAGATGAATACCGCGATGCTGGAATGGCCAAAGATGCTCCCGTCTGATGGACATTTTTCAGCAGGTGGGGAGTAAAGGCATGCGTGAGGGTGCTGGGGAGCCCGTCATTACAGCAATGCTCGAGGTCCTGCATGAGGCGTTTCCTGCCGCGGTCCTCGTATATGATCGTAATGATCAGCTCGTCTATGCCGGCGGACAGCTTCAGCATCTTCTGCCACTGCCGGACGAGCTGACGGTCGTCGGCACCCGTATCCGCGATATTCTCTGTGCCATCTTCGACAATCTTGAACGGCCTGATCAGTTCAGGGGACGTACCCAACAGATGGTCAGTCGGGAAAAGTGGCTCGCAGAGCGAACCGCATTTTTATGGAAGGAGCGTGCGGAATATCTCGAAGAGCGTCGGGGTGGCCGTTGGCTGCGCTATCTGCAACGACGTCTGGCGAGTGGTTATGGTGTTTGCATTATCCGCGACGTGACCGAAAAGAGAAAGCGCGAAGATCTGCAGCGCATTGAGGCCGAGCGTTGCGAAATCACCGGGCAGGTTTTAGATGAAATGCCGTTCCCAGTCTGCGTGAAGGCTGAAAATCTCGTCTATGTCGGCGTCAATCGGGCATTTTGCCAGATCATCCAGCGTTCGCGCGAAGACATTCTTGGGAATGCGCCGCTCGATCTGTTCGAAGATGCTGTTGCGGTGCGGTTGAACGCCGGTGACCGCACGGTTCTCGAAACAGGAATTGCGACAACGTCACACGAACTTTTGGTCGGCACTGATGGCCATGAGAAAAAGGTCGTGGTCCGCAGGTTCAGAATTGGAAATCCGGGAAGCTACCATGTTGTGGCAGCGTTGGAGGATATCACGGCGCAGGCAGTCGACGGGTTCGACTTTGTCACCTTGAGCGTTGCCGGGCGGCCGCTTTTTGCTGCCGAAGGACTGTCTCTCCATGACATTGGGGGCAAGAAAATTCTCGTCGTAACGTCTGACGAGAATACCGCATCAAGCGCAATGAAGTCGCTTCAGAACCTTCATGCCGAGGTGTCGACTGTCACAAACGCCAAGGAGTTGGAGCTTTTTGTAAAGATTGCGGGTGATGCTGGAATTGAGATCGACCTTGTCCTGATCGATGACGAAATGGCACAATCATGCGCCGAACTGTTAAAAGAACATGGATTGCCTGTTATTCTCATTGGTCGCGGCCGAACGCAAAAGGAAAAGGGCAATACTGCTGTCGATGCCGTTTTCTCACGCGCTGAAGCGCATGCGACAGGTGATGAAAACCTGTTGGCAGATGATCTGATAGATGTGTTGGTGGCGGAAGACAACGCTGTCAACCAGATTGTCTTTTCGCAGATCCTTGATGGTTTCGGTTATCGCTATGCCATTGCGGCGAATGGCGCAGATGCGGTCAGGATATGGCGTGAGAGAACACCAAGGCTTGTGCTGATGGATGTGACATTGCCAGAGATGAACGGTTTCGAGGCCTGTCAGCGCATACGGGAACTGGAAAAGGGAAGCGCGCCGACGCCAGTCATCGGGGTTTTGCCGCATCCCTTTGAGCAGGATCGTGAACGATGCTTTGCCGCAGGGATGGACGATGTCATCTTGAAGCCGCTCAGCCCGGAAATGCTCGAGGCAGTTTTCCTCAAACACATGCGTGAGCGGATCACTGCATTCGCCTAAGATTTCACGGGTAAAGTTTGGGCGCTTTGTTAATCTTTCTCCCGCATGGTCGCAACGTAATGCAGGAAATATCGGATATCGCATGACTTTGGCCGGTGATCTGTTGCCTCAGGTCTCTCAAAATGAACTGCGGGCAATGGCATATAGCGACCCTCTCACGGGGCTTGGAAACCGTTATCGGCTACGCGACAAGATCCGTACGCTGGCGGCGGAACGTGCTGAAGATCCGGCGCCATTCTCGATCTGCATCGCCAACCTGGACGGTTTCAAGCCCATCAATGACCTGTTTGGTGCCGAAGCAGGCGACGAAATCCTCTGTCAGGTGGCCCATCGCCTGAAGGCCTGCATTCCCGACGGCGCCATGGTGACACGTCACGATGGTGATGAATTTGCCTTCATCCTGCCTCTCGTGTTCGAGCGAAATGGCGCGGAACGTATCGGCTTGATGATGAAGGATGTTTTATCCGCACCTTACGATCTTGGTGACCGCAATGTCCGGCTTTCGGCATCGTTCGGATTTGCCGTCTATCCCTTCGCCGGTGAAGATTTCGAAGATCTGCTGAAGAGCGCCGAAACAGCACTTTATCGGTCAAAGCGAAGGGGGCGCGGGCAGATCACTGTCTACTCGAGCGATATCGCCCAGGAAATGAAGCGGGCAACACAGCTTGAACAGGCGCTGAGAACGGCGATCATCGCTGATGCGGTGGATACGCATTTCCAGCCGATTGTCCGTTTGAGCGACGGTGCGGTCCTGGGCTTTGAGGCACTTGCACGCTGGATTGATCCTGACCTCGGCTTCGTTTCGCCTGCCGTCTTCGTGCCGCTTGCCGAAGAGCGTGGCTTCATCGACGCTTTGTCGGAGACGCTCCTGCGAAAATCGGCTGAGGCCGCCTTGTCCTGGCCACGCGAGCTTTTCTTGTCATTCAATCTGTCGTCGGCACAGCTTATGGATCCGGGCACGTCCGAGACCGTTCTCTCGATCCTGTCGCAGGTAGGATTTGATCCGCGCAGGCTTGAACTGGAGATTACCGAAACTGCCGTCATGACATCGGCGGATACGGCGCAGCGGATCATTGCCGACCTGAAGGCTGCCGGTGTCCGGATTTCCCTTGATGATTTTGGAACTGGTCAATCGAGCCTTGGAAGGCTTCGCGATTTTGCATTCGACAAGGTGAAAATCGACCGTGCCTTCGTATCGTGCATTACCACCGATCGCGGCTCGGAGCATATCGTCAAGGCGATCATCGCCATGTGCGAAGGTCTTGACCTTGAAGTCGTTGCGGAAGGCATCGAACACCTTGCGGAAGCTGACAAGCTGAAGCAGCTCGGCTGCAAGATGGGGCAGGGTTACTACTACGGCAAGCCCGCCGATACTAATATGACCCAACGCTATCTCGTCGAGTATCATCGTTCAGTTTCAAGCAGCCTGTCGGACTGGAGTTTGTAAGGTCGACAACTGTGTGAAATATCGGTGCTGGAAGAGTGCACGGCTGGTATTTTTCGGGCAACCCGGTCTCACGACGCATGATTTCCTTGCGTGGCATCGTATGCCTCAACTTGCCGGCCTGAGTGCGAACATCGGCATAATTTTCCATGCCATGTTCCACGCGTCATGCAGTTCATGACGCCGTATAGCCGAAATCTTGCTTCTTGAGTTCAGTGCGGTAGCCGGGAAGAACCACTATTGTTTCACGCCGCAGCAAGTGCGGTTTGCAAACATCCGGTCAGCGACCCGTCACTGACCAGGAGGGCGCCGTCTGGCGCCCCCTGGTTGAAACCTATGCGGCCTTTTTTGCCGCCTTCTTCAAAGACTTGATCTTCTTCTCATGTTTTTCGATTTTGGCTTTGCGTTTCTTGATCTCCTGCTTGAGTGAGACCACCTTTTTTTCGGCGTCGGATTTGGCTTTTTTCGACATAAATTGTCTCCTTGCTTCTGTGGCTTTCAGTCGGAGTATTCTGCTTCATGAACGCTCGGATGAATTGCCTGATCTCGCGAGCGGCGCTGGTATCCAGCTCTTCGCATAATTGCAGGAACTGCTCGCGTTCTGCGGTGCTGATACGGATCAGCAGCTGGCTATCCTTCTTGTTGCGTTTCACCTTGTTGAGTTTGTCTGACATCGGCTTCTCGTCCAAGAAAGATATTTACAATGTATATACAATCTTGGCTCTGTCAAATTGGCTAAAGAATGTTGGATGGGCGCGGGAGCTGGCAACTGAAGATTGGTCAGACGGTATGATCAACTGTCAATTCGTAGAGGAGGGGTGGTTGTCTGGGTACATAAAATAGGATAGAGCCCTATCCTATGGGTCACACAATCCAGAACAAATCGAAGCTCATTGCACGCGTACGTCGCCTGAAGGGGCAGATGGAAGCCATCGAGCGATCGCTAGAGGCAGAGGCTTCGTGCGCGGAGATACTGAACCTGGCTGCTTCAGTTCGTGGCGCGACCAACGGGCTCGTCATGGAACTCCTTGAGGATCATCTGCGAAACCACGTCGTTGATGTGGAAAGTGATGTGGAACGTGCATCTGGCGCAAACGAAATGATGGAAGTTATGAGGCGGCATTTGAGATGAGCTGGAATTCAACTGACATAGGCCCCCATGATCACGTCTTTCTGGGCGAAGACCACGCGCGTAACGAACGTCGCACTTGGTTGGTAATCGCACTCACCGCAACAATGACGGTTGCCGAAATCACGGCTGGGACGGTCTTCGGCTCGATGGCGCTATTGGCGGACGGATGGCACATGTCCACTCACGCCTCGGCCTTGCTGATTACCGCGCTCGCCTACCGCTATGCCCGCAGGCATGCGCGCAATCCGCGTTTCACCTTCGGAACCGGCAAGCTCGGTGATCTTGCTGCATTCGGCAGCGCCACGGTTCTGGCGATCGTCGCCCTGCTGATCGGATGGGAAAGCCTCGTGCGGTTGCTAAGCCCTGTCCCGATCAGCTTCGATGAAGCAATTCTGGTGGCTGCGGTAGGGCTTGCGGTAAACGTGGTCAGCGCCTTGTTGCTCAAGAATGACCATCACCATCATCACGGCCACGGCAAAGATCGAGGGCATCACCATCACCACGATCATGAGGACGCGCACGGTGCTGACCACGCCCATCATGGGGGCGCGGCCGACCATGCCGGCAGCCAAGACAACAATCTGCGCGCCGCCTATTTCCACGTACTTGCCGATGCGCTGACCTCGGTGCCTTGGTCATCCTCCGTTGGTCGTTTGTTCTTCTGCGCGATAGCGGGGCGGTGCTGCTTGACTACACCTCAGGACATGAGGATTTACCGGCTGAACTTCGTGCTGCAATCGAAGGCGAACACGACAAGATCATTGACCTTCATATCTGGCAACTCGGTCCGGGCCACCATGGTGCCATTGTCTCGATTGTGAGCGCCGATCCGAGGCCTGTGTCAGAATACCGTAAGCGTCTGGCAGGTATCCATGAACTCTCCCATGTGACCATCGAGGTGCACCGTCAAGCCGCTTGACGGGTTCTGTCCGATGCCTCGCCATTGGGCGACACCGGTCACGAATATGGTCGTCGTATCGCCGATATGCTGGTCAGGTCTGAGCAAGACCGAGGGCTGAAAAAATCCTGACAGAAGAAAGGCGGTGCTGCAGCACCGCCTTTCTTCAGATCTGACAGATCTTTTGTTTACGAGCATCAGTTCTGTGGCTGAGGTGCTGCCGGAGCCCCCATGCCAGTGGTTGACGACGTCGTTGTCGCGTCCATTGCGGCTGCGTCTGCAGCAGCCTTCTGATCCGCCAGGGTCATGAATTCCGGAGCCGACTTCAACATTTCAGCGGTTTCCGTCGTGGTCAGGCGAACTTCATTATTGTTTTCGACGTCACGGGTCACTGTAAGCTTGTCCATTGGGACAGCCACGTCCTTTTGACCAATACCGAGGAAGCCACCAACTCCGATGACGGCTGCAACGATACCACCCTCTTCTTCCATGAGGAGGTCTTTGACTTTGCCGATGCTTTCGTCTTCCGCGTTATAGACGCCCTTGCCGATATAGTCGGTTGCCGCGATTTGTGTGTCCGTCTGTTCCGTCAAATAGCTGTCTGAACCGGCAGCAGCCGTATCCGTGGTTGCCTCTCCCATGGGAGCTGCAGCACTGTCAGCGGCTGGATCTTCTGCTGGCGCCTGGGCGCTATCGGCAGCAGGGTCTTCTGCCGGAACTTCCGCACTGTCGGTCGCGGGATCTTCTGCCGGCATGGTCGTTGATGAATCAGCGCCCTCGGTCGGGGTCGTGGACTGGTCAGCCGGAGCAGCCGGATCAGCCGGCGCTGCCGGAACTACGGGGGTGGCCGGATCGCTGGCTGAATCACTGGTCTGTGCCATGACCGGTACAATTGCAGTGGAGGCCATCAAAACAGCTGCGGCCGCCATTGTGCTGAGTGTCTTATTCATATCGAACCTACCTTCCTCAATTTACTGAACGCGCTGAAAGCCGAGGCTTCTCTTGCGCCGGTTCGGGAAGACAATGGCCTGGAAGAAATTTGGTTCCGAATATTTGCCTCTGTTTTTTTATCTGATTATTCGGGAACTTAATCGATTTTCGGGAGTTAGATCGCGCCCGCCGTTCATTTCCCGTCAGACAAGATGAACGAAGGCTCTGGAAGGCCTGACGCCGCAACGGCAATGCTGAACACCTTGCCGGCAAATCTGTCCCGGTTGCGTGCATCAGGTCCCATGCCCTCCCATGCAGATGTAACGGCGAGACGGTTTTGATCCTGCCCGTAAAAGACAGGGCAACTGGTTTGCAGTGCGGGCAACGCAAAGCTTTTCAAGCTTTTGCCGTCAGGCGCGTAACAATCTACTCTTCCCACACCCCACCGAGCGTTCCAGATGTTGCCCTTGCTGTCGCAAACGGAGCCATCCATCCCTCCGGGCTGGTCGCTGGTGTCCAGGATGGGTTCTGCCGGACCGTTTGGCAGGCCCGTTGCCGGATCAACCGATACCCGCATCAGACGATTGACGCGGGTATCGACGAAATAGCCAATAGATCCGTCCGGCGAAAAACAGATGCTGTTTGGAATGGAAATGTCGCCGAAGAGTTTCGTCACCTGGCGCCCTGCCACATGATAGATCGCGCCGGCACGATCTTCATCTTCCTTGCTCATGGTTCCGATCCATAAGCTGCCGCTTTGATGCATGCGACCGTCATTTGATCGGTTCGATGGCTTTCCTGGCTCCAGTTCGCAGTAGGCCAGAAGGCTGCCGTCATTGCGATTGCGGACGAAAAGGCCTTCTTCGGTGGCGATCATCTGCCGGTCGTCGTCTATCCGCGCGATGACACTGGCCATGACCGGTAGCTGATGATGACGCTCTTGTCCGGACAAGAGGTCTCTTTCATGGAGCGTCTTGCCGAGAATATCGAACCACCACAAAGTCCCGGTCTCGCGTTCATAGCTTGGGCCTTCGCCCAGGCGGCTGACAGTCTCGCTGAGGATCGGTCCGCTGGATGAGATTTCTGGCATCGATTGCTCCTGATGTGTTCCTGTCCGGATATCCGTCTTGTTGAACGAATACTGGGAAAACTGATCTGACAACAAAAAACATAATTGCTATTGATGGCTTTTAGCCTACATCTTTATCAGGAATGGTCCGTTGAGGGACCATATCGGCGAAGTTCGCATCAATTGTTGGATTGACGTCGTTGCAGATGAATTGTGTTTCACCGATTCGGCTAGCGCTTAAGACGTAAGTCGAGACTAGCTGAGAAAATTGTGACATGTCGCATCTCAAGACGTTGATTCAGACCGACACACTGGAAGCACAGCTCCGGGAAATCGAAGGATTGACGACGCAGTTCGATATGGTTCGCTTCATGAAGCGCCTCACTGAGGCCTTTGAATTGCAGACCTTTATGGTCGTCAACATGCCCCCATCCACGTCGACGACCTTGTCTGCTCATACTGTCATTACCAACTGGCCGACCGAACTCCTCAATGTTTTCGACAGGCAGGGCCTTCTGGCCACGAGTCCACTGTTTCAAAGGATGCGCCAATCCTTCGTACCATTTCAGATGGAACTGGAGGCAATCAGCAGGGCACGGGGCAATGATGTGCCATTGCGATTGTTTACGCCATACGGCTTGCTCAATGGTGCTCACTTCCCCGTCCAGGACAGTTCGGGAATGCGCGGGGCAGTGTCGTTTGCATGGAACGGTGCACCGCTTGAACTGCAGCGGATGCTGGAATTGAGCTTTGTCTCCATTCATGTCTACGAAAGGCTTGGCAAGATCAGGGAACTGACAACACGCCCGGTCGATACAGTGACTGAGCGCGAGCTCGACTGTCTAACCTGGACTGCAGCAGGAAAGACGAGCGCCGAGATTGCAGAGATACTTGGCCTGTCGGAACACACGGTCAATCATTATCTGAACCGTGCAGCAAAGAAGCTGAACACGGTCAATCGGACCCAGGCAGTCGTGACCGCGTTGCGGACCGGCCTGATCAGTTGAAGCTAATCACGAGCTTTGCCCCTGTGAGCACCTGATGGCCGACGATCATGCAATTTGAGCTGGTGCCTCGTAGCTGTTCGAATGCGCTCATTGCTCACGCAATCTTGTCTTTCAATCGGCATAAACCGTGACTTAGTGGTTGCAGGTCCAGAGGGGACCTTCAGTGCCCCAAGAGGCGCGTAAAAGAAGAGAGGCCGCCCGGTGATCGCGCTTTTTAGCCGCAGCATCGGGCGGCATGTCTTTTCAATGTTGCAGCGTCCTGCGACCACCTCATATAAGAGTTTGGAAGATGGCCTTAAATGTTCATGGCCACTCTTTGAGACAGGAGTGCAGGAAATGACGGACGTGACCAAGGAACAGGTTCTGGAAACGCTGGCCAAGGTTCGCGGCCCGGATCTCAAGGGAGATATCGTTTCTCTCGGCATGGTCTCCGATGTCTTCATTTCTGACGGCAAGGTCTATTTTTCGATCACGGTACCCGCAGACAGGGCGAAGGATATGGAGCCGCTTCGTGCAGCGGCGGAGCGCCTTGTGAAATCGATCCCCGGCGTAAAGGGGGCGTTGGTGACCTTGACGGCTGACCGAAAGGCAGGGGCCGCCGCACCGCCCCGTCCAGCAGCCCAGACGCAAGGCCAGCCCAATCAACGGGCCGGCAAGACAGGAGTGCCGGGTGTCGGTGCAATCGTTGCCGTCGCCTCCGGCAAGGGCGGAGTTGGCAAGTCGACGACCGCCGTCAATCTCGCATTGGGTCTCAAGACACTGGGATTGCGTGTTGGAATTCTTGATGCCGATATCTATGGACCCTCCATACCGCGCCTCCTCAAGATCTCCGGGCGTCCGCAACAGATTGGCGATCGCACCATCAAACCGATGGAAAATTATGGCCTGAAGGTCATGTCCATGGGCTTTCTGGTCGATGAAGAAACAGCCATGATCTGGCGTGGACCGATGGTCCAGTCGGCGTTGCTGCAGATGTTGCGCGAGGTTGCCTGGGGCGAATTGGACGTCCTGGTCGTCGACATGCCCCCGGGAACCGGTGATGTTCAGTTGACCATGGCCCAGCAGGTGCCTCTGGCCGGCGGCGTGATCGTATCTACGCCGCAGGACCTTGCACTGATCGATGCCCGCAAGGCAATCAACATGTTCCGCAAGGTCGAGGTGCCGCTTTTGGGGATCGTCGAGAACATGAGCTATTTCCTGGCACCTGATACCGGGACGCGTTACGACATTTTCGGGCATGGTGGCGCACGCGCGGAAGCCGAACGAATCGGTGTGCCATTCCTTGGTGAAGTGCCGCTGACCATCGATATACGCGAAAAGTCTGACGTCGGGACACCGGTTGTCGTTTCCGACCCCGAAAGCCCGTCCGCCGGAATCTACCGCCAGGTTGCCGAAAACGTCTTGTCCCAACTGAAAGGCCAGACGGTCCGTTCTCAACCCGCAATCGTCTTCGACTAGAAGACGGCCTGAATGCTGCGATTACGAGACGCTTGAATGCAACAGAAAGTGGCGCTATAGACTGCGCCCGCTGAGGTCGAGAGCCTTCATTCACGGGTGGTCCGCATACAGATGCGTCCCGGCGAAAATGGCAGAGAAGCTCGATCGTTAATGGAGCTTGATCGGGCACCCTTACGCCCTCAATGCATCGACAGTGGCAAATCCTACATGGATCGCCACATCTTTCAACGCTTCCTCCATACTCCGTTATCTGAAAGGCTGGCACCATACGTCAGACAAATGATGGTACACGTTCTCGATCGTGAACCGCCTCCAACGCCTGTCCAGTCCGGACACTTTGCACTGGCTCTCGGGTCAGTCGGAATTGTCTACGGCGATATCGGCACCAGCCCTCTTTATGCGTTTCGTGAAGCGCTGAAGCCGCTTGGCGTCGATGGCGTCACGCGTTCGGAAATCGTTGGCCTTGTTTCACTGGTCATCTGGGCCCTGACCATTATCGTCACCTTGAAATATGTCCTTCTTCTCCTGCGCGCCGACAATGACGGAGAAGGTGGAACGCTCTCTCTTCTCGCGCTCTTGACAAAGTCCGTCGTGGCTCCCCGCAAGGGCCTCATGATGCTGGGATTGATCGGGGCAGCGCTCTTCTTGGGGGATGCGATGATCACGCCGCTTGCAATTGCAATCCTGGTCATCCTGTTCCTTATCCAGTCGATTGGAACCGCGAAGGTCGCACGCTTCTTTGGGCCCGTCATGGTGTCGTGGTTTTTTGTTCTGGGTGGCGTGGGCCTTTTGCATGTCGCAGATGATTTTACCATTTTGAACGCATTGAACCCGCTCAATGCCGTGATGTTCATGACACGCGAGGGGCTTGTCGGGATCGTCGTCCTCGGTGCCGTATTCCTGACGGTAACCGGAGCGGAGGCCCTTTATGCCGACCTTGGCCATTTTGGTCGAAGACCAATCCAATGGGCGTGGTTCACGCTCGTGTTTCCAGCACTGGGCCTCAGTTATCTTGGGCAAGGCGCCCTGGTCCTGAAGCATCCACAGGCGATATCGGATCCCTTCTACCTGATGTTCCCGGACTGGTTTCTCTTTCCAGTCGTTGTCCTCGCAACGGCTGCAACCGTCATCGCCAGTCAGGCGGTCATAACCGGCGCCTTCTCTCTGGTTCGCCAGGCAATCCACCTTGGCTATCTCCCGCGCATGGAAATCCGGTTCACTTCCGAAAGCCAGACCGGGCAGGTATTTTTGCCCTTGGTCAACACGATCCTTTTCGTTGGCGTCATCGGGTTGGTGCTCGGCTTTGGAAGCTCGCAGGCTCTTGCAACCGCTTATGGTATTTCGGTGACGGGCGCGATGGTCGTCACCAGCCTCATGGCGTTTAAATTCCTGCGCGCAAGCTGGAATTGGCCGCTCTGGATGGTTTCATCTGTGCTTTTGCCTCTTCTTGCGCTGGAACTCGTATTTTTGAGCGCAAATCTCTTGAAGCTGCATGATGGAGGATATGTGCCAGTCCTTCTGGCTTCAGCTTTCACCATCATTATGTGGACCTGGAGACGAGGCAGCCGGATCCTCTTTGAAAAGACGCGCAAGACAGACGTCCCACTGGCAGCATTTGCTCCCATGGTGGAAAGGCGTAGCGACAACGCCCCCGTCCTTGTTCCCGGAATTGCAATCTTCCTGACGAGCGACCCGGAAAGTGCCCCGGCAGCGCTCCTCCACAACATCAAGCACAACCACGTTCTCCACGAAAAGAATGCCGTGTTGACCATCGAGACGGTCAACACCCCGAAAGTCGCGCCTGAAGACCGCTACGAGATAAGGAGGATATCGGAAAGGTTCATGCTGATCAGGCTCAGGTTCGGGTTCATCGAGGTGCATAATGTCTCGCAGGCTCTCGCTCATTTGAGGAGAGCGGGCTTCAAGTTCGACATCATGTCGACATCCTTCTATCTCGGGCGCAGAAAACTTGTGCTCGGCTCCAGTTCAGGGATGCCGGTATGGCAGGATCGCCTCTTTATCCTGCTGGCTAATTCAGCCTCCGACCCGACGGATTATTTCCACCTTCCCGCCAATCGCGTGATCGAGCTCGGGTCGCAGGTGATCATTTGAGATCCTCCTCAACCCTGAGGGGCGAGGATTCCGGGATCGCCAGCGATGACATCTGCGTGATGGACTTGCAATTAAGCCCATGCGCCAGGAATTGGCTGCCGGTGTTAACCGCCCATCAAGGTTAATGATCGATTGTTCGCAGGTCGCTATTGCCTGTGGAGTCACCTGTTTTGCGTTCGAAGTCTGTTTTGAGCAGCAAGTCCCGCGCCCGTCTTAAAGCCGCCAGAGTGCCGATGCTGTTCGGATTTGCCTGCTGGCTGGCCTTTCCATCGGCCGCTGCCTATGGCGATCTTTCCGCTCTATTGTCGCGACTGGATCGGGCTGACAGATGGCGAATGGTCCTGACACAATCTCCAGCAGGATCGATCCATTCATCCGAACTGGCCTTTCCAGGCTCTGATGTGGCATTGCCCGATGATGCCGGTCTGATGATGCCGGACGGACGCAAGATCGCATTTGTTGATGCAAATTCGAATGCACAGACAACGCCCGATGAGGACCGTGTCAACCGCGGGGCAAAGAAGGGGCGTATCGTTGCCGTCGAACCGATGCAGCCACCAAAGGCCTTCAGTGCAGGTTCAGTGCTTCAGCGAACCAGCGCGCTCACCTTGCCTTTGGAAACGAAGGAACTGCTCACGACTTTCGCCAAACCGCAAAAAGCGGCCAGGCAGATCGAACTGGCAGAGTTCTATTTCCGCAAGGACGAGAAGGCGAACCCCGGCGTTTCGCCGATGATTGCAAAGCTCGTGACGAACAACAAGGCGGATGTACTGGCAACAGCCTATGCAGCCACCGAGCCGGATTTCGCGCGTCAGTCCCCGTTTGATGCAATCCTCAAGCAGACGGAAGCCGGCCGGTTCATCCCGAAGATCAGCCCTGATGACCATGCCTGGGCGGCAACACCGTTACCGGCTGACGTATTCTCCACACGTGAACAGCAATGCCTGGCATCCGGCATATATTTCGAAGCTCGCGGCGAATCGGCCCGCGGGCAGGCGGCTGTAGCTCAGGTGATTCTCAATCGGGTCCGCAATCCCGCTTACCCGGATACGATTTGTGGGGTCGTCTACCAGAATGAGGACTGGCGCAACCGCTGCCAGTTTTCCTTTGCCTGTGACAACATTCGTGACCGGGTCCGTTCAAAAGAACACTGGAAAATGGCCCATGAGATCGCAATGGCGGTCACGGCAGGAAAGATCTGGTTGAAGCAGGTCGGATCCGCGACTCACTACCATGCCGTCTATGTTCGCCCCCGCTGGGCGCGGTCCATGGAAAAGGTTGGGCGTATCGGGCTGCACGTCTTTTACCGGACCTATGGTGGCGGCTGGAGCTGACCGCGGCTTGTGGTCGCGGTTGCATGATTCTCGGCCAAGTTTCGGCGTTTGCCGTCGCGATATCTGTAAGCTATTGTAATTACGACTGAAAATTCAAGTTGCCTCTCCCTTTCGTATGCCTTGACTACGAGAGCACTCAAAACTATGTTGCGCCCGACTTGAAAACGGGCCGGAAGGCGCGAAATCCCTCGTTGTCAGCATGTTTCGGATGGATCAAACGGTCCCGATAACGCCGGACGATGCAGGAGACAGGGAGATCGCGAATGACGGATAACCGGGAAGACAGTCTGGAAGAGCGTCGCAAACGTCTATCTGCCGAACTGGCGGAGCGACGGGCGGAAGATGCGATTGAGGCGAAGAAGGAAGCCGACAGCCAGGAAAGCCGCAAGGGAATGGCGCTTGGTCTGAAGATTTCCTCAGAATTCATCGCCGCAATCCTGGTAGGCGCCATGCTGGGCTATCTTCTTGACCGTTTTGCAGGTACGGGGCCTTGGGGAATGATCATATTCCTCATGCTTGGCTTCTGTGCGGGTATTTTGAATGTCCTGCGTGCCGTTGGCATGGTCTCGTCACCTCCGGTGTTGACCGTGAAGCGCGCAAAGGGCAACAAGAATGAAAACACAAAGACGCGTCCCTGAAGCGTTTCCTGGTGGCGAGTGAAGGTAGAAAGAAGGTAGACGGTGGCTAACGATCCGACCCATCAGTTCCAGATCAGCAAGATTGTTCCGATCGAAATCGGCGGAGTAGACTTCTCCTTCACCAATGCATCTCTCTTCATGGTGGCAACTGTCGGCTGTGCGGCCGGCTTTCTCTATTTTGCAACCTCGCAGCGCGGGCTCATTCCGGGTCGGGCGCAGTCGGTTGCGGAAATGACCTACGAGTTCGTTGCCGGGATGTTGCGGGAAAGTGCCGGCAATAGCGGCATGAAGTTCTTCCCGATGGTGTTTACGCTGTTCATGTTCGTCCTGACGGCGAACTTGCTCGGGCTGTTTCCCTATTTCTTTACGGTGACCAGCCAGATCATCGTCACCTTTGCACTTTCGATCTTCGTGATCGCAACTGTGCTGGGCTATGGCATCTACAAGCACGGTCTCGGCTTCTTCAATGTTTTCGTCCCAAGCGGCGTGCCGGGGATACTTCTGCCGCTTGTCGTCGGCATTGAAATCATTTCCTTCCTGTCGCGTCCGATCTCGCTGTCGGTTCGTCTGTTCGCCAACATGCTGGCAGGCCACATCACGCTGAAGATCTTCGCGGGCTTCGTCGCCTCGCTTGGCGCGCTTGGCGCGCTTGGCGTCGGTGGCGCCATCCTGCCACTCATCATGACCGTCGCAGTGACGGCTCTCGAATTCCTCGTCGCCTTCCTGCAGGCCTACGTCTTCGCGGTACTGACATGCATGTACCTGAATGACGCGGTCCATCCTGGTGGGCACTAAGGAATAATCTCATTGGCGTCCTGAGGCGTCAGTCACCCGCCGCAACAACCATTTCGAAGGAGTTCATTCATGGAAGCGGAAGCAGCAAAGTTCATCGGTGCAGGTCTCGCTTGCTTCGGTCTCGCCGGTACGGCTCTCGGCCTCGGCAACATCTTCGGCAGCTACCTGTCAGGTGCTCTGCGTAATCCGTCCGCCGCAGACAGCCAGTTCGGCCGTCTGGTGTTCGGCTTTGCCGTTACGGAAGCTCTGGGCATCTTCTCGCTGCTCGTTGCTCTCCTTCTCCTGTTCGCCGTCTGATAACGGCAGCGGGTATGGGATCACGGCTACCGCATGCGGGCCGTGATCCTTCGCATTTGATATCCACCTGGAGGTGATGATGTTCGTGACTTCGGCATTTGCGCAAACTGCGCCGGAAGCCACTGAGACGCACGAAGCGCCGGGCGCTCTGCCTGCGGACGAAGTGCATACGGAGACCGGTGTCGCTCACGATGACGCGCATGCCACGGGCGTCTTTCCGCCCTTTGATGCTACGACTTATCCATCGCAGCTTCTTTGGCTGGTGATCACCTTTGGTCTGTTCTACCTCGTGATGCAGAAGGTCCTTGTACCGCGTCTTGGTTCCATTCTCGAGCAGCGCCAGAATCGCATTGCTCAGGATCTGGATGAGGCCGGGCGACTGAAGGCGGAAGCCGACGCTGCTGTCGAAACCTATGAGAAGGAACTGGCGGCGGCACGGAGCAAGGCAAACAGCATTGGCGGCACAGCGCGCGAAGCTGCCAAGACCAAGGCTGCTGCTGATCGAGCTGCCATTGAAACAGAATTGGCGCAGAAGCTTTCCGCCGCCGAAGCCCGTATCGCCGATATCAAGGCCCAGGCCTTCGCGCAGGTCGGGACGATCGCCGAGGAAACTGCCGGCGCCATTGTCGATCAGCTGATCGGTACAAAGGCGAAACCCGCCGACATCAAGGCTGCGGTTGCCGCAGCATCTCCGAAGGAGGCCTGATCCATGGCGTTCGATGCAACCTTCTTTGCGACTGTCGGGCTCGTTCTCTTCCTCGCTATCCTTGTCTATTTCAGGGTGCCGGGACTGATGGGCAAATCGCTTGACGAGCGTTCTGACAACATTCGCGACGAGCTGGCCGAAGCCAAGCAATTGCGTGAAGAGGCTCAGCAGCTTCTCGCCGAGTACAAGCGCAAGCGCAAGGAAGCCGAAGCAGAGGCCGAGCAGATCGTGGCTGCGGCCGAGCGGGAAGCAGAAATGCTGACCGAAGAAGCTCGCCAGAAGACAGAAGAGTTCGTGGCAAGGCGCAACGCCTTGTCGGAACAGAAGATCAAGCAGGCCGAGGCCGATGCCATTGGAGCGGTGCGCGCTGCAGCGGTCGATCTGGCCATTGCTGCTGCTCAAGATGTGATCGCCAAGAAGGCAGACGCCAAGACGCTGAATACCCTCTTCAAGGATTCGCTCGGCAAGGTTCAAACCCAGCTGAACTGATCAGGTTAAATCGTCTTTAATGAAGCGCCGCGCTCAGACCCCTGATGCGCGGCGTTCTTGTCTCTGATCCTGAAATTTCGGCGCGTGGGGCTTTGGGGAACTGCGAAATTCAAGGTGACGGTTCGACCTTGCGCAGTGGCCTGAAGCTCATTCGGTGGAGCGGGCAGGGGCCGTGTAACTCAATTCCTGAACGGTGCTGTTTCGTACCATAGCCCGCATGGCGATCAAATCCATAAGCGGGAAAGTCCGCATGGGCACGGGTCATCATCCTGTCACGGGTGACCTTGGCGATGATGGAGGCCGCAGCGATCGATACGGAGCGGGCGTCTCCCCGAATGACTGCCTTGCCTGCACATGTGAGCCCGCGTGGAACATCGCGGCCATCAGCAAGAACATATGCGGGCTTGGTGCTAAGGCCTGCTACGGCGCGACGCATGGCGTCGAGGCTTGCCTGCAGTATATTGCGCGCATCAATGTGACGGGGGCTGGAGGCTGCGATCGAGACATCGGCAGTCGCCATGATGACGTCAAACAGGATGTCGCGCTGTTTGGCGCTCAACTGTTTGGAATCGTTCAATCCCGACGGAATATTGCTCGGGTCGAGGATAACCGCGGCTGCAACAACCGGTCCGGCGAGCGGCCCACGACCGGCCTCATCCGTGCCCGCAACCGGCCAGTGACCGGCCTTGCGGGCAACAAGTTCGAGACTGAAGTCGGGGACGAGCAGAACCTCGTCGAAGAGCATTGGAGAATCGGGGGGCGTGCGAGACAACATGCGGTAAACTCGCACGCCCACCCGACCTCCTGCAAGCCCGGCAGTGCTGCGGCACACTGTCCGCCCCATAAGTGGGGGTCAGGGCGGAGCCGGGACATTTCCGGTGGCGGACGGGGGCGGCGCCCGCGCCGGAATTCCTGGGAGCCGGTAAAGGGCTCTCAAGAAGTCTATAGAAGCGACAGCTGGATACTGCCGCCATCAGGCGGAATGAAGAGGTCATCCCGTAGGGCAAGCCCTCTGCGACCCATGCCCAGGCGCTTGATTGCCATTTCGAAACGGCGATTGATCTGCCAGGCATAGGGCCCGGAGCCCTTCATGCGTTTACCGAACTCGGCGTCATAGTCCTTGCCGCCCCGCATCGAGCGGACCAGCGACATCACGTGCCGATAACGATCAGGATAGTTTCTGAGCAGCCAGTCGCGAAACAGCGGACTGACCTCCAGCGGCAGGCGCAGAAGCACATAACTTGCTTCCGTCGCTCCGGCATTATGCCCGGCCTCAAGGATGCGTTCGATCTCATGATCGGTGAGCGCCGGAATGACCGGTGACACCATGATTGCTGTGGGGATACCGGCGTCGCGCAAGGCGCCCATCGCGTCAAGGCGTTTTGCCGGTGTCGAGGCACGAGGTTCCATTGTCCGCGCGAGCTTGCGGTCCAGAGTGGTCACGGATATGCCGACTTTCACAAGACCTTTGGCTGCCATGTCGGACAAGATATCGATGTCGCGCATGATGAGCGCTGATTTCGTCACGATTGCAACAGGATGGTTGGCTTTTCGGAGAACCTCCAGGATCTGCCGCATGATGCGCCATTCACGTTCTATCGGCTGATAGGCATCGGTATTGGTGCCGATGGCGATCGCGCGGACCTTGTAATCCGGACGGCTGAGTTCGCGCTCAAGGAGTTTTGGAGCATCAGGCTTTGCAAACAGCCTGGCTTCGAAATCGAGACCAGCGGAAAGACCCATGAAACTGTGTGTTGGTCTCGCAAAGCAATAAATGCAGCCGTGTTCGCAGCCACGATAGGGATTGATTGATCGGTCAAAGGGAAGGTCGGGAGACACATTGCGGGTAATGACGGTGCGCGGTTTTTCGATCTGGACATGCGTATGAAAAGGCTCAAGCTCCTCCAGCGATTGCCAGCCATCGTCAAAGGTTTCACGCCTTTCATTCTCGAATCGCCCGCTGGGGTTCATTCCGGCACCCCTTCCGCGTCTGCGGTCGACCTCGATCCGCAGTCCGGAGGAATTCACCAATGTTTCAGCAATATCGGCCGTATGCGCAGGCGCAAATGCGTCCTGCTGCAGATGAGACAGCTCGTTCATTGAAATGCTCCAGAAGGGATTTAATCCCTCGTTTCGATGATCAAATTGCTACATGGAAAAAGAGAACAATACAAGAACAAAATTCAAGATCACATTGGCAGGAGCCTGTCGACCCGGCAAGTTGCATCTGTCCTGCACGCGATTTGGTCTGTCTTTGATAACAGCGGTACTTGCCAGGCTTTGTCTGTTTTTCCACAAGAATTTTGGGGCTTCTGCAGCCGCCCGGACGGCATCATCCCTTAGCGATAGCTCCAATCTGGAAGTCTTAGAGCCGTGGAACACTTTTATGGATATTCTTAGTGCAATGCGGTAGAAGCAGATCATGCTGACAGTTTTGATGGAATGCCACGATCATGAAGCGGAACTCGCCCATACGCTTGCGGCGCTGGTCCCGGCTGCAGTAGAGGGACTGGTAAGCGACGTCATCGTTCTTGATCACGGATCCCGGGATGGATCAGCGCGGGTGGCTGACGCGGCTGGATGCCGCTTTCATGACGAATGGGAGCTTCCCGATATAGTGTCATCGGCCAGGGGCGAATGGCTCCTGCTCGTGGAGCCTGGTGCACGAATTCAGCAGGGGTGGGCCGATGAAGTGCATGAACACATCTCGCTGAAAGCGACGCCCGCGCGCTTTGCAATGGCGCGACGCCACCTAAGGCCCTTTTTGAACCGGATCCTTGTAAGACCCACACCTCTCGAGCGTGGTGTGCTTGTGTCCAAGGGTCAGGTTCAAGCCCCGGTCGGATCTGGAAAGGCGTTGAGCGCGCTTGCAGCCGGTCTGGCCTTGGCCCAACTGAGCAGTGAACTCGTTCCAGCGCGCGCATTACGCGCCACGAAATAGACGAGATACAATCCGGATGAGAAATCAGGTCTGACGGCCTGCCAAGCGTGTTTGGATCTCCTGTTTCCTTATGCTCGGAGGCTGGCCGGCTTTTTCGCCCGCTTGCGTCACTGAGCGACGCTGTAAGTTTGCTGACAAGGCGAGGAGAACCACCGGTTCATCCGGGACGGCGTAAAAGCGACGTCTCCAGAACATGGCTGCTTGTCGTCGACCAGACAGCGGCGTCACGTCGATAAC
>JAEWDP010000030.1 GCA_023390055.1 Pseudomonadota bacterium | reverse complement strand
TCTATCCTTCTTCCTTTTGATCATCGCATCATGGCTCATTGGGTGGCGATGCATCACCGTGTTAGCCGATATCAGCCCGAAGACCAGGACCGCCGCAACAACCCTTCAGCTTCTGATCCCGGCAATCTTCGGTGCCTGGATCCTGATCCTGTGGGAAGCATTCACGCGCGGCGCCGGAATTCCATTCATCCTGTTGCCACCGCCGTCAGCGATTTGGGCAAGGATCATCACGTCGTTACCAACACTTGCAGCCGACGTTCGACAGACAATCTTCAAGGCTGTGCTGTTTGGTTACGTGGTTGGCTGCGCCACCGGCTTCCTGGTCGCCATTCTGGCAGATCGCGTGATGTTTTTGCGCCGCGGCCTCCTTCCAATCAGCAATTTGATGTCCGCCCTGCCAATTATCGGCGTCGCCCCCATCATGGTAATGTGGTTCGGTTTTGACTGGCAATCGAAGGCAGCGGTGGTCATTGTCATGACATTTTTCCCGATGCTGGTGAACACGGTGGCTGGTCTCGATGCCGCAAGCGCAATGGAACGCGATCTGATGCGCTCCTACGCGTCCAGTTACTGGCAGGCACTCTTCAAGCTGCGTCTGCCTGCTGCAATGCCCTTCATCTTCAATGCATTGAAGATCAATTCGACACTTGCCCTCATCGGCGCAATTGTGGCTGAATTCTTCGGCACCCCGATCGTCGGTATGGGCTTTCGCATTTCCACCGAGATCGGCCGCATGAACGTGGATATGGTCTGGGCAGAGATCGCTGTCGCAGCAGTCATCGGATCCGTCTTTTATGGCGTTATTGCTCTTGCAGAGCGGGCAACAACGTTCTGGCATCCGTCTAACCGTGGTGGGTAGGCGTATCCGCTCTTTCTTGAAAGAAGGAGCGGCACTTCAGAGGGAAGGATAAAACAATGAGAAATATCCTTATAGCACTGATGGCGGGCGCGATGTCGCTTGCATGCACACAGGCACTCGCAGCTGACAAGGTCGTCCTGCAACTCAAATGGGTCGCGCAGGGTCAGTTCGGCGGCTACTATGTTGCCCAGGAAAAGGGCTTCTACGAGGAAGAAGGGCTCGATGTCGAAATCAAGGCAGGCGGCCCCGATATCGCACCCGAACAGGTCATCGCCGGCGGCGGTGCCGATGTTATTGTTGCCTGGATGGGTGGTGCGCTGGTTGCCCGTGAGAAAGGGGTACCCCTGATCAACATCGCCCAGCCTTTCCAGAAGTCCGGGCTACAGCTCATTTGTCCCAAGGATGGCCCGGTTCAGACCGAGGCCGATTTCAAGGGTCATACACTCGGAGTCTGGTTCTTCGGCAACGAATATCCATTCTTTGCCTGGATGAACAAGCTTGGCCTGTCGACGGATGGTGGACCCGACGGGGTGACGGTACTCAAGCAGAGTTTCGACGTGCAGCCGCTTATTCAAAGGCAGGCCGATTGCATCTCGGTCATGACCTATAACGAATACTGGCAGGCGATCGATGCCGGCTTCAAGCCGGAGGACCTGATCGTCTTCAACTACACTGCGATGGGCAATGACCTGCTCGAAGACGGCCTCTATGTCCTGGAAGACAAACTCCAGGATCCGACATTCAGGGAAAACATGGTGAAATTCGTTCGGGCTTCCATGAAGGGGTGGAAATACGCCATCGACAATCCGGATGAAGCCGCGGAGATCATTATGGACAATGGTGGTCAGGACGAAAACCACCAGAAGCGCATGCTGGGCGAGGTAGCAAAGCTGATAGGCGATGGGACCGGCAGGCTGGATCCGACCGTTTACGAACGAACAGCAAAAGCGCTCCTTGACCAGAAGATCATAACGGAGACGCCAGAAAGCGCCTATACCACCGAGATTACAGACGCTATAGCACAATAACGTCTTAGGTATACTTTGTTGCCAAAGAAACGCGCGATAAAAATCGCGCGTTTCTTGCGCAAAACATAACCAGATTGAATATCATTCATCACCGTTCAGCATTGATTTTTTACAGTCAGAGCCTTAAAAGCCGACCGCTGAAACTTTCGCGGTAGGTCTTGCATCTAATTTTTGCCGGCCCCAACTGTGTATCTGACTTACGCGTTGAGGAGCGCGGCTTCGTTCCAGCAATACCAGCGGACTGACAGATCTTTCGCCTCGATTGGATTTATGTGCATGCGTCGCAAGCTCGCCACCCTTGCCGGTTTTGTACCGGTTATCATGATAGCAATTGCTGCATCTTCTGCGCACGCGCAGGACACCTCATCCACGTCTGAAGCGAATCTACCGACGATCGTCGTCAAGGAAGTCGTGGAAATGCCGCTGACAGACAGCGTCATCGCAACAGGTACGATACGCGCGGTCCAGGAAGTCCTTGTCCAGCCACTCGTCGACGGCCTTTCCATCCGCTCTCTCGAGGCTGACGTGGGCGACAGGGTTGAGGCCAATGCCGTTCTTGCAACGTTGAACAATGACTCGTTGATCCTGAAGAAGAGCCAGTTGGAGGCCAACAAGGCCAAGGCACAGGCGGGTCTTGCCCAATACCAGGCTCAGGTCATTGAAGCGCAGGCAAATCTCGATGACGCAATTCGCCAGCGCGACCGGGCTGCAAAGTTGAGCCAAAGCGGCACTGGTTCTGTATCCGAGGTCGAACGTGCAACGGCAGCAGCAGAGGTCGCCAAAGCACGCCTTGAGGCCGCTCAACAGTCCATTTCAGTTGGCGAAGCTGACATCAAGGTCGTGGAAAGCGAAATCGCCGATATTGAATTGAACCTTGCCCGGACTGCCGTCAAGTCACCGGTGGCGGGAATCATATCGGCACGCAATGCCAAAGTCGGCGCTATCGCGTCCGGCGCTGGTGAGCCACTATTTACAATCATCCGCGATGGTGCCTTGGAATTGGTCGCCGACGTCTCCGAAGGCAATATTCGCAAGGTCGAGCAGGGCCAAAAGGCAATTGTGTCAATTGCCGGCGGCGAAGCCACGCTCGATGGGAATATCCGGCTCGTGTCACCGACCGTTGATCCCGTCAGCCGCCTCGGTTTCGTCAAGATTGACGTCGACGAAAAGAGCGGCGTCCGGGCTGGAATGTATGGCAGTGCCGAGATCATCATTCAGGAAAAGACTGCCCTTGCATTGCCCCAGTCTGCAGTCACGACTGGTAGGGACGGATCCTTTGTCCGCCAGGTGGAGGACAATGTGGTCAAGCAGGTAGATGTCGAGATCGGTATCCAGGACGCCGGTTTTCTGGAGATTGTCAGCGGCCTTCAGCCCGGCGATGTCGTTGTCGAGAAGGCTGGCGCATTTGTACGTGACGGCGACCGGGTTTCTCCGGTCCGGTCTACTTCTGCGCTTTCGAACTGATCGAGGTTGAAAGATGAATTTCTCCGCGTGGTCGATCCGCAATCCGATAGCGCCATTGCTCGGTTTCGTGCTGCTGCTCGTTCTTGGGCTGCAGTCATTCTACTCGTTGCCGATTACAAGGTTTCCTAATATCGATGTTCCCGTCGTCTCGATCACCGTTACCCAGGCAGGCGCTTCGCCCGCAGAACTGGAAATGCAGATCACGAAAGAGGTCGAGGATGCTGTCGCCTCCATAAGCGGGGTCGATGAAATTCAGTCCACGGTGACGGATGGGCAATCGCAAACCGTCGTTCTGTTTCGAATTGAGAAGCCTACCGATGAGGCGGTTCAGGACACGAAGGATGCAATAGACAAGATCCGCAGTGACCTTCCGGCCGGCATCGAGGAACCCGTTGTCACCAAGATCGATGTCGAAGGCCAGGCAATCCAGACCTTTGCCGTATCTTCTGCGAACATGACCCTGGAAGAACTTTCCTGGTTTGTCGATGACACGATCAAACGGGAACTCCAGGGGCAACCGGGCATCGGACGCATCGACCGTTATGGCGGGGCGGATCGGGAAATTCGCATCGCCCTCAACCCGCAAAAGCTCGACGCATATGGCATCACTGCCGTCGATGTGAACAACCAGTTGCGCGGCATCAACGTCGACCTTGGCTCTGGCCGCGGGCAAGTAGCGGGCAATGAGCAGACCATTCGCACCCTGGGCGATGCCAGAACTGTCCAGCAACTTGCCAATACGACGATCGCACTGTCGAATGGCCGCTTCGTCAAGTTGTCGGAAATTGGGGTCATTACCGATACCTATGAGGAGCCCAGATCCTTCTCGCATTTCAATGGTAATCCAAGTGTCACTTTTGCCGTCTTTCGTGCGAAGGGGGCGAGCGAAGTCTCCGTTGCCGAAACCGTCGCAGAAAGCCTCGACATCGTTCGAGCGGCCCATCCGAATGTCAATATCGAGATGGTCGACGATTCCGTCTATTTCACCTATGGCAACTACGAAGCAGCCCTCCACACACTGATGGAGGGCGCCCTGCTCGCGATCATTGTGGTCATGCTGTTTCTTCGAAACTGGCGCGCCACCATCATTGCAGCGGTTGCCTTGCCACTATCGGCCATTCCCACCTTCTGGGTTATGGACATTCTCGGCTTCTCCCTGAACCTCGTGAGTTTCCTGGCACTCACGCTGGCGACGGGTATCCTCGTGGATGATGCAATCGTCGAGATAGAAAACATCGCCCGTCACATAAAGATGGGAAAATCGCCCTACCGCGCAGCGCTTGATGCCGCTGACGAGATCGGCCTTGCCGTCATTGCGACGAGCTTCACGATCATTGCCGTATTCGTGCCGGTATCCTTCATGCCAGGCATTGCCGGACAGTACTTCATTCAATTCGGGCTGACGGTCGCGTTTTCCGTATTCTTCTCTCTCATGGTGGCACGGCTCATCACACCGTTAATGGCTGCCTACTGGATGCGAGCGGAAGACGCGATGGAAGACCATCACGACAATGACAGTCGTTTGATGAAGGCCTATACCCGCCTGGTCACCACCACCACACGCAAATGGTATATGCGCTATGCGACCCTGCTGGCGGCCATCGCCTTTCTGGCTGGTTCCCTGGCACTCCTCAGCCAGGTTCCGGGCAGCTTCCTGCCCCCGGAGGACTCTTCGCGTATCGTTCTGTCCGTCGAGTTGCCACCAAATGCCACGCTGGACGAGACATCGCGGACGACCGACAAGATACATGAGGTCATTCACGATATCGACGGCGTCGAAAACGTATTCGTGCTTGGTGGTGCTTCTCCGAAGGGCGATCTCGAATTACGCCGGGCGACCATCCGGGTTATCCTCCAGAACCTCGATCACTCGCTCTTAAGAATACTTGTGAACAATGGACTTGGCTCCATTCCGGTTCTAGGCAATCTGCTTCCAAAGATAGAAAATCAGGGTCGAACACGACCGCAATGGGAAATCGAACGCGAGCTCTTCGAAAAGGTTCGCACGATTCCTGACGTCCGCATTTCGAAATTGAACGACCGGGCAGAAAGAGAGCTCAGCTTCAACTTCCTGTCGTCAAACGAAGCCGACTTGAACGAGGCTGTCAGCTTGCTGGAATCGCGGTTGCGCGCTTCACCAATCCTCGCAAATGTCAGTTCAGAAGGTGCGCTGCCAAGGCCAGAATTGCAGATCAGGCCACGCAAGGATGAAGCTGCCCGCCTCGGCATCACGCCTCAGCAGATCTCCGAAACGGTTCGGGTCGCCACGATCGGCGATATCGATGCCCAGCTTCCTAAAATGTCGATTGACGATCGGCAGATTCCCATTCGCATTCAGGCTTCACTCGACCTGAGACGCGACCTGGCAGCAATTCGCGCGTTGAAAATCAAGACGTCAACGGGTGAGATGGTTCCACTCTATAGTGTTGCCGACATCGACTATGCGCAGGGTCCAAGTTCAATCAAGCGCAACGATCGCAGTCGCGTTGTATCGATTGGATCAGATGTTCCCTGGGGGACAGCACTTGAAACGGCCACTGCCGAGTTCAAGCGCATTGTTGAAGAAACACAACTACCCGACACTGTTCGTCTCGCGGAAAGCGGCGACGCAAAGGTGCAGGCAGAGATGACCCAGAGTTTCGGTAACGCGATGCTCCTTGGCCTGATGATGGTCCTCGTCGTGCTGATCCTGCTCTTCAAGGATGTCATCCAGCCCTTCACCATCCTGTTTTCGTTACCGCTTGCAATCGGTGGCGTGGCTGTGGCGTTGATCATTACCCAAAATTCCCTTTCCATGCCGGTGCTGATCGGGATCCTGATGCTAATGGGTATCGTCACGAAGAACGCCATCCTGCTTGTCGACTTCGCCATCGAGATGCGTCGCCACGGCCTCGAACGTGTTCAAGCGATGGTGGAAGCCGGCCGCAAGCGCGCGCGGCCGATCATCATGACCTCCATTGCGATGTCGGCAGGAATGCTTCCTTCCGCGCTGGGTGTTGGCGAGGGTGGTTCATTCAGGGCACCGATGGCAATAGCAGTAATCGGTGGGATCATCGTCTCGACCGTGCTGTCACTACTTGTCGTTCCTGCGTTCTTTCTGATCATGGACGACCTGTCCCGGCTGCTCGCGCGCATTTTCGGGCGTATGGTTGGCAGGAAGGAAGAGGAAGATGACGAGCTCTCATCTGAAGAGCTTAGCCGGCACGCACAAAATAGCGCGCGTTCCATCGCATCGCTGGAACAGCGTGTTACGTCGATCGAGAAGAAGACGGGCGCAAACGAAGACGATAACGGGGAGCAAGGCTCGAACGTTCTCCGGCTCACACCATGGGCAGCCGAATAGCCTGCCTCTTATCCGTACGTGCTAAGATGGCCACCCGATCAGTCATGCAGTGGTGGCCATTGATTGCCCAATCCGATGCTTCGGTTGAAATTCATACCTTGCGCGTTGTACCAGGCTACATCCCCGCTGCTTTCTGGCCTGTAATGGCTTCTCCGGATGCCGTTTGCACAGCTGTTTGCAGGCTCCGCCAAACCGTAGCGGTATTTGATCGACATCAAAGGCTTTTGCGCAACCAGTGCTAGACTTCCATCAATATCACTACGCAATCAACCGCGTCCCGCGATGGAAAACCACACGGTCCAGATGAACAAGAGCACGAAAATAAACAACCGCGACAAGGCAGTGCTGATGCGCACGCCGTTCATGGCAACGCTTGGCGGTGTGTCCCTTGTCAAGATGCTGAACACCTGCACGATAACCAACAGTCCCGCGCGCCAGATCATCTTTCGTGAAGGCGGGCCGGCCGATTACTTCTATTGTGTCCTGAGCGGCTATGTCCGCCTTTATCGGTTGAACCGCGAGGGCCGAGAGGCAGATATCCGTGTGTGCGGCCCAAGCGACACATTTGCCGAATGCCTGATCTTTGGTGATGACATCTACCGCTTCAATGCCCAAAGCGCGGAACATTGTGTTCTTGCCCGATTTGATCTCAAGGTGGTGCGTTCGTTGGCAGAGCAGGAGCCCGATATTGCACGCGCAATTATGTCCTGTCTTTCCCACCACCTTCTGTCAACGATGGACTGCGTGGCCAATGACCGTCTGCATACGGCTCAGCAGCGTGTCGCCGAGTATCTCTTGAGGAGCGCGCCGGTCGAGAGCGGCTCAGCCTCCTTGCGCTTGCCGTTTCAGAAGAATTTGCTTGCCGGCATGCTTGGCCTCGCACCAGAAGCACTGTCGCGGGCATTTTCCTCCCTGCGTCAGTTTGGAGTGACTGTGCGAGGCAGGCTGATCCAGATCAGTGATGTGAAGGCGCTCCAGGACGTCTGATCGCGATCAGGATGCGTTCGCGCGCAGACGCGCACTTTACTGAGCCGGACCGGACGATCAAGGCCGTGAGAATGTGCGAAACCGCCATCAGGACCCGTGCAGACAGGCACATCGTACCTGTCTGCAGTGTCATTCGTGCGAATGGTGATCGTGCCCATGCCCTCCATGGGCGTGGTAGGCACCGCGAAGTGGATGGAAGGGCTGCTCGACCTCCAAGACAGTGGCGCCCAGGCCTTCCAGCATGCTGCGGATGACATGATCACGCAGAATGAGGATCTGATCTTCGTCAATCTGGGCGGATAGATGACGATTGCCGAGATGCCAGGCAAGCTCGCTCAGGTGCAATCTGTCACGCCCCTTTATCTGAAACAGCTTTTCGGCAGCTGCCGAGATTTCGACGGTGCTGCCGTCTTCAAGAACCAGTCTGTCCCCCTCTGAAAACTGTACCGGCTCCTTGAGATCCAGCATTACCATTTCATCATTCGACAGATGCAAGACCTTGCGTCGTAGATGACGCAGGTCGTGCGGCAATGAAATTGTATCCACCGGCGGCGATGCAATCTCTCCAGCACGATGAAATTCTGTAATACGTTTCATTTGGACCTCTAAACGGGATAAAACTGCAGGTCATCGGCAACAGCAGGCAGGATCGCAGATTGGCAGGTTCGTATCAGCCGTTCCTCTTCGAAAAAGTCCGGCGACTTCAAGAAACTTGCAACCAGCAAATCACCGGAGTTGTCATTTCGCGAACGCACTATTCACTGTCGTGAGGGCCATTGCAACGTTCAACGTCGCGCAGGCTCCATCTGAAGGACGATATCCGGGTGCTGGCACCGCAAATCTGACAGCAAAGCAATCACACGGTTATTGCGAAAGGCCCTCAAACAGACTTTCCAATTCCCTTGTCCGCTCGCGTGTCAGTTCGGCCCGACACAGGTAGATCAACATCGGCTCCATCGATCCACCGCGGGCCTGGTAGCCGTAAGAAGCACAATGAGCATCACGATATGCTATCCATGCGCGCTGAGCGATGATCAGCGCGTCCTCCGCTCCTCGAATATCCTCTGTAACTTGAGTATCGCGATCCTTCATGGCTTGCCGGGTCTGCCTGTATTGCCTGTTCAACTGTGCATCGGCACCTTTGAAATCCTGTTCTGCACAATAGGTCATTTCCATCTGCACGGCGGCATTTGCGCAATCGATATCCATTTGCGCAAATGAGGCGGGTGCATTGACGAACAGGAGGGACCCGGACAATAGCAGTAAGAATTCAGGCTTTGCCATATCTGCGCACTTGCCGTTAAACAGCAGCACCATCGAACGCATGTGAAGAAAGCGCTCTGGGATCGACACCCTCCAGGCAGTTGACATTGACGGCGACCAGGGCAGTTCCATCCGGTTTAGTGCCATAGGAAAAACTCTGGATACCACATGTTTTGCAAAAGAGATGCTGTATGTTCTTCTTGTTGAAAAGGTATTCGGAAAGATTGTCGTCACCGGACTTCAACACGAATGCATCACGCGAAACAAAAGTCAGGACCGAACCAAGGCGTTTGCAGCGTGAGCAATTACATACCACAGTCTGGTCAAGGTCTGCTTCTGTCTCGAAGCAAACAGCGCCACATTGGCAACCTCCGCGAAAGTGCTTGTTGGCCATATCGTCGCTCTCCTTGTCTTGATCGGCAATCCTAGCACGCCTTGCGTAACGTGGAACTGGTCAGCCTGCAATATGGTTTCGCCGGCCTATCCGGGCTCGCTGCGCACTATTGGAGACAATCATTTTCGCAAGACCAGGTATTCACCAGAATTTCAATCGAGTTGCCAGGAACCAATCGGCCTCGGATCACATTCATCGTGGTGTCTGGACACCGCGATGCTGTATCCGACCAGACTGATGTAGTTCGACATATTCAAGGCAGATGAAGAGCATCATGTTTCTACGACATCCAACATCAGTTTTATTCACTCGGAACGAAATGTTTGTGCATATTTGTACTATGTTTGAGAACCGTGTTTCCGCAAAGCCTTGAATTTTGCCGGCTCCGCACCATATCTATATTACGCATGACATCGCAAACAGATGAAGTGCGCCCAACCCCTGCGCACTTGCTGTACGCCAGCGAACCTGCTGGCGCTGTCGGGGAAAATGGAAAAGCCGGAGAACCGGCGATGGATGCTTCCGCTTGAATCCCGTCCCATTAACGGATGCTTCGTGCCGGAGACCGGCGTTTCCGTTTCCTTCGACCGTGCAGAGCGCAATGCCGTGCATGAATTGCCGGCTGAGTACGAACGTCGAAGGAGCAAACATGTCAGTCAGCAGCGAAGCCACCGTCACCACTCCGGTCAAGACATCCAGAACCATGAAGGCACAGCAGACTGATGAGGCTGCCTGGGCCTTCATTAACAGCGAGGCTGCTGCCCGCGAGGCCAAGACACAGGCGCTACGCGCAAAGAGACTGGCACGTGAAGCGTCCGAGGCAAGTCGGCAAGTTGAGGACACCGTCACCAAGGCGCGCAAGACGACAGCACGCAAGGCAACAACGACAACAAGCGTGCGTCGCAGCCGTCAAAGATAGACGACAACCATTGATTGTAATTGTGCAGAACCATGTCTTCCTGGAGGGCATGGTTCTTTGCAGTTGATACAATCATGAACATTTGAAAACGAGATCTCCCGCTGGCAACCGTTGCGACCCGTCTAAAGGAAACATCGTTTTCCCAATCCATGAACGCCTGACGAAGCCGCGTGGCATTAGCGAAAAATCCCTCACGCTTGGGCCGCATTGCACGGCATTATGCTGCGGTAACCGTGAAACCGCCTTTCGAAACTCACAATCCGCATTCGAGACAATCGGCAGGATCGTGTGATCGTCCGGTTGCACGCTTGCTGGCCACGTCCGGACCGAAGGCATTGGAGCCGTCACATCACCGAATTCTTCAAGGCGGGGACGAGCGTCATATCACGCCCGATGTAGCTGCGCTGCTGCAAACCTGCGGCATCGACAGCATTGCAGCAAGATATCAAACCTGCAGCCTCGCTGAGCTTTGACAAAAGCACGCAAGTCTTCTTGCAATGAGTATCTCTGGTTTTCGGCTCAGGTACACTACTCTTGCCAGACCATCATCGAGAATGCGTTGAAGAAGCAGTTGCGCCTGGCACCATACCGCTTCCGGTATCCGCAAGGAAACAATTGTGACGCGGCAGAAATAGCCCGTTATTAGGGTGCATGCATGGAAAATTTCGTCATCATTTCGGGTTGTTCAGGCGGCGGGAAGTCAACACTCATCGACAAATTGGCAAAGTGGGGTTTGCCTGTCGTTCCGGAACCCGGTCGCCGCATCATAGCCGAAGAAGGATCCACCGGTGGATCCTCGCTGCCCTGGGTCAACCTCGAGGCATTTGCGGCACGTGCCATCGCACTTTCCCTCGCCGACCGTGACAAAATGCGTAACGTATCAGGCTGGGTATTCTTCGATCGGGGACTGGTCGATGCCACAGCCGCTCTGGACCACGCCGCAGGGACGTCGAACCTGACCTCCTTGCAAGACCAACACCGCTATCATCGACAGGTATTCCTGACACCTCCCTGGCCGGAAATCTACCGACAGGACGATGCTCGGCAACATGGCTTTGATGAAGCTGTTGAAGAGTACGGGCGCCTGCTGATCGCCTACAGGACGCTCGGATACGATCCGGTCATTCTACCAAAAACGGGTGTCGATCATCGAGCTAGTTATATTCTCGAACGGTTGCACCTTCCGCTGGAGCGCCTTCCTTAGCACATCGGATCAAGAAGAAAGCCCGACGCGAGCCGGGCTTTCTATAAGTTTCAAGCACTGAACAGACGATCAGTCTTCCTTCTGGAAATAGGAATAGCGACCGTCCGGCCCCTTTCTCCACTCATAGATTACGTAGCCTGGAAGCTTGGGGTCACCTTTTTCGTCAAAAGCCAGTTCACCGAGTGCCGTCGAGTATGTTCCGGCCTTCAAGGCTTCTGCAACTGCCTGCGGATCGTTCGATCCGGCATCCTTGGCAGCACCTGCAATGGCCTGCATGGCAGCATAAGCATAGAGTGTATATGCTTCCGGCTCGAAACCATCCGCACGGAACTTCTCGACCAGATCCTTATTGCCAGGGATCAAGCGCGGGTCAGGACCGAAGGTGTTGAGCGTGCCTTCGACAGCATCACCTGCAATCGAAGCCAATTCGTTGGAGACGATGCCATCACCCGAAATAAGCGTTGCATCGAGGCCCTGATCGGCAGCCTGTCGGATAATCAGGCCGGCTTCCGTATGAAGACCACCCCAATAGATGATTGTAACGCCAGCGTCCTTCATCTTTGCGATGAGTGCGGAGAAGTCCTTGTCGCCGGTATTGACGCCTTCACGAATGACTTCTGTGACGCCAGCGGCATTCATCGCCTTCTTGGTTTCTTCGGCAAGGCCCTGACCATAAGGCGTCTTGTCGTCGATGATCGCAATCTTGGCATCCTTGAAATTATCAGCAAGATAGGCGCCTGCAATGATACCCTGCTGGTCGTCACGACCGCAGGTGCGGAATGTATTCCACAGCCCACGCTCCGTGTAAGTCGGATTGGTCGCTGCCGGGCTGACGACAAGGATACCGTTTTCAGCATAAACGTCCGAAGCCGGGATCGTGACACCGGAGTTGAAGTGGCCGACGACGAACTTCACGCCATCCGATACGAATTTGTTTGCAACCGAGATGCCTTGCTTGGGGTCAGAGACGTCGTCGCCGAGGACAAGCTTGACCTGCTCACCGTTGAGGCCACCCGCAGCATTGATCTCTGCTGCGGCAGCTTCTGCGCCCTTCTGGATCTGTGCGCCAAAGGCAGCATTCGGGCCCGTCAATGGTGCACCGACGCCGACCAGAATATCGGCCCACGCGCTGCCGCCAAACGCGACCACTGCGGTCAGCGCAACAGCGGAAAGAAGAGACTTCTTCATTATGTTACTCCCAGTTTTTTTAAGCGGGTTTGAGTTTCAAAAGCCAGCACGCGACACCCACCATTATCACGCCGGAATTGGTTCACTTGCGTTCAACCTTCATGCAATGTGAGGCCAGTTTCCCCTGCCTGTCAATCTTTCTTCTTCCATGAAAACGCGGAGGTCTGCTCGTAGAGCCAGTAGTAGTTCTGAACCATTTGGCGGGTCCGGCGTAGGCGAAATCCGATCGTCGAAAACACCAGTAGGAGCACTACATCAATGGCGTAGTAAAACGGACTGATGAAAGGACCGGAAAACAGGGAATAGTGAAGAAAACGCATCACAACTGCCAGCAACAGCGTGTAGAAGAACACCGTCGGAAAGTTGTCCCATCCCTCTGCCACGGCCTTGCCCGTCCGCCACGCAGTCCAAAAACCGATCAGTACGACGAAGGCACGCAGGACGTAGCGGACACCATCGTCGGTTTCGAAGAATAACCCTTGCATCTCAACGTCTCCCTTCCGCACGGCTCAATGCCGGCCTCCTTCAAGATAGGCCGCACGTACTTCCGGATTGGCAAGCAATTCCTTGCCGGATCCCGTCATCGTCACCTTGCCATTCACCAGCACATAGGCACGATCGGAAAGCCTGAGGGCGGCAAAGGCGTTCTGCTCCACGAGGAAGACCGTGAGCCCCTCCTCCTGGTTCAGTTTTTTGATTGCCTCGAAAATGCCCTTGACGATGAGAGGGGCAAGCCCAAGTGAGGGTTCATCAAGCAGAAGCAGTTTTGGTCGGGCCATCAAGGCACGCCCGATCGACAGCATTTGCTGTTCGCCACCGGAGAGCGTTCCTCCTCGTTGGCTCTGCCTCTCCTTCAGACGTGGAAAAAGCGTAAAGATCTTGTCCACATCCTCATTGAAGTATTTGAGATTATCGAGCCCTGCGCCCATCTGCAAATTCTCGAAAACAGTCATCCGTGCGAAGATCCGTCGACCTTCCGGAGACTGGGCAATACGCCGACGCGCGATCAGGTGCGTCGGCTGGTTGGTTATGTCTTCCCCGTCAAACACGATCGAGCCCGTTCGTGCCTGCGGGCTACCGCAGATTGTCATCATCAAGGTCGACTTGCCGGCACCATTGGCACCGATCAGACTGACAATCTCACCACGGTTAACATGGACATCAACGCCTGCAAGAGCACGAATATTCCCGTAATAGGCTTCGACACCCTGCACTTTCAGGAGGGGTTCATCAGACATCAGATCCTCCCCTCATCAAGCTGTTCCTCGATTTTTTCAACTTCATCATCCTCGACACCGAGATAGGCAGCGATCACCTTCGGGTCGTTCTTTACATGATCAGGTGTGCCGTCCGAGATCTTCTGGCCATATTCCAACACGACAACGTGGTCAGAGATCTCCATCACAACCGACATGTCGTGCTCGATGAGAACGATCGATACACCTTCATCACGAATGGTATGCAGCAATGTGTTGAGCGCTGCGGATTCTCTCGGATTGAGACCTGCTGCCGGTTCATCAAGGCACAGAAGTTCCGGACCGGTACACATCGAGCGAGCGATTTCCAGTCGCCGTTGCGCACCATATGGAAGATCGCCGGCCGGATCATCAGCACGATCCGTGAGTTCGGCTTTCTCCAACCAATAGCGGGCTTTTTCGACCGCCTCTTCCGATGCATCGCGGTAGGCCGGCATTCCGAGAAGCCCGAGGATGGTATAGCCGGAGGCTTTCATCAGCACATTGTGTTGTGCCACCAGAAGGTTTTCCAGCACAGTCAGACCCGAGAAGAGACGAATGTTCTGGAAAGTACGTGCAACTTTGGCAACCTTCGTGATCTCGAAATCGCGTAGACGTTCGAGCAGGTGCTGATCCCCGTCCTTCTGGATCATTGTGATCATCCCCATCGTCGGCTTGTAGAAGCCGGTGATGCAGTTGAACACGGTCGTCTTTCCAGCCCCGTTGGGTCCGATGAGAGCCGTGATTTCACCACGTCTTGCCTCGAAGGAGAAATCGTCGATCGCCATCAGTCCGCCAAACCGCATGGACAGATGTTCGACCTTGAGGATCGTATCGTTGTTCATTTCAACTGTTCCGAGGACCATCAGCCATGACCCTCCTTGGTGAAGCTACCCGCAATCGCCTTGCGTTCCTTGAGGAAAGCCGTCGGCTGACGTGAGCCGACAAAGCCGCGTGGTTTGAAGACCATGACCGTAATCATCGCCAGGCCGAACAGCAGCATGCGGTAAAGTTCCGGCGTGAAGTCCTCACCGAAGACTTGCTTCAGGAACTCCATTTCGCGCAGGGCTTCCGTGCCTCCCACCATCAGGACCGCAGCAATTGCAATCCCGGTCAAGGACCCCATGCCGCCGAGAACGACAATCGACAAGATGACGGCTGACTCGAGGAAGATGAAGCTTTCCGGTGAGACAAAACCTTGCCGGGTTGCAAAGAAGGCGCCTGCAAAGCCCCCGAACATTGCACCGATTGCGAAAGCTGTCAGCTTCGTCGTGACGGTATTGATACCGAGCGATCTGCAGGCAATTTCGTCCTCGCGCAATGCTTCCCAGGCTCGACCGATCGGCATGCGTCGCAGCCGGATTGTGACATAGGCGGTCAACATGCACAGCGCCAGGGCCAGATAAAACAGGAAGATCTTGTAATAGGCCGAAGACATCGACAGGTCGAAGGCCTTGGTGAAGTTGTTCGGAGCACCGACTTCAAAGGACCAGATTCCGAAGAAGGACGCTTTCGGAATCCCTGAGATGCCAAATGTCCCCTTGGTAACATCTGTCCAGTTGATCAGGACGAGACGAATGATTTCACCGAAGGCAAGCGTGACGATGGCAAGGTAGTCGCCTCTCAGACGCAAGACCGGAAAGCCGAGAATGACACCCCAGAATGCAGCGAGAATTCCGGAAAGCGGTAGCAGTATCCAGAATGAGAACCCGAAATGTTCAGCCAGAAGTGCGTAGGAATAGGCACCGACCGCATAAAAGGCGACATAGCCGAGGTCAAGCAGGCCAGCGAGACCGACAACGATGTTCAATCCCCATGCCAGCATGACATAGATGAGGATCTGGATGCCGAAATTGTCGACATATTTCAGGGATCCCTGCGTGCCGGCCAGCATCACGGCCGCAACCGGGTAGGCGACCAGGACCAAGAGAGCGATTTTCAGAAAGTTCTTGTGAAAGAACCCCTTCTCTTCTGAAATCTCCAGAACGCCCGATTTGGCCTTGGCAAGCTTGCGCCGATCAAGATGCGGTTTGATGTAACCGACAACCAGGAAGCGGCTAACAGCCGCAATGATCACGAATGTCGCAAGCAAGCCCCAGCGCGTACGCCAGACAAGCTGGTTATTGATATTCTGATAGGTTTCTATCCCGACATAGAGAACGAAGAGACCGAAAGCGAAGACGCCGGCAATCAGCGCCTCCTTGAGGGCATAGCCTATCTTGCCGGCATCTTTGGAAGCGGAAGACTGCGTCATGTCAGACTTTCTCCACTTCGGGTCGACCGAGAATACCACTCGGCTTGAAAATCAGCACGAAGGCAAGCAGCCCAAAGGTCGCCACATCCTTGTAGGCAATGGTGAAATAGGCCGACCAGAGCGATTCGATCAAACCGATAAGCAGTCCGCCGATCACCGCGCCCGGCAATGAGCCGATGCCACCAAGAACGGCCGCGGTAAAGGCTTTAACGCCTGGAATGAAGCCATCGCTGAACGAAGCAACTCCATAGTACATCAGGTACATCGTGCCGGCGACAGCAGCCAGTGCAGCGCCCATGATGAACGTGATGGAAATGGTACGATCAACATCCACACCAAGGAGAGCCGCCATCTTCCTGTCCTGCTCGGTTGCGCGTTGAGCGCGGCCAAGGGGCGTCTTGTTGACGACATACCAGAAGATCGTCAGCAAGACCGCCGTCACGACAATAATGACGATCTGCTTCAGGGAAATGGTGATCGCCCCGAAGTGGTAAACCTCTCTGATCAGCGAGGGAATGGGCTTGTTGCGCGGTCCCTGCGTTACCTGGATGAAGTTAGACAGCACGATCGACATTCCGATGGCGGTGATCAATGGCGCTAGCCGGAAAGATCCCCGCAACGGCCGGTAGGCCACCCGTTCGATAACCCAGTTCCACAGCCCTGTCATCAGCATCGCAACGATCAGCATCACCAGCAGCGCAAGCGCCACAGGGATGCCGGCAAAAAATGATGTAAGGATCAGGAAGCTGATCAATGCGGCAAAGCCGCCAAGCATGAAGATGTCACCATGGGCGAAATTGATCATGCCGATGATGCCGTAAACCATCGTATAGCCAATTGCGATAAGGCCATAGATGGATCCTAGCGTCAGCCCGTTTATGAGCTGCTGGACAAAATAATCCATAAATTTTCCCCCGGATACGGTCCCGTCGTCCGCATCTCTTGTATTCTTGATCCAAGCGGATCACTACACTCCGTCGGCATCCAATACCTTTTTCATTGGAAATGTGAAGCCAAAAAGCCGCGCCTCAACAAAATCGTTTCAATTCTCAACAGAATGTAAACTCATTTTGACATATTGCCGGGTATTTTGCGCGCCAGTTGGAAAAGATGGCCAATGCCGCTTGTCATCGGGCACTGCAAGAACCGACAATCTGGTCGCACCAGTTTGCAGCATTTTCTTCTGCCGCATCCGGAGGGATCCTCTCCGTCCCTGGATGAATCGTCGCAGCGATGTTTGTTTACGGCTCTGTCACATTGGTTGGACGTTCGAGTACATCGAAATAAATGCGCACGCACGGACCCATTCGGCATGACCAGCGTCGGTACCGACTAATGATACGGTTCGAGATCCTCATGTTTTTTGCCGCATGATCGAATGCCATCGACCATGCATTCTGCAGGTCGAATGCGGCACGAACTGAAGCGAAAAGACGGCAAAGCCGGTATTGGCAGCCCCGCTTGCAGCAAAGAATCGATATGCGAAGATCGACAAACACCCAGTAAAAGCAACGATTTTTGTATTCTGGATGTTTTTGGAACAGATACTTCGCCACATTTAGGTAAATGTTAAAACTGCAGCACTAGGCTCTCCGTCGTGGTCTTGTGTTTGTGTAGAGAGTCCCATGACCGAAATGATACGACCCCGAGTGAAATATGTCATCGGCCCCGATGGCAGTCCGTTGACGATTGCTGATTTGCCACCGGCCAATACCCGACGCTGGGTGATACGCCGCAAAGCCGAGGTAGTCGCCGCGGTTCGGGGCGGCCTGTTAAGCCTCGAGGAGGCCTGCGATCGCTATACGCTGACTGTCGAGGAGTTCCTCTCCTGGCAGTCATCAATCAATGATCATGGTCTTGCCGGCCTGCGCACGACACGGATCCAGCAGTACCGACACTAGCCGGGCCCTTCGCCAATCCACGCTTGAGGCGCCGCCAGGGAGACCACACCACGGCGCCTTTCAAACGTCCCGGATTGTACACCTGCCCCGCCACCATTGATGGCCGCATCTCGGCCCGATAACCGTATCCGCGACATCGGTCACGATTGCAGCCGCGCCGCCAAGAACGCGATGTTCGGCCTTCATCTATCCCATGGAGGTCTCCGGCAAGCTTAGGCCGGTTACGTGATCACCATCACTTGTATGATCTCGCTCACCATGCTCGAACATCATTTCGATAGTCGGGGCATGCTTGAGGCTGGATGTATAAGCAAATGTTCTCGACCAACCACGACGGCTCAGCAATTGCATCCTTTCGGCCAAGGTTACGGCGATTGATGCGGCAGGAGAACAACTTGGATATCACGCACACGCAATCAACCTCGGGTGGGCGCTATGCGCTGGCAATCGATGGTCACGAAGCGGAGATCACATACTCACGCGCATCGGCGACACTGATCATTGTCGATCATACGGAGGTGCCCGACGCGATGCGCGGCCGTGGTGTCGGCCAGGCACTTGCACTTCATGTTGTGGAGGAAGCCCGCAGAGGTGGCTTCAAGATCATCCCGCTGTGCACATTTTTTCGTGCTCAGGCCGAACGCCATCCGGAATGGCAAGATGTCATCAGTACCGGGTGAGTTCCCCAGGCGTCTATCCTATCCTTCGAAGGATCGCGTGACGCAAGGCGCCCGCGATCCCGAAAGCCTTAGCCGGCCCGGTCAGGCGCGTGCGCGCATTGCGCCGTCCCGTTCCTCGAGCGCTTCTGCCTTGGCGAATTCCGCCTGAGCCTCCTCCAGCGCCAGTTCGGCGGCCTCCTGCTGGATCCCGAGATCACGAATGGAAACCTGAAGGTTGTCAGCACGCTGCCGCGCTGCCTTGGCAAAGGTCGGATATGCAAAATGTGTCGGATCGGAAATTCCGGATTTCTTTTCCTCCACCCCGATCTGGTATTCGAGCTCCTTCGCCATCCGATCAAATTCCGCCATCATCATTTGCAGCTGTTCCAGCTGCCGGCGTTTCTCATTAACCTGAAATTCCTTCAGGCGAACTAGGCTGTCACGCGACTTCATACGCAATACTCCATGAATAGCAGCACCCGCGCCCTGTAACCGGATTGATACACTCCGGGTACAAAAAGTCCGGCCGCGTTAATCTAAAATCGTCCAGCGTTAACCTTTCGTTTACGGGCATCATTAACAATAAGGCCGATAATTTAAGGGTCGGTAAATGCCAGGACCGAATTTTGGCGCGACGATGTAAGAGTCGCATGAGTCACTTAGTGGATTTTCCTCATAAAGTGCTTCAAGCCAGGCAATGGACAATCCTCAAGTGAAATCAGGAAGGTGCCCAGCTTGTTTAATAAATTCGATACACCTTGCCATAGTGAATCAGAATTTGTTAACCATTTGGTGGCAGCTTCCAAATCAGGCACAGTCTGGATCCGTAACGCGTAGGGGGCACGGACTACCTTAGCGGCGGTAAAGGGGAAAAACATGCGGGTTCTACTCATCGAAGATGACAGCGCGACAGCGCAGAGCATCGAACTGATGCTGAAATCGGAAAGCTTCAACGTCTATACGACCGACCTCGGTGAAGAGGGCGTCGATCTTGGAAAGCTCTACGATTACGACATTATTCTTCTGGATCTAAACCTGCCCGACATGTCGGGCTACGAGGTCCTGCGGACATTACGACTTTCGAAAGTCAAGACGCCGATCCTGATTTTGTCCGGCATGGCCGGTATCGAAGACAAGGTTCGCGGCCTCGGCTTCGGCGCCGATGACTACATGACCAAGCCGTTCCACAAGGACGAGTTGGTTGCTCGTATTCATGCCATCGTTCGCCGTTCCAAGGGCCACGCCCAGTCGATCATCATTACCGGTGAACTGGTCGTCAACCTGGATGCCAAGACAGTTGAAGTTGGCGGTCAGCGCGTTCACCTGACCGGCAAGGAATATCAGATGCTGGAGTTGCTTTCCTTGCGAAAGGGCACAACGCTAACCAAGGAAATGTTCCTCAACCACCTTTATGGCGGGATGGACGAGCCTGAACTGAAGATCATCGACGTATTCATCTGCAAGCTTCGCAAGAAGCTCGCCAATGCCGCCGGTGGCGAGAACTACATCGAGACGGTCTGGGGTCGCGGCTATGTACTGCGCGAACCTGAAGGAAACACCTACGCCGAGATTGCCTGACTTTAGAAGTCCGGCTGATCGCCATTCAAAAACGCCTGCGGCAAATGTCGCAGGCGTTTCTGTTTCTGTTTGAGCGTCATCGGAAAGGAACAGGACCGGGCGGGTCTGCATCAGGAGCCTGCGGCCCGCTCGAATGATGCCTCAAGCAGCAGCGATCGCAAATCCCGCAAAGGCTGATGTCAGCGCCTTTCGATCAAAAGGCTTGAACAGGAAATCGCTGGCCCCTGCCCGTTTTCCGAGCATCATCTTCTTCAGGTCTGCTTCGATGACGCAGTAGAAAATATGAACCTCCTTGCCATCCGGACGTGCCCGTACCTGCTGGATGAGCTCCAGCGCACCATCCATGCCGGCATCAACAATCATTAATCCCGGAAGCTCCGTCTGGCAGTGCGCAAGCGCCTCCACGACAGAACCGGCTTCGGAAACCAGAAATCCAAATTCTGAAAGAATGCGTTTGCCCACCTTGCGAACGACATCCGAACTGTCGGCAATCATCAAGCGCTGCATGTACCACTCCCTGGAATCGATCCAGTCTGCTGAGGCCGGAGATCGGCTACAAACTAGTGCGCTGGCGCTAAGGAATGGTTACTGGCATGCCAAAACCGGCATAGCCGCTCAACTGGCCGGAACCTCGGCAATGAAGACAATCTTTTCTTCGGAGACGATATGCTTGAGTTCCATGCCACATTCTTCTGCGAGGAGAACGGTATAATACGGCTGGATTGAATGTGCATCGACTGCCTCTTCCAGCGCACCCGAGCATATTTCCGCAAACTTTGCGGGAACACGCATCATCCGCCCCTTGATGGTAATGATGAATTTGGCGTCGAACTCCGGCGCCTCAAGCGTCACATCAATGGATCCGCCGCGCGGTATACCTCCATATGCCACAAGAAACAGGTTGAGAAGAAGCTTCACGCGGTTCTTGGCGATTATGGCCCGCGGGCCATTCCAGGTCACCTCGCTCTTCTTCTCGGCCTCGGCGAAATCCTTTGCCGCCTTTTCTGCCTCACCGGTATCAATGGAGGCACCTACCGAGCCAGAAGCGCCGAATGCGAGCCGTGCAAACTTCAGTCTGACTGCCGCATTCAATGCCGATGCCCGTATCAAGTCGAGCGCATCGGCATCGGATGCACCCTCGTCCAGCAATTCGAGCCCGTTGTTGATTGCACCGACGGGAGAGATCACATCATGGCAGACACGACTACAAAGAAGTGCCGCAAGATCGGGCCCATCAAGCGTGAGATTCGGGTTCCTGGGCATGTCGTTCTCCTGATGCTGATCACGCAATTGACCGTACTGCACCAAGATTGTGCGAATATGGCGCGTCTACGGCCATAATGACAACATATTTGGTAAACCGATTGTTAAGACTAAACATTTGAAATTATTAAATAGCGTTACAAAATTTAGATTGGGGCGTTACCGGCTTCGTTGCCGGTTCGTTCTACAGGCCGCCTCACTACAACATTTCTCATACAACTAATATTAGCCAATAATTAACCGTTGCTCCCCGCCCATGCCTCGTTCATAAGCGAGGTTGGGCTTAGACACCCTGATCACGAATAGGCTGGCGCAAGTGCGGCAACCGAACATGTGCGCGGCTTAGCGGCTGGCGCATCGCCAAGGTCGATAATCGGCCGGGGGCGGTTCGCCATGTCCAGGATTCCGTAAGGAAGCTAAAAGCGCCCGGCTTGTCTTCGTGACGAGTGTCTAACCCCCGGCTAGATCGAGGACTGCCGGCAATGGGTTGGGAGGGCGTGAAGTGAATATGCGTTGCAATAATTGCTGGCTGCCTAGCGGCATAGGCGAGTTGGTCGGCAAGTGTAGGGGTGATGGCGGGCCGGTAGTCCGGCAGTATAGCGTCGAGTGGGAGTTCGACATAGGCCAGCGGGTCGCGTTCGGGGAGTTGCAGGCCGTGGTTCTGGATAGATCGTGCACCGCAATGGGGCGGCGAGTCTATTCGTTGTATGTCACCGGGCCGGACTATGGCCGGCCTCGGCGTTTGGTTTTGGGGAGTGCGTTGGTGGGGACTCCTGATGTGGCTAGTCCAAGTACAAGCGACTAGGCGGCCACCTTTAGCCGCTCGATAGCCTCGCCAGCCGATGCGCATTTCGGCCTATCATCAATAAGCGAATCACTGGCCTGCGCATCAATCAGAATGGCCATACAAGCCCGAACGTGCGCCAGGTGCGACGCTCCGCTTTCTGGATCCACGTCTTCGCCGGAGAACCATTGCAGCAAGTGGCGGATGGCCGCGCTGTAATAAGTGGTAGCGTCAACCGGATCGTCCTGCCAATTGAACGCGCCGTACTTAGCCGCACCCAGCGCCATGACGACGCTTTCCTCGACTATCGCAACCGGCGGTATGAATTGCGCCGATGGCTTCTTTACCCCAAAGGCCCGCTTCGGATTGCTTGACGGTAAGCCGGTGGGCGCTTTCATTGCGCGCTCGTAGAAGCTGCCGTTATCGTTCACGGCGGAAAGTGTCGGCAGCTGCTCGCTTCCCGTACTCCAAGGTGTCCAGTCGTTTGTGTTAATCACCATAGATCCTCCGAAAATAGAGCCGGCCCTTTCGTGCCACTGATTATCTGGCCGGTATTTGACGCCAGATAGAACGCCTCTACCCGGTTCACAAAACGACCGTGGCTCGTCAGGAATCCCTGCGTCTGCGGTGTTGCCAGATGTCCAGCGATGTTCATTGCGGTGTCCATCGTCTGGATTATGGTGTGGTGGCGAGCGGGCGGCGGCAAACTGATCGTGCCTCCGAAATGGATGGCGGCGGCGATTATTCGCTCACCACTGCGATTCGACATATCATCAATCTTATTTTCAATATGGTCGAGGTTCATACTCACGCCACCTCTCCACTCAACCGATAGGCGACAACCTCGCCGCCGTTCGTAAGGTTGTCATTCGCGGCGACTTCGCGCTTGGCTCGGCCCCACAAGATATCTTTGGCCGTCGCGCCGCTGATAACGGCACCGCTACGCAGCTTTACGTCTACCGCGGCCCGTTCTGGAACGGGCAGTATCGGCAGGCCGGTCCATTGTTTCCAGTCACCTGTATTCGCACAGTCCATTACAGCGCCTCCTCTAACTTGCGTGCCGGAGCCGACGGCTTCACTACCGGCCTGAACCTGCTTGCCCGAAACGGCGGGTCTTCCTCAAAGAACTGCGGGCAGATGCCGCGGTTAATCCCATCGAGCCGGACGCCGATGTAGTCGCCGCCAAGATAAGTGCGGCACGGGCCAATCCAGCGGCAGGTGTAAATTTCACCCTGCCGTATCTCGAGGTACTGTTCGGGGAGCGTGGTGTCGTCGATGCAGATGACATCGTCGCCGGGGCGGATGGTGCTTGTCATCGGCGGAAGCCTCCCGCAACAGAGCCGATGATGTAGAGCAACACCACCACGGCAACGAGTAGCACTGCCGCGACTGCCGACAGTATAATCGTCAACATCACACCACCTCCCTAACACCCAACTCCGACGGCTCGACATAAACCACCGGCTTGCCAGCCTTCAGGAAGCAGTCGAACTCGTACTGAAGCCCAACCGAATCCCACCACCCATGCATTTCCAAAACAATCAAAGACGAAGCCGCGTCAATCATCGGCTGGCACTGGTCCTTCCAGAAGTCCCACGTCAGCGGCAATCCGTGCGCCGCCACGGCATGACCGTGTGCAATCGGCGAGTAGACCCGGAAGCCATCTCGCATAAGGGCGGCAGCACTGGCGGCCACTACCCTTGCCGCCTCATCGAAGCCGCGAGCATACTTGCTGTACGGCGAGCCGAGATAGACGAACCCACGCAGCTTGGCGATGTCGTCCAGCGAGTGCAGTTGCTTTTCGCGGATGTCCTTCTCGACTAGATCCTGCGCCGAGTAGAGGTAGGGCTTGCCGCTGCCGATAGGACCGCGTCCGGTTGTGCGTCCCGTGTCCGAGGACGAAGGACGGGAGGAAAGGATGACGGACTCCAGCGGCGCGAACGTCGTGGTGACGAGGTCGTCTTCCGTGACGTACTGGCCGTAGTCGTGGCTGGCCCAGTCGTCCCGCTCGGTAACATTGCCGGCCGTTGGTGTGGTTTCTTCCCGTGCGGGCAGGTGCGGGCCGTTGTGGTCTGGATCGTTATCATTCGCCGCCACATATTTGGTGGGCTGCGCGCCGTAGCCTGGAACCATTAACGGTTCGGCCGTTCTTGCGTTGCTCATATTAGTCTCCTCTTGTGGTGTGACCCTGTCGCTGGTGGCGGCAGGGTGGTTGGTGGTTATTGGCGCGGGATTGGCCCGTCCTCTGACGGCCAGGTTGTGTCGCCGAAGATCCAGAACCCAATGAACCAGTTGAGCTTGAACGACACGCCATACCACCTAGCAATCCGATGGTCGGTGTAGTTGTTGCGGCCCTCTGTTTGGCTGCCCTTCATCATGAGGGTGCCGGTATAAGAGCGCAGCTTTGTCGGATTCTCCGGCTCGCCGCGGTGGATTCGCATTCCTAGAAACGTCTTCACGCCGCAGCCCTCATTGGAACATTATCGTTTGCGGCCTTGCGGTCGGCCCACCCATCAACCATCTGCGGCGAGAGTGTCAGGCGTGACACTTCACCGTGACGGGCCGAGTACGTGATGACCTTGGCCGAGCGACCGGACAGCCACCCGCCGTTTGCGGCATAGGCGTCCGGTGCGGCCAGCGTTTCGTGGCGCTCGACCTTCATCAGGTTGGTGGTCTTCAGTTCGTCGGAATGCAGGTGGCCGAGGTGGGCGTAGGAAAACTGCGTCCGTCCGTATATTTCGCGGTACTTGCCGGCGAAGACGGAGTCGACGTTCCCGATGTTCCTGCGATGACCGTGATGTACGAACAGCGATGTCTTGCCGTGCTCGACGACGTAGTAGGTGCTGGCCGTGCTGTCGACCGTGACACGCGGCTCGCCGTCGTAGAAGGCTGCGAACATCTCGCGCAGCCACGCGCCGCTGGCCGGGTCATGGTTGGCGTCGGCCATGATGATGTGGACGCGGCCGTGCTTATCCAGAAGCATGGTGACGACGCGACGCAGAATGCGGATAATGACGCGCACAACCTTCTGGAACCTCGAGTCGGCGTCAAGGATGTGGCCGCTCGTCGGCGTCTTGGATTCCATGCCGTCGTAATGTGCGAGGTCGCCCATCTGCGCCAAGACACCAACTTCTGCGGCTGGCGCGAGTTCAATAGCCGCCGAGAACCAGTCGATGATAAGTTTTTCGGCAATGACCAGATCCCAATCGGCGCCAGTCTCTTCCCGCCATGATAGCGAACCGAGGTGGGCGTCGGTTATCGCATAGAAGTTTAGCAAGTCCGCCTTCGTTGCAACGGGAGCCGCCACCGGAGCCGCACGCGGAATTTCATCCTTGAAGGCTTCGATAGCGGCACGCATTGCGGCAAGCTGTTGCGCCTTATCCTCGCCTTCCTTGTTCCACGTCATCATGACGCGGCCGTCGGAATCGGTCAGAACAGACCGACCTTTAATGGCCAATCCTTCCGGCGTCCGGTATTCTTCCCCCGGCGCCTTGGTCTGCTTTACCCAGGCGTCGCCTTCCTTGCTGGCAATGCTCTTGATAGCGAAACCGGGGAGAACGGGGCGGGTGCCGCACAAGCCGCGCTCTGCGGCGCGTCCGATGTATTTGTGCGCCGTGGCATAGGCCACACCCATTGCAGCGGCCACCTGCCGGATGGACTTTAGCTCGGCGTATAGTCTGCCGGCCTCGTCGATCGATTCGGGTGGGACTGTGTTTGTGTTGTTGGATGTCATGTGTTGCTCCGGGTTGCCGGCTCTATTGTCTCGTTTGTCTTCATCATTCATCCTCTCCTTCATCTGTCGGCCCCATCCACCAAAGCCCAAACCAGCACGCGCCGAAGGTAACGGCCAGCATTGCTGTCATGCCAATGGCGAGTTGTGTGTATTGCAGGGCTAGCGGGGTCATGGCGCCGAGCCTATAATTTGGGTTTCCCCCACCTTCGCCGGTTCCGGCGGTGGCGTCTCTTCACTGAATCCCGGCGAGCCATCGACGCCCTGCCGCATGGTGACTGTGCCCTCTCCGTCTGCCACGCCGTCCAGTGCTTGTTGCAGTTGGCTGGCTGCCGCTTCGCTGTACGGCAGGACAATTAGTTTGGGCGTTGGCCCGTCCACCATGACGTAGATTGCCTTGCCGATGTCGATGCGCGCGCCGAGGACCGTTAGCTGGCCGTTGGGCAGGATTGGCGTGGCGTGGCCTAGCGGGATGAAAGCGGCGGGTAGTGTTAGGGCTGCCACCAAGAAGAAGGCTATGGCTTGCCGTCTGGTGGGGTTGGCGAAGGCCACCGCGCCGATGGATAGGGCGAAGGCCAGCCATAGGGTTAGGGCGGTGGTCATGCTGCCTCCGTGAATAGGTCGCCACCAGCTATCGCAGGGGGCGCGTTGTCGTTGGCGGGTGCGAGAATACGACCTTGCGCGATTGCGAAGTATGCCGGGTCGCGCTCAATGCCGATGAAGTTTCGGTTGGTGTTGCGGCATGCCACGCCTGTCGTGCCGCTGCCCATCGTGTTGTCGAGGACGGTTTCGCCCTCGTTGGTATAGGTGCGGATGAGGTACTCCATCAGAGCGACGGGCTTTTGTGTGGGGTGGACGAGGCCAGCCTTTGAAGCGTTTGATATTTGGATGATTGATGTCGGGTAGTAAGTGTTATTGAAGCTCTCGCTACTGCGCAGATCGCCGTAGCAGCCGTTGTCGTTCTTGCTGCCGCCCTTCTTGCGGGGCTCTCCTCTGGTCTCCATCGCTGGATTGTATGTCGGCTTGGAACGATAGAAGACGACAACATCTTCGTGCCGACGGAGCGGCATAACCTTGGCGGTCTGGAATCCCGTTGTGCCTACCTTGTCCCACACCAGCGCGTAGCGGAAATGTTTGATACATGACGATATAAGAGCCGTGGTGAACGGCTGCGCTGCCGTCAAAACCACAGCACCATTCGGCTTGACGATGCGCCAATACTCCGCCCACAGCAGGTCCAGCGGAATGACCGAATCCCACTTGTTCTGCGTCGTTCCATACGGCAAGTCGCAAAGCACCATATCAACACTGCCCGCTTCAAGCGTCGGCAGGATCTCCAGGCAGTCGCCTTGTCTCAGATCACAAAACATAGAAGCTTGGCTCCATCTCTCTGGCAACATCGCCTTCCCACACGCACTCGTCATCGCAGTAGATGCGGATGTTTACCGGCCACGAAGCTTCCCATCCGTCGTGTTCTGAGTGGTAGTCATCGGCTATGTCGGTAGCAACGAGTCGCCACTCGTTGTTGTATGTTGGCTGCCCATTCGGGAACTCGAATCGATCAGAGTAGACGTGTGATTGCCTATCCGACCCGGCGCTGTACTGCAGTTTCGCCATCTCTCACTCTCCCCTAATCTTCCGAAAAACAAAGCTTTCACTGCCAGGCACAACTTGCCCGTCGCGTAGCACGAACCGCACAGCGGTCTTCTCCTGCTTATCCGTCACCAGATCCACGACGCCGGACCATACAAGCGGCCCGCCAACGATGCGGACTTCCACCGCGACCGGCACTGGCCCGGTACGGCAGCCGTAACACCTGATGTTAACGACGTACTCGCCGTCCGGCAGGCCGCGCGTGAATGCGGCCTCGTAGTTAAGCGGCGTGCTGTCGTTGGTGGTGCCCAAATCGTCACGCAGAAGGCTCCACACCTTGCCCGACTTCCGGCTGTAGCCGACGGCAGGCTGGTTGGCGTGCCGCACCCATAGGTCCACATCGATCGCACCGGCTGGCCATGCGGCGGACGCCACCATGTTTCCGGGCGGGTCGATGGTGGGGTCGGTTGGTGGGTTGATTTGTGAAATCAACACTACAATGAATGTTACAAGGACGAACAGCAGACAGAAGAGAACGTCCGTCTTGAGCGTGCTCATGGCCCCACAACCTTGCCGACCGACCACAACCACAGCATCGCAAGCGCGCCGGTGATAGTGGAGCAGAAGGCCGTGGCCATACCGGAGAACAGGCTGTTGCCTGCCGAAATCACGCCGTCGCTGGTGGACAGCATGCCGACGTCCACGCCGTAGAGGCCGATGGTAATGCCGACCAGCGTGCCGACGAAGCCAAGCGTCTCGCAAAGCCACGCGGCCTGCGTCAGGTGTTTGGTGGTGCGTGTTGCGGCAATCAAGGAAGCCGCCAGGATGGACGCAATGACGTAGGACACATAACTGCCGTCGCCATTGAAGACAAAGCTGGTGTAGCCCATCAGCGTGGCCGCAACGAGGGCGGCAAGCCAGCAGGTGTTTAGGATTATGAAGCGGGGGGTGATGTGGGGGGTCATTCGACTAGACCCCGCTTCTTGGCCTCATGGAAAAGTATCTTCCCAACGTATTCTGGCCACATAAACGAAGACCAAAACTTGCCGTTTTGACTGCCAACGCCGGCGGCGATGCCGAAGTAGGTGAGGATCGCAAGGCTCAACATCACACCACGCCCTCCAACCCAGCCAGCATCTCGCAGACCACAGAAGACGGCACGACAAAGCCAAAGCCGACGATGGATCTGGAGTAGATGCCCGCGTCCGGCCCTATCTTGCCCACCAATTCCAGCGGCGCGGTCATCACGGCAGACGTGACGCCCACAACCTTGCCGTCCGCCCACACCCCGCTCCCGCTCTGACCCATGACGGTCGTCATGTCGGTCACGTAGTAGGACTTGCCGTTCATAGTGCGCGGCGCGCCGGCAATTGTGCCGTAGGACGCGACGAACTCGAGGCCGAGCGGATTGCCATGGGAAACGATAGGCGTGCCGACCGGCACATCGTTGCAGTTCATCTCGGCGGCAAGCATGCCTCTGCGGCCCGTCCGCATGATGGCAACGTCCTTGTCTTCGTCGATGAGAATGATACGGGCCGACGATATGCGCCCGTCTTCGGTCTTGATAGAGACAGTCTTGGCACCTTTGACGACGTGGGCCGCCGTGACGACCAGACCGTTGCCGATGTAGAAGCCGGAACCCATGCCGCTGGGGCGCTTGATAAGCACAGCGGCCATGTCCGTGACCGGGACAGTGGCGGCAAGGCGTTCGACGGCAATGGTGGTGGGTGCTGGCGTGGGCTTGCCGGCGATGTAGGCGGCTGCGGTTGGCGTGAAGAGCACTGCTGCTCCGGCTGCGGTCGCTAAAAGCGCGAGTATGCCAAGTCTACGTCTGGTCATGATGGCCTCCTCTTCTGGCGCCTAGCGCCGGTGGTGTGGTGGTAGGCAGGCGGTTGGTAGCCGCATCTTGGTGGTATAATGAACTACATTAGATGGTATTTACAAATTTGTCAAGCGCAATCTACTAGTGCCACCAATCACCACCACAAACAAAAAATGCGCCCTCCGCAACTAAGCAGAGGGCGCACTATTCATAAGCGGGCTATCCATTTGAGCGGGTAGCCCGCCGAGCCGGCTGATTCTCAACAACACGGTCAATCCGCAACGTCATGGCGTCCACGGCGCTCTTAACCCCGCCGATAGCTTCCATGATCTGTTCGGTGCTTTCCTTGTGGCCGGCCTTGGACACGTAATGTTCCGCAACGTGGAGCCGCAGGTCGCTAACATCCCGGCCCGCGACATCCGCCTTATCTTCCGCAACCTTCACCTTCGCCTCAACCCGCGCCCATACGCGCCAGCCAGCACCGGCAAGCATCACCATAAAGCCAATGACGGCCATGATCTCAGGGCCGGTCATGCGCAGCCCCCAACGCCGATAACGAAGTTAAACAGGTGCCATTTTACTGCGTGCACAACCTGCTTATTGCACCACCCACTCACGGCCGCACCCCGCATAGCTTCGCCAGTTTTTCGTTCTCGGTGAGGATCTGGCGCGCCGTGCCCTCCGTTAGGCTATCATCCAAACTAGGGCGCACCGGCTTGGCAATTTCGCAATAACTACCGCCCGTCACGCATCCACCCACGCAGACGGCCATCAACAGCACCGCCATCCATTTTATTGATTTCATCTTCAACGCCCCTCGCCTTCTTGGCGGCTTTCGCGTTTTTCTTAAGCCGAGCGGCTTCGGCGTCCCGCCGACCGTCGGCGCGGCCGTATAGGAAGGCGGCGGCGACCATAACCACCGCCGCCCCAATCCAGGCGGCCCAACTTTTCAGTTTCCCGAGCAACAGGCCCATCAAACCACCGCCTCCTTGCCGCGCTTCGTATTCCACCACCGCTGAATAACGTCGCGGTTGCGGTAAGCCACATAGCCAACAACAGCGACGGCCACGCCAGCGGCAATCCATCCCCACGGCAAGCCAGCCGTAAACGCCAGTACACCGGAGCCTGTCGCGCCACTTACCGACTTCGTCACCGCGCCACGCAACGCCGCAGCGTCGCGCCGTAGCTGCGAAAGCGTAGCCGGCCCAATGATGCCGTCCGCTACTAGATGCGGGTGGGCTTTCTGATAGGCGATAACCGCAGCCTTGGTTTTTTCGCCCATCCATCCGTCGATCGCGCCGGGGTTGAATCCCTTCGCGGTCAGGATTTCCTGCGCCTCGCGGATAACCGGATCCTGCAAGGCGGGCTTCTTTTCGGTAGCGGTTCGCGGCACGCCTTCCGGCCGTGTGGTTATGCCAGTGTAGTGCCCGCCAGCAAAAAGCATCGCTTCTTCTTTGCGTCGCCGTACAAGGCCGGCCAGCCGTTTGCCGCCAGCCGTGTTGTAGTGGCTGCCAAGATAGGCGGCTGCACTTTTGACGTCACCGGCCCGCCAAAGCTTCGCCCATTGCCAGCCCATCGCGCCGGTTCCGAGATTAAACACAGCCGACGTGGCGGCGTCCATCTGGTGTTGCTTGCGGTCGGCCGGGCTGCCCGCGACAACGGCCGGCTCAAATTCGGCGGCAAGGACTTCCAAGAGAATGGCGTCGCTTTGGGCGGCGGTGATTTTCGTCTTGCCGGGAACTAGTTTGTTAATGCCCAACTTAGCCAAGGCAGCCCGTACCGCCTTACTGCGCATCGTAAAGCCCGTTCCGATGGTCGGTACGCCAACCGGGTCAAGGTAGCACGTAAGCGGATTGCCCTCGTGAGCGCGCAGGAAGGCGCGCCCCCGTTCGGAGGTTGTGGTGGTCATTGGTGATTCCTTGTGATTTTAGCTAGGCCAACGTCTCATTGTAGCCATTGCCTTTGTCGGTCCCTTCGGTGAAGCCGATCAGGCCCAGCATCGGACGATAGACGAAATAGGAATCGGCACGCAAATGCGCCGCGCCGGCGGGCACATTCATGGCGTTTCTCCTGATTTTCGATTGATCAGTCTTCGGCTATCGGGGGGCGGTGGAGTGCGATCATGCCTGCTCCTTTGCAGCCATGGTCTTTCTCCAGATTGTCGAGATGGTTCATGCGGTGGTTGTACGCCAATCGGTATAGCCCTATACCGGAACCTGGCGACTAGGAGGCTTTGATGAACTCTATACTGAACCTAATAACGTCTATACGGGAGTTGGAGGGACCTAGCCGTGAGCTAGACGGCCAAATCCACTCTCTGGCACAGTCGCTCAGCCCAAATGTTCCCAGCCCGTCGAATAGGACGCCGCATTATACAAACTCGGTTCACGCCAACTACGAGTTAATTCGACACCTTTGGCCCAAAGAGGTGTGCGGTGTCAGCTGGGAACCGGGACGTGCGTCGGTGAAGCTTGGAGACGGCGATTATGTTCAGCATAATAGTCTTGTGAGGACAATGAACCTGGCGATACTGCTCAAAATCTCTCGCGCTAGCATGGAAAGGTAATCTGATGCAGATTGTTATCCCGATTATATTGGCGGTCGTTGGGTTGACCTTCGTCATCCCCTCAGATGTTGCCAAGGCCGTTTTATTCTTCGCCACGGCGGCAATTTGCTATTTCATCCTGCGCCCCAAAACGACAGTCATTGATGACGGGTACGATCATCCTCTCGACACCAGCGACGTCGAAAACAACTAGGCATTTTCAGAGACAACCTATGCACGGCACAATTCAGCAATCGCATGATATCCCGGAATTCATATTCCTCTCACATCACCCGAAAGACAAAAAATCGTCGCCATGCGCTTCTGTTTATCAAGCGCTCATCGGACCTGACCGCGTCGCCGATCTTGCAGGTTACTGCAATGTGGAGACGGAGCCGGCTGCGTTCATCAAGCAGCTAAATTCTGAGACTGCCAAGGCTCAAGCGCCTCACTTCCTGTTTAATGGGTTTCAGTCCCTGCTCCTCAAGAGCAGCATCGTGGCTCTTGAGTTTGCGATGTCGAGAGGCATACCGGTAACCATCTACTGGCATGAGACAGCGTGGAACCTCAGGTTTTTAGCCCAGAGGGAAAAGGTGAACTTCCAGAAGGCGCGGGCACTATTACAGTGCCTCGATGTCACGAACTGGGTGCCGACCTCGCAATGCCTTCACAGTGTGGCCACCATGTTCGGTTTCCCTCTGGACACTTTCAGAATTGTCTATGAGGTTGTCGACCTGAGTGCCTTCCAGGTTACCGCAAGCACATCACAGAAAAGCGCTGACGACGTCATCGTGATAGCCGGCGCAGGCGTACCGGACGAACGCAAAGGCATCGACATCTTTTCCTACATCGCCCACACAGTTAAGGCCTCAACCGAAAGGCCAGTTGAATTCCGCTGGTATGCGGCGACTCCGACAAGACAGAGCAACCCGAACGTCCCATATCCCAAGGCTGTCCGATGGATGGGCCATCAAAACGACTTTCAGGCGGCGCTTAAAGACGTTGACATCTTTGTCCTCACGTCCAGAGACGACCCGAGCCCGCTCGTTGTCTTCGAAGCTCTGGCTACCGGCCACGCCTCCTATGCGTTTGCTACCACCGGCTTCAATGAGATGCTGCCTCCGGATTTCGTGGCCCTCGATCCTGACGACATGTGCCGCATGCTCTTAAAGAAGATTGATAGCTACGAACCCAATCCATCATACTACAGGTCAATCGCCGAGAACTTCAGTGTAGAGCGGTTTAGGGATCGTGCCTTCCGGGTGAGGCATGCTTATCAGTTCAATCTGCCCATCTTGGATGAAGAGATCGTAGACAGCTACTCAGAGGAAGACGCCGAACTCCTAGACCGGAAAATCGAGCGCCTGGAGCAGCAGCGAGCGGGTCTACTCAGAGTGATGCGCAACGTCCATCGAGATCGTGTCAACATGGATGCCAAGGGCAGGCGCCTGGACTACGTGATCAAGGAGAGAGACGAACTCAAGGCAATGACGCGACGGCTGGCTTCTTCGCTCAAGATCGAAGCATTTCGCGATGATCGGCGTCAGGCACGGGCTTCCAGGCCTAAAGGGCTTGTTCCGTGGGTAAGTAAACCAACCAACCTGAAAGTCTTGGTACTCGGCAACGCTCCTTCCGTTTTAAACCGCGACCTTGGCCCAAAGATCGATACATTCGATGTCGTCATCCGGGTAAACAACTTCCGCATCAAGGGATTTGAGAAGCACGTCGGCACCAAGACGACGTACGCTCTGATATCGCCCGCGTGCATGCCAAGCGAAGAACTGAGCAAGTTATCGCCTGGGAGCGTCTTTGTGCTCGGAGCCAACCTAAGGGACGACTACCAAAAAATAAAAACCCGCCTCACAGACCAGAAGCGAGGCTGCCATGTCGTCCCGCCTCCGAGCAACGTCCTCAACTCTGCGCTTTACGTCGACGCCATGAAGATCGAGATGGATTTCGACCTGTCGCAAACCCAGTGGCCATCGACAGGGATCGTCGCAGTCCAGTGGGCAAAAGACCGGCACGGCAAAGCCGCAGACGTATTTGTTCACGGCTTTGATTTCTATTCGGACAATCGCAGCACGCTCACGCGTTATTTCAACGTTACCACCAAGCCCGATGGCAAGCATGATTTTGATCGAGAGAAGGAGTACATGATGCGGCTCCTAGACAGAGGACTGATCAAGAAGCTTTGAGCAGGGAGGCGGGCCTACAGTAGCCCGCCATCCTCACTCCTGATTGGGTAAGAACTCGGCCAACGCGTCGTGTAGTTCTTGCAACTGGCTTGCATGGATGGTCAAAACGGCCTCGCCGGCTGCTTCATCCATGGCGCAAACGGCACCAGCGAACGTGATCTGTACCTGCCCCGTCCGGCTCAAATGAATGTTTACGCTAGGCGTCTCTTTTGTGGATTCGTCAGCCATTTCTTCGCTCCTACGCTTGCGTTCCGGTGACAACCCAGCCGGTGTTACCTGAACCGGATGTCTTCGAATATTTTATACCCGTGTGGATGTCTGTGTACTCAGAGCCGACAGCCGCGGCTACCGATCCTTCAGGCGGTCCGAGCCCAAATGCGATGATGCAAAGCCCCATACGAAGGCATTGGTAACCCGCAACATCGCCGTCGTTGTTGAACTTTGCTCCGCCCGCCCACATGTCGGCCGCAGTCGTTACCGAAACCTCAGGGTTCACCCCTGGCAGCTGGTTGTCTACAACTCTCCAGCGAGTTACGCCGGAATCAACGAGCACTCTATTTGGACCGTCCCCACGGATGGTCACCCCCATGACCAAGCAACCATTGGCACCGATCTGGATACCGGTCGCCGTGCCTGGATCATAATCCCCCCCGATGAATCTCCAGTCTATACCGCCCGAAAGAGCTATTCGGCTTGCAGCCGCAACGACCTTGTTCTCTGCCGGGAGGAGATAGCCCGTACCAGTCCCACCAAACACTGTTGAACTATCGCAAGAGCGGACATGCGCCCTGATGATACCGGCTGACCCATTAAGGTTGAAGGCGCGGCCGGCTGTCGTGCTGGTGTTGGAGTGATCAACCTTCGCGGTGATGTCGTTTCGAGTTCCAGCGTCATTGACGCTATAGCCGTCCGTACCGGTGCCTACCGCATCGCCGCCATTGATCAAAACAATGTTGTCCATGCTCAGAGCATCCGTCGCCACAAATGAGCGCTCGGTGTTCCCGGCCTTCACTACCTCGATATGGTTCCCCTTCGCATAGGCGCCTAAGAAGACATGTCGCCCTGCGCCAAGGGCATCTCCGAGTTTAGCCGCACGGATGATGTTCCCGGTAGATCGCTGCACTACGATGTAGTTGTAGCCGCTGTAACGGACACCAGACACGTCGATGATGTTACCGGTGACATCGGCGCCCTGCATGTCCGCTGTGGAGCTTACGCCACCGTCGAGTGAGAAGTTAATCCCAGAGCCTTGACCCTCTAGCGTTAATACCCCGTGCGTCGAACCAAGTTCTGTGCTGGCGTCTTCAACCTCAATGATATTCACCTTGCAGTCTTGGACCCAATACTGCCCGGTGAATGCTTTTCGCCCGATGTTCTTGGCGCGCTTGATTGAAACCCGCGCGCCACGGCACCAGCTGATGCCGACGCCGTTGTTGTTCGTAGCGTCCGCGCCATCAACTGTTATGTTGAGGAGCGCCGAACTAACGTTCCACTCAGACGGTTCTGCTGAAGCAGAGACCGGAGGCTGGCCTCTGATCCCCAGCACTTGCCCCAGGTTCGCGTTAAGCGCCTTTACCTCGCAGCCGTCCTCCATCGAGAAACACTTGGAGCTTTCGCGAAGGACAAGATGGACAGAGGTCGCATAGACCGAGCTCCCGTTTCCGAGAACCGTTCCGCATGAGTGGATCGCTGCATGCCAGGCAGCTTGATCATCAGCAATACCATCTCCCACGGCCCCGAACCATTCAGGTGTCGGGACAGAACCAAACACCGTTAGATCCCAGCCAAAGTCATAAGGGATGTTGCCGGTCCTAATATAGCTACCGCGAACAATCTCGCCGCCAAGGATGAAATCATGCGTCCCGGCTACGACCTTCATCGTTCCTGTCTGAGTGCGCCCCGGCGCGTTAATGAAACTCCCGCCGCGAAAATGGAAAGTCGCCTTGGTGTGATCCCAAGCCCTATCGGTATCAACAAGATACGTTCCCGGCCCGACAACTATGGTGCCCCCAAGTGCTTCAGCAGCATCCAGAACCGCAGAAACATCGGTTCCCCCCGTCGGATCGGCGCCAAGAGACAGTAACGTCGGGAAAGCTGACAGCGCGGGATACCAGGGTCTTGCCGTCGTACCGCCTGAATTAAAAGCCGACTGCATCCCGTTGTCTTGGTCAACAAACAACCCGCCCCTTCCGTCACCCACCGCGCCATAGCCATTGACCCGCACAGCATTGATGCCTGCCGGGATTTCAAGCGCGGCCATCCCGATGACGGTCGCATAGATCGGAACGTTGCCCTGAGAGACGGCATCCGACGCATAGCCCGCAGCGATGTCGCGAGCGTCTTCCGACCGATCCGCCTCTTCTTTCGACCGATCCGCATCCTCGTTGCTCTTTGCCGCCCAATGCTTGGCAGAGAAGCTTGTGGCACCATCGCCACCAGCTTCGATGCTCACAGGATCATCTTCGGCGTTGCTGGCCCACTCCATCGCCGCCAGCTTGTTACGCAGCGAGCCGGGATCGGTGATCAGGCGATATTCGGCGCCGAGGTCGAGGAAGGACAGCAGATCGCCACCGTGGATTTCGCCCGCCTGCAGCTCCTCTCCGCCGTTCGCCCGCAGAGGCTTCCCGTTGAGCGTGACGGATCCGGTGTTGACCGCAGTTGCCGTCATCGTCAGGAGCGCAGCGCCTGGCGCTGTCGGAGGAGTGGCGTTTGGCGTGGCCACGATGGCATTAGCCGTGCCGCCTGTTACGGTGAAGTAGTAGATCAGCTCCGGTAGTTCAGTGATGCCGCCTGCATCCGCCGCCAGCGCTGCAAGGAGCTGCTCTACCCACGTGCCCCATGCACGCCAGTCGGCTTTCCGCGGCTTGTGGGCGCCGGACGACGGGACGCCATTGGTCACATAATCCCTGATAACCTCTGCGATTGTTGGTGTCGGCATTTCAATTCCTCATAGCGGCTCGCTCCGGCGGCGAGCCAGAGGGCAATGACTGTGGTGATGGTGGGTGGTGTCAGGTGACTGTGAACGCGCCTGTAGCGACTTCTGCAGCGGCCACGCCCGAAGGGTTGATGGCTACGAGCCAGGCGTAGTAGGTGCCAGCGGTGAGCCCCGTTACGGCCCGCAGGTCAATGGCGCTCGGCGGCCCGTACTCAGTGGCAACAATCGTCGACGAGCCGAAGACATCGGCTGTCCCGACGTGGATACGGCAAGCGAAGTAGTTGGCGCTGTTGGGTGCCGTCCAGTTGAACGTAGCCTCACCAACGTCTGGCGTGACAGACACGGCTGTTACCGCCGTCGGTGGCGTCGGGTCGGCCGTCGCGGTCAGCGTCTGGTAGGACGTGAATTCCGAAGGCGTGCCACCCCCGTAAGCGCGAAGCCTGAACTTGTATTCAACGCCATCTGCGAGGTAGCCGGTCCTTACTTGCGACTCTCCTTCCGCTGCCAAAACTGTTTGGACCCCGGTGGAACCAGAAGTCGGCTCATACTCCAACTGGTATGACAGCGTTTCATCGCCTGCGGTCCATGTTGCCACAGCGAACGCAGCCGTCCCGCCGCCGACTACTACTTCCGTCTGAATTGAGACAGAGAAGCCAGTAGGTGTTGGCACGCCCTCATCCTCAAGGATCGGCGCGATGTCGCCGGGTGCGCCCTCTTCCGTCGCGGCGTCGAAGTCGTAAAGGTCGGAACCAACGATGATGCCAGAGAAAGAAATCCGCATGTTGCGCAGGTCGATTGTCGGGCTAGACGTGATCTCGACAATGGCGCTGACGAGTCCACGGCCAGGGTATTCAATCTCGACAAACCTGCGATATGGGATCAGACGCAGATTGTCAGCCGTGTAGTCGGCCACCACAGTTACCCGGCGCGCATTAGCCCTGATGAACGTCAGCTTTTGCTTGCGCTGGCAGTGGTTGTGGCTCTGGATTGCGACATTGTCGAACGTCTTCGTGCGCTCGGTGGAGTCATCAACGACGCCATATGGATCGCCATAGATTGCCGCATCTTCCGTGTTGTAGACGTTCGCTGGATTGACGTATCGTCCACGAACGGCAAGGACGGTGTTTGCGCGGCGGCGATTCTTATCGACCTTGATGGAGAAGATGTTGTCGGCGCTTAGCGTAACGTCTGGTGCGACGAACTCGCCGGCGTGAACGCCAACCTTCCCGTCCTCGCGCTCGTAAACAACCATCTCTCCGGCCTCGTCGAGCGTGCGGCCGATTTCAACCGGGTCATTGTTGGCCCGAAACCACATTCCGCCGTGGTAGCGACTTTCGGAGCCGCCGGTCCTATTGGTGACAGCTTGGTCTGCTACATTCGCGGCGTGCATCCAGGCTGGCATATACATGTCCGAGTAGGCCATCTTGCCGCCGGCGGGGTGGCAAAGGTGCCACAGCCGCATCAGTGCCAGATTGCGCGAGAACTCCCACGTGGAGGGGTTTGTGTAGCGGTGCGTGCCGGACCCGCCGGCTGTTGAGTCCTTGCGTGGGTCGTACAGAAGGGCACCCTCAACCACGGCCGAGTGCTCCGGCATCTGGTTTGGATACACCTTCATGTAGTTTTTAGTGGCGACAGTCCTGCACGTCATAAGGATGGAAGCCAAACCATCGCCACGATGATTATTAGTCCAAACGCTCGAGAAGGCGGTGACAACCTGCGAGTATGCAGAGTTGTTGTTTGCGCCAGACCTTGTATAAATTCTGACGTTGTTAGTGCCATTATAATAGTATGGCTCAGAGATCACACCGCTCCCATCGAGCGCCACTGGATCATCATGAAGGTAGTGCTGCACGAAGCCATTAATCCGGTGGCAGGCCGTGACTATAACATGGTAGGCGATCCCGCCCTTCTCCTCCAGGAAAACGTAGTCTCCGCCCTTCTTGACGCGCCCAAGAACATACGCGCGGGATGGCACGTTCTGTTTCAGGTTGTATGCGCCGTCCTCTGGCTTCGGGACAGACGGCTTGTCTGTTAGGAACGAGCTTGCCAGATACAGGCCGCCAGCAAAAACGGCATATCCCAACGCGGTCGCCAGCGGGCCGGCTAGCGTCGTTGCGATAGCCGTCGACGAAATCAGGAACGAGAAGATGGGAGCCGCGATCAACTGTGGCATTGCAGCCTCCATATTGCCAGCGGCGTGGCGCACACAGGGTCGAAACCCCGCGTCGTGCGAACCAGCCACTTATGCCCGTCGTAAAGGGCGCCGAATTGTCTGTTGATGTTGCCGGCCGAGCCGAGGACGCCGATGTCGCCCCCGCGCGGCGTCTCGACGCGCCGGCAGATGTCCCGCACGCAATATTGCACCACGGCTACGAGATCTCCGGCATCCGCGATAATGCGGCGGAACCCTGCCTCGTCGTCGTAGACCCCGCGCAGATGCGAGGCAGGATCGTCCTGCCCCTGACAAATCAGCCAGTCGGCGAGAACGATGCAGCAGTCCACCTTGCCAGGCGACCAGGGCAGCGTGGCGTTTGCCGCAATGAACTCACCAATTCGGCCAGCTAACAGTCTTGTCTCGCATGAGCGGGACACGCTCGCAGAATTCATCATCCGCCGCCGATGGGTTGATTGTTTTGGAATAGGCGCGCTGGTCAACGTCAGAAAGCACCCCGCCGTTAGTCACGTTCCGAAGCGTAAAACGGTTGGTTATTTCCAGATTGACGCGCGAATTGATGCCGGTTTCTGTCGCCTCGTCCGAGACATCGAGATTGTCGATCTCACCCGTAAAGACGACGATCGGCGCTCCGTCCGGCTGCTCGAACTCGTCGAGGACCTGCAGCTTGACGACGAAGACTGACCCCTGCACGGGATTGGTCTCGTCATAATCCCAGATGTAGTCGGCGTCAGAACTAGACGTGCTCACGAGGGACAGGCCAAGGGTGAAGGCCTCGCCGTTGATGGCGGCCTCCACCTGCTGAAGCGCGTCGTCGGTGAATTGCGCCGGCTTAAATTCGTTGCCGTCGGCGTCAATGAAGATGCCGCCGGATCCGTCCCACAGCCTAATCGTGACGTCGGGAAGAAGCGCCTCGCAAAGGACTCGCAAAGACTTGATTGCCATGTTCGCCCCTTACTAAGACCAGTAGTCCGTCGCCTCGACGAAACTGACGGTGGGATACGACACCCTGGCAACGGCCTCTTGATTGACATCCATCCCGCGGTCTTCCGCCAGGTGGCAGAGACACGTCGGGTAATCGAATTCCAAATCCGCGTCATTTGGGATAAGCTCGCGCACCGTCGGCGAGATGGGCAATTCCCATACATCGCCGTCGACGCTGATGGCCGGGCCGGTTTCGTAGAGTGCGTGATTGTAGGAGAACCTAACGCCGACAAGGTCGGCCGCGGAGTTAATGATCCGCAGCTTGATCGTCGTGGCGCCGAGCGCGGTAACGCCTACCGTCTTCACCGATATCGCGCCCTGCACGTACATGGAGCCATCGCTAAAGGTCGACCCGTCGCTGTGCGTCGTCTCCGGCATGGCCTCGAACTCGCCGGAAGCGTATGGTGCCGACAGGCCCGACCGAACCGGAATAGCTATCAAGCCAGACCGCCCGCCGAGTTTTTGCCGGATGGCCTGCCACGTCTGCCACCGGTGTCGATCGCTGTTGCGCATCACGACACCGGTATAATCAATAGCCCACCAACCGAGATCCGTTCTCACCGAAGGCGTAATGCCTCCGAGCGTTGGCCCACCCGATCTGGTAAATGGCACAAGGTTGGCCGCAACAGACTGCGGCACCAGTACGCACTGCGGCCAAACAATTATCGCCATTCAGCACCCGCCTTATTGTTCTGATATGCGGCCATGGTAGGCACGACGTTTTGATTTGCGGCCGAGACGATCTTCGGGCTTGCCGTCGCTACGGTTTGCTCGGATACGGATTTGACAAACGGCATCAAATTTCCGTTTCCGTCCGTTGCTACACCGACAGTTACGTGGACGTTCTGACGTTGCGATGCGTTTGATTTCGGTATCGACGGTTGCTGGAATTTAACCGGGATAGACTTCCCATCGGGGAGTGGGACCGCAGCCTCTGGCCCGGCCTCACCGAAGATAGCGGCGCGATTGGAGACACCGCCGCGCGCGAACGTCTTTACCGGCTTGCCGTGAGCGGCAATGCCGCCTTTCGCAAAGCCGAACAGCGACAGGAGTCCACCACCGCCGCCAATTCCGAGAATGCTATTCAGGCCGATATCAATCAGCTTGTCCAAGACCTTATTCAGAGCATTGGACAATGCGTCCGCCGCAGACGCGCCGCTGCGCAGATCCGATATGAAACCCGAAGCGATGTCTTTCGACATACTTTTGAATTCATCGGCGGTCTGCCGCGCTTTATCTTGGCTGTCAGCTAACTTTTCAGCAGCAACGCTGGCATTGGCGTATCCGACAGCAAGCGCCTCGATACTCGCCCGTAGTTGAGGCGTAATCGTGAGGCCTTGCTGCTGTGCAGCCGCCAATAGGTCGGACTCGGCGCGTGCTTTCGCCAGCGCAAACCCGTAATCGTTTACTAGCGGGTTGACCTGCGACATCGCCGCAGTTTCGGCCTGTAATGCGGCAGTGCGTTCTCTAATCTGCTCGACTTCGCGGTCGTAGTCGTTCGCACCGCGTCCGCCGCCGCGTTTTTTGCCGCCTTTGCTGCCGCTCTTGCCGTCCGGAGAGGCAAAGTCGTCGAGGGAGACGGGTTTTACCTGCTGCGTCTCTGCGAGCCGCCCGCCCTTCCCACCCGCCGTGATGTCGCCACCACCCAAAACGCTATTCTTAATAGCTTCGGATGTAAGCGATCCAACCTTCTTGATCTCGCCTTCGAACGCGTCATTGATGCGATCTGTAATGGCAGCAGATGATGTGACCGTCAGGCCACCGCCGAAGAACGTTTTTACTGTCTCGGTCTGCCCCGACACCGCCCCAAGGAATCGATCGAACCCTCGCCCGATCCTATCCAGCGTTGATAATTCACCAAGTTTTGCGATAAAGTCGGCGGCTGCAGCCGTGCCGGTATTGAAGGCTTCGACAACCTCCATGATCTCGGCAATGAGGTGCTCGAAATCCAGATTGTCGATAAATTTCGACGTTCTGTCGATCTCAGCGCCAAAGGTTTCCGCCGCCTTACTAGACTCATTAAACCGCTTCGCAGCATCGATAAGCGACGTCTGCAGGTTAGTAAGCCGCTGGTCGAGCGTAAACGTTGCGCCGGCGACCTTCTCCTCCAGCATCGGAGCGCCGGCCTCAAAGGCACGGAAGAACGCTTCCGACGATACCTTGCCGTCGACGACCAGCTTACGGAGTGCCGCAACGGAGCCGCCCGCCTCCTTCAGGCCAGCCGCTGCTGCCATCGCGATCGTTGGCGCTCCTTCAAGGATGGAGGTAAATTCCTGCGCCTGAACCTTGCCGCTGCCTAGCGCCTGCCCTAACTGGAGCAATGCCCCACTGGCGGCCTGCGAAGAGGTTCCCGCTACTCTTAGAGCAAGCGCGACATTGTCTGCAAAGCCAGTAAGTTCATCGGTGGTTACGCCAAGTTCCTTTTGAGCAAGGGCAGCCTTACCATAAAGATCGACCAACACATCCAGCGGCGCAGCATTCTTTTGCGCGCTTTCACGAAGGCTCTCGTAGACTTTTTCCAGTTCGGCACCGGCTAGACCGGCGACCTTTAAGGCGTTCTCAATACGGGTCGCGGAATCCAAAAGATTCTTCGCGCCAGCCGTACCACCAATCAAGGCGAAAGCCCTGACGGCCTGCGATCCAAGCGCAGCATAGCTTGCCGCGATAGACTTATTCATCCGCTTGAAGCGGTTCTCAATAGAACGGGCACGCTTATTCGTGTGGCCCATCGCCTTATTGAGTGAATTCTCATATTTTTTGATATCGGCTGACAATTGAACAACGAGCCGTTCGAGGTCGGTGGCCAATGGCGCCTCCCGCTAAATTAGCGTTGATAAATCTGTGAAAACTTGGGAAATTGGCCCGACAAGGCCAAATAAGGAGGGACTGATTCAATGAAGAAAACAGCCATTGTGGCTGCGGCGATACTACTGACCTCCGCGCCAGGATTCGCGGAAACGTACCGACTGGTTCACGCTATCGGGAATACCGAGCGCGTTTCGGCAAAAGACTTGTCGAAGCGGGAATGCGACACGCGCAAAGCAGAGTTGAAATCCACCGCTGCCGCACTCGGTACTGGCGGGTCGATAACCTGCTTACCGGACAGTTTATTTGACGACTAGCCGCCGTCACCCTGCAACCACTGCCAGACATCGTCGACTTCCGCCGATGACATCTTGCCGTCGTCTGGTGAGTTGGCTTTGACGTAACCCTCAATGGCAGCCATGTATTCCCACATGGACATGCCTTTCACGTCTTGCGGCGTGTAGCCTAGGACGGCTCCGGTTCCGTAGATGGTTGCGTATCGGATTTTTCCGTTGGGGAGGTCGTCGATTTTACTTCCGTCGCCTCCCCTTCGGCTTCCCCCAACTTTTCATCCGAGGCACCGAGTAGGCCAGCCGAAAGGATACCGATAGCATACGGCACGCTTTCCATAGGCGGGCGCGCTTCGACGTAGTAACGCACCTTTTTCAAGGCTTCATCGGGCTTCATACCGCCGCCAATCAGGCCAAGCCGGATTGTGTTGGAAACGTCCTCGATGCGCCATGCGCCGCTGTGGAGCCGTTGCAGGACCACGTAAGGCCCTGCGTCGGTTTTCTCCTGTAGCTCAGCAAGCTCACCCCATTTTAAGGCGAACCGATAGGTGCCATCCGCCCAATTGATGTCAATTTCTGCGCTGCGGCTCATCGGCTTACGTCAGCGTACCGCTACGAACCAGCGCGCCGTCAGACTGCATGGATACATTAAGCGTCACGCGTCCACCCTGCTCCGCGCCGACTTCCAGCGATTCAACGTGCATCAATCCTGTCCAGACAACCGTGCCGCTGGAAAACTCTACCTCAATCTGTACGGGTACGGCTTCGGTGCTTTCGTAGGCCGTAAGCCACGTCAGAACGGATCCAGCCGCAAGGACGCCTTCGCCGGAAACGGAAGCGGTCGTGCTTTCAACGTCACGGCCTGTTGCCAGTGGCGCATCAGGATCGTCGCAGTCGGGAATCAAGACTTCAGAAAGGCCCTTCCCAAGGCTTAGGCTTTTTGAAGTAAAACCGCATGGGGCGGTGTAAGCAATGGGGCTGGAATCATCGCCGAGCGAAACTTTGAACTTGCCAAAGCGGGCTGTTATTGGCTGCGCCATTTAGCGGCCTCCTAATGTGGTGGTTAGCGGTTGGTTGCCGCTAGTTACGAAGCCGCCTCAACGACGGCGGTTACGGTAACGATTGCGCGCGCTGTGACGGCGTCGCTTTCCCGCTGGTAACGGGTTATGCGGTGGTTGATCGTCGCCAATGCGTTGTTGGTCAGGTTGAATTCAACGTCATTCAATGATTTGCGAACGGCACCGGCAATCTTCTTGACAGCGCCTTCATCATCCGAGCCACCAAAAGACCAGCAGTCAATTTGAACGCTGACTTCCTGCGTATCGATGCAGTCGGCGGAATCATCGGCAGACGACCACGAGCCGATGGAAATGTAAGGCGACACGGCCTGCCCCGTGTCCGGCGGTCGCTCATAAACACGGTTGCCGACAAGGCCCGCCACAGCGGTATCGGCCCGGAGCCGTGCGCGAAGCATGCCGGATAGTTCGTAAATGGGGTCCATTATTCACTCCAGCGTGCCGCTACTGCTGCCGGTCGGTTATGAGCCACCGCCAGCCGCAACATCCTTCGCGGCCTTGTTGATGGCTCGCGTAATGCGGCTTTTGACGCGCTTTCGATTGGCGCGATACGAAACGAAGAAAAACGGCTGTGCAGCCGAACCGGGATGGCCTAAACCACCGCCTGAAGCCAATTGCTTTTGGCCCGCCTTCGTGCCGCCGCCAGATGCGGCATTGTGCGGCGCAGTACCAAACTCAACGAACCTCGAATACCAAGCCTCGTCGTCACCGGCGTAAATCGTAATAGTCAGATCGCCGCCGGTACTTTCCACCTTACCAATGGTCATGGAGCCCTTTGGCGCGCGGCCCCACGTCCAGCCGATGCTATCGTGCAACCGCATGGTGTCACCGATCGGAACAAGGTTTTGCATCATGCCGACGATCTCGTCAGCGCCCTTTTCCATCGCCTCGCGGATGCGTTTCTTTGCGGCGTCGGGCAGCTTGTCCAGCTTCTTTTGTAGCCTTTTCAGGCCCTTTATTGTCGCCATGCTACCTCCCCCACCTAAGACAGCTCCCCATCAACAGCCAGGATCTCAAGAAACTGGTTTTTCTGTTCCGGGTCCGAAATAGCCTTGATAGCCATGATGCGCGTACTGTCGCGCGCGTCCACAATCCGCCAGTGCGGGCGAACCTGCCGTGTATTCGCATTGGAGCGCGCGCGGATGGTATAGGGCTGCGTGCCGGCTAGACGGGCCGCCTGTACGGCTTCGCCGCCCATTCTCGGCACTAGTTCCGCCATGTCGGTAAATACGGTAGCGTAGTCACTGCCGCCTGTAGGGTTGCCCCACTCGTCGACTGCCTCGCCGCGCTTTTGGAAGTGCAGCTTTTGTCTAAGCCCGCCCGCGCCGCTTCTTTTTGCCGCCATAAGGAATCCTTCCGGGTGGTCGTGCCGTTGGTTGGGCTTTATCGCCAGCCGCAGCCGCGCAAGCCCGTGTCACGTTCTGGATCATGCCGGCTTTGTATGCGATGGTGACGGCTGGGGTTGGGTGGAAGTTGAAGTCGGCTAGGAAGCGGATCCACATGGCCGCGAATTAGTCGTATGTTTCCAGTACGGTAATAGCCACATCGCCAGTTCCGCCCGGCCACACGCCCCACACTTCGGCCTCGGTGTCTATCGTCAGATAGTCGTCAAGGTAGAGGTGGAATCCGTTAGTGTTGCTTACACTTGAGTTTGGGCCGATATAAAACGTGCTGTACGATCCGCTGTCAGACATGTGGAGCGTTAGCGATCTTCGTCCGGGCCTTGCGTTTACAATTTTTACAGGAGATGGCCCCGCCGACACCTCCACAAGTCCAGTTTCAAAATTTGATGCAGATCCAGTAATCTTTGTTGTCATTGTCTTTCCCTTAATCCGCCCGACCTAAGCCGTGTTCTCCGTTGTCGTAAATCAACGACATATCAGGCATTACAAACGGCACATCTTTAACGCGCTTCATTCTCGCGCAAATCATCCGCCGAGGCGCGTCGCAACCAACGTATAGGCGATCGATTTCAAACCCGTTCAGATCAGCGAATGACTTGTAGAATTCTTCGGTTGGATACCACCTTCCGTGCCAGTCCCAATCGCCCGGCAACGGCGTTGTGGACACGAACAAACCGGCCGTGGCTTCAGCGATATTTCGCCAAGCAGGCTTTTGCCGCTCTACGTGCTCCGTCGTTCCAAAGTTCGTTACGATATCGAAACGCCCAAGGTTAAGCGGCTCGTGCAAATCTTTGAGGATGGCGCCAGTATTCCCGTTCAGGTCAACCGACGTATGATCTATGCCGACAGACGCGAAATAGTCCTTATATACACCCTGCTGATTGCACTTGTTGCCAAGCTCCAGCATGGTCTTTCCGACCAGTGGTTCAATCAACTTGCGCTCATGTGGTCGCACTATCGAGACCAATTTATTCATCGCCATAACGCCGGGACCCACCCTGTGCTTAAGTCTTGCGGCTTCGGCTTGCCGTGAAAAGCAACCGCTGCCGCGTCGTCAGGCGGACCAGCCTCACATTTATGCACCTTGTACGATGCAATCGTGCGCTCCCCGAACAAGTCGCGGAACGTGTCGAATTTCATGCCCCGTGCCGCCAACTGGTCCTCGATAAACGCCTGATCTCCGACACGTGGCCGCACCTTGTGATCGTACTCGTGCGAAAGTCCGTTGGGATTGGCGGCAAACGCCTTCGTAATGAACGAAAAGTCGCCGTTCCAAGCCATTGCCGTCGAGCACATCATCTGCGGACGGTAATAGTCATGGGCAGCCGTAAAATTGTGCGGGTGCCGCGCGATGGCGTCCAGCGATCCGGTAATCACCGTATCTAAATCAAAATACAACGTCGGCCCGGTCAACTGCTGAAACAGTTCCAGCTTCGACCACCAGCCGCGCCATTTCGTTTCCAGCAGGATGCGCTCAACTGGCACATCAATGTCTGACAAGCAAACGAACCTGTAAGGGACGGTTATATTCCGCTTAACGCCGCGCTTAAGGCGCAGCACCCAATCGGGCGTATAAACGCCACCGCTACGGAGCACGCAAGCCACAGTCAAAGGCGTCATAGATCGTTCTCCGCTACCCATTCAACCGCCTTTTGCCTGCACTCAGAAACAATCGCGCGACGGATTGCGATTTGTCCGGCCATGTCGTACCGATCGGCCTTCGGAATGTGCGTGAACGGCAGATTGTTCAGGCGAACAGCGCCCTTGCGTGGGAATTCAATCCGCTCCGGAACGTCCGCAAACTTCGCCAAAACATCATGCTGATTGCGCAACACTTCCGCATCCGGAAGCACATCCGCATAGTCGTTGACTATGCACGGCACAGGAACACCAAGCCTCTGTGCGGCCCATAATCTGGAGCCGCCGAGATATTCGGATACGACAAGCTTGTCGTCATTGCGCACCGAAGGCGGCAACTCTGTTCGCTTACGACACTGTAGACCGCCAGCCGATACCATTATCGGGTTGCGGAATCCGTCCTTCGCGATCGACTTAAGTAGCCTATCGTAATGGCCGGAAACATCATTGAACCGCGCAATATAATGCGCCTCGATGATGTCGCGAACCGGCTCGTAACGGAAATGGTGCCAGTGATATCGGCCCATCCATTTCAGGCTGATTTCCGGCAAATACCGCGGCGACGTAAGATTGAATATCCTGCCAGGATCAAGAACAGCATAGCGGACGACCACCATAATTACGCACCTTCGGAAAGAACGCGCCAAACGCGATACGGCGCAAGCAATGCTCGCACAATACGCGGCAATACAGCGTCGCCCTTGCTTTCCGGGTCCGCTTCACGGTTCTCGTACAATTCCGCCATCAAAAGCAGGACCGCAGCCTGAATCGCAGGCGTAACTTCGATTGCCGTACCATCGTCGTCACTAGGTGGTGCGCCGGGCGGGCTATCGTCAACCGGCCCATAAATGACGCGATCGACGTATTCAGTGATTATTGTCTCGGCTGCCGCCAGATAGACGCCGACAATCTCGTCGTCATCGTCATGCAGCAGGTTTAAGTGCTTCTTGGCCCTTGTCAGCGTAACCAACACCATGCGGCTTCTCCTCCGCGACGCGCATAGCGTCGACAAATGTCATCTTCGGAAAGGCTTCCAGCGCGCTAATCATGCTTGCGTTGATTACCGTCACACCCATGCGCTTAAGTGGCTCTGCCTGCGCATCCAGTACACCGCGCCATCGTGAAAGACTTCGCGTCGTTGGGTTTCTTAGGCCGCGGTCATGCTTCCCGTGCCAATGGATGCCGTCGCGGTCGTGCATATCAAAGCCGACAAGGATAATCGTCCGGCAACCAAACTGGACAGCCAGATTAAGTGCCTGAAAGCCAGAATTTCCGCCGTATCCGACCTTGCCGAACTGATGAACAACAATTTCATCGCGCCGCATGTCGATCTTAACGGGACGGATGTCCCATTTGCCGCGCCTGACATCGCCGCCGACCTTAAGGCCGCGATAATCTGGAAGTCCGCGATTGTGTTGCCACCAATCGTAGTCGCACGCATAATGAACGTCGGACCATGGGGCCAGCTGCCACGAATTATTAACCGTTACTACCCGGCAACGCCCTTCCGCTTGCGCGAGTTGCGCTTCCTTGGCGCTGGGGCCGCCGGCAACAATGACGCAGGTTTCTCCGAGCCATCGCGGGAACCAATCAGGGGCGCCGGAAAAGGGTCCGCACGCTCACCCGCATTATCGTTGGCCGGGGATAGGGGAGCGGCAACCAACGGAGCCGCAATAGAATCTTCCACATCAGGAATACGCACGGCATAGCCAAGGCCGATAAGTTCGCCGGCCTTCCAATTGTCCATTTCGACAATCGTACCCTTCTTGGTGGTCACGTTACCGTTAGAAAGAGTCTTTAGAAACTGAATTCTCATGCTCACTCCAAAAGTGGACGGGATGGCCCGGAGGCCACCCCGTTAGCCGTCGTTAGGCGGCAGAAGTCATGGTGTCGATATCACCAGTTACGAACGCTTCAGGCCGCGTTACTGCGAACGCCAGACGCTCCTCGACTCGGACAGTAATCATATTCTTGACCACGTTGTCCTGGTCTTCAGTCGACAGGAGGACTTCGACGCCCATGCGGTCGAAGATCTGCGCAGCCAGGTTGAACGCGCCGGTAAGGAACTCGCCAGACGCCATCGCCTGCGTCTGCACGACGGGGAGGCCCCACAGTGACGGACCAATCGGGGACTGAGCGTTGCCTACGATGTAGCGGCCCTCGCTGTCCTTTGTCAGTTCGATACGAGCCCAATCAATTGGGTTCAGAACAAAGCCGCTTGCTGGGTACTCCGCGAGGATAACCTGCAGGATAGCAAGGCGCAGGCGGTCGATTGCGGTTTCGTCCGATGCATTGAACGATGGCGCAAACGCGGTTGCCTGCGGAACGATACCGTTTAGATTTTGGCCCGTTCCGTCACCGGTGAGGAGCTGCGTCTCTTCAACGTACTTCAGCCCATAAGTGCCACGTGCGTTGATGTAGCTAGCGAGTGCCGGCGCATCATCCATGATCTGTCGCGATGCGCGGAAAATGTGCGCGAGCGTGCGAACTGGAGCGGTATACAGATTGAAGGTGAGTTCAGACTGTGGCTTCTCCGTACCTTCCGTAACCGGACGGGCGTTGTTCGTGAAGCCAGTTTCCTTGACGTACTCGATCGAACTAGACGCAGTCTGGCCGGGGGCGACAAGGTCTCGGATCGTGAACTGGCGATTTGGCGGTGCAATAATTCCCGGAACGCGCGCGCCAGGGACAAGCGACGTGCCCGCCGAACGACCCGCACCCACGGTCGTATTTGCCGAGGTGATGTCCGCGCGTTCAATGCCAACCTTAACCGTGCCGCGGTACGCCTGGTCGATATTGGCAGCCTTGAAGGCATCGGACGAAACAAAGTGGTCTCCGAGGTCCATAGCCTCCGGAACGTCGTCCATTTCCTTTTCACGGGCAGCGCGCTTTTCCAGTTCGCCAAGGCGGGTTGTTGCCTCGCCGAGTTCGGAAAGAGCCTTATCGACCTTGCCGGTGAGTTCGGCGGAAACTTCGCCGGTAGCCTTAAGCTTTGCGGTGAAGTCCGAGCCTAGATTGCCTACCTGCTCCTTGATGGATGCAAGCGAAGTGCCGAGTTCGCCGATTTTCTCGGCAAGCTGGTTGTCAGCCATTAGTGGCCTCCTTAAATGTGGTGGATGGTTAAGCCAGTTGGTGTCTGGCCGACCGCGTCAGACGCGGAATGTTTTCGCTTCGGTCAGAAGCCTTTCGACCGCTGCCAAAGCGGCAGCATCCGCATCGACGCCAGGCTCCCCCTGACCATCCTTGAGGTAGAGCCGAGCGGCCCGCTCTGCCTCCGAGTTGGAAAGACCTGCAAGACCCTTGAGGCCGTTCTCCCACTCGCGAACTGTGATAGGCTCACCTGCCGCCATTTTCGCAACAAGTGCGTTAGCGGCTTCGGCTTTCGCCTGATTTGATGCCTTAATCCGTCGAATAGCTGGCGACTGCGTATCGGCGCCGAAACGCTCAAGCGTTTCTTCGATTGTCGCAATACGGTCGGCCATTCCGCGGTCAATCAACGCTTCAGCGAAGAATACGCGCCCACGGCCAAAGCCATCCTCGACCTTGCCGACGGTTGTTCCGCGGCCATCCGCAACGGCTGAAAGGAATCGGTTGTAAGAGCGGTTGACGCTCTCCTTAATATGCGCCAGCGCATCCTTGCCAAGCGGCTCTGTCTCGTTGCCCTCAACCTTCTCCGGCGTCGACGCAATGTAGGTGCGCTTGACGCCACGCTTGGCCAGCGCCTCAGATACATCCTCATGCGCGGTGTAGACGCCAATCGATCCGGCCCGCCCTGAAGGCGTAACGACGATTTCGTCGGCGCTTGCTGCAATCCAGTAAGCCGCACTAGCCGCAAGTGCATTTACCTGCGCGACAATAGGCTTATCACCACCACGAAGGCGGCGAATTTCGGTTGCTAGCTCTTCCGTGCCGGGGACAGACCCGCCGGGGCTGTCGATGTCAAGAACAACAGCCTTGACTTCTTCGTTCGACAAAGCGGAATGCAACCGCTTGCGGATGCCCGCGTAGGACGTGCCGCCAGACATGGCGGAAAAAGCGTCCATTTTGTTGGCCAGAACCCCGTAAACGGGGATAACGGCCACGCTTCCGTCGGTTTCCGCAATTTCCTTGGCCCGTTCGTCAGAAACAGCCGCAGCAAACTCGGTCGAAAACAGTTTTTCGCCTTCGGCGCGTGCGACAAGGACATCAGCAAGGACGCCAAGTTTTTCGCGCTGAATTGCCCACGGCTCAGCCAAAAAGGCCGCCATAAGATGTTCAAATCGCATTTATTTATCCTTGTGCAGCGCGCTTTGGCTGTGTGGCCGGTTGCGGAACGTTGTCATCCAACACCGGCCCGCCGTTATGGCCAATCATATCAAGCGGCGTCATTGTGCTGTTGACTAACGGACGATCGCCACCTTCAACATTCGGCTTATCTTCGTAGTCACGCGCCTCGTTAATGAGGTAGATGCCGTTTTGAACCATCTTCGAAAGGAAGTCCGCCCTCGCTTGGCTATCACCGCGAAGTAATTCTTCCATGTTGAATTTAATTTTGGTCGTTTTCCGCGTCTTGGCATCCAGAAGGTCGCGATAAATCGCGGCTTCAATACGCTTCAGCATCGGACGCATGCACGTCTTGGTGAACTGCAGGATCAATTGCTCAATCCCGCTACCCCATGTCGTCGTGCCGTTGGCTGCATGGCCAATCATGACTGGCGGAACACCAAAAATCCGGCAAATCTGCTCAACGCTATACTGTCGGGCCTCAAGAAGCTGTGCGTCTTTAGGGTTGATGGACAGCGCATGCGGTGTAAGTCCCGCCTCGAGAACAACAACGCCGCCAGCCTTTTCAGCACCGGCGAACTGCGTAATTGTTTCGCCAACCTGTTTGCGCTGATCTGCCTTTAGCGTCTGGTCCGACATCAGGAATGTCGTCGAAATCATGCCGTTTCGGTACAACTTACCAGCCGACTTCTCCCCCGCGATAGCATTGCCAACGACGTTCCGAGTTACACCAATGGGTGAAAGACCGCGGTCACACCCCGGAACAAGCACGCCTCGGACATGGAACATATTCTTTTCAGGAATACGCCGTGTATTGCCGTTTTCGGTGAATTTATAGTACCGGCTGTTGCGATCGTCGCGGCAAACCTCAACTGATAGTGGATGGAGTGGGTTTAGCGCCACAATCCTACTATCGTTACGCTTGATCTCCGCGAAGAAATTGCCATCCAGGCATAAGCACAGCGCGACCATCGACCAGAATTCCGGCGCGGTCTCATCCATGTTCGGCATGTCATGCAGCAAATCATAAAGCGGGTTGCTGGTTGCAACAGTCGTGCCGTCGCCTTCGTAAACGATGCACGGTAGTGTGCCGACCGCGTTTTGGATCAAACTCACACAAGCCCAAACCGCGTCCAACTGCATAGCGGTACTGAAATTAACAGTCTCGCCGCTTGTCGTGCCGGATCCGAAGAAGCCGCGCCAAAACTCGCCATCAGTCATGCTGATGGAGCGGCCAAGCCACTTATCAAACAGGCCCATAGCCACTCCCTATCCGCTACCATGTAGCGACAATCATGTTGTTGACGAAGTCGTCGAGGTCCGGCGGATTATCCACCAAGTCCCGCGCCTTCAGGCCGAGAGCCATCGCGCAAGCCACGCTTCCATCGATACGGAAACGGGTAGCCGCCTTATCTAGCTTCCTATCACCGGCCGAATTCATCTGGACGATGGCGTTAGCAAAGCAAAACGCAAGCACTGGATTTCCGTCATGGACGAACCGGCGTCGAATAATCGATTCCTCAAGTGCATCAACGGCCGGCCCCATACCAATGAAGCCCTGCCCCCAATCCACGAACCGAATAGCGCCATCACGCTTGTCTTTTTCGTCGCGATACGCCTCGATACCAATGTTATCGAGCTCCTTTAGGAGCGCATCAATCTTGTGCCTATCGTAAGCGATTCCGACAATCTCGTACTCTTGCGAAATCTTACTGATAACGTTAGCCACATACCCGAAATCAATGATTTTACCGGGCGGCGCGTCTAGCCAGCCGATCTTTGCCATTGTCGGATAATCGAAAGCGTCCCGCGTCCCATGATCCTGCAAATAGTCTTTCGGCTTCCAGTGCCACGCCTTGACGCGGTCGCTACCGTGCTCGGCTGAAACTGCCACAAGCGCCGTTAAGTCCACCTTGGCCGACAAGTCCAGCCCAAGGTATATCTTTTCGCCCTTGCGCAGTACGCCGGTATTAGGATTGCACTCGTCCTCATCTTGCGATTGGCACGCCTTCCATTCGGATCTGGCAATCAACGGCGTTTTCTGGTCGACCCGCTGATTGAGATACAGGTTGCGGAAGGCCGCTTCTTTCGATGGCTGGCGAACAGCCTCCTCGGCAAGCGCCCGGATATCCTCGATCTTTCGGAAGTCAGCCAAAGCAGGATTAGCAGCAGCCCATGCCGTCTCGTCCAAAAGATCGTCGCATTCTTCCGGAGCCGCATACAAATGAACCGCGATACCGCGGCTATTGGCACGCAATCCGTCGTCAATAAGCTTCGATAACGGGTGCTCCGGATCCGGCGACTGCGTCGAAATAACGAAACCAAGCGGCTCCGACCGAGCACCCTGCGACGTATTCAAGACGTCGTAAAGTTCATGGTCGCGCGCCTGCGCTAATTCGTCATAAATCCATACGGACGGGTTAAGGCCGTGCTTCGTGCCGGCTTCCGCCGACAAGGCGCGGTAAAAACTACCGTTGGACTTGCAAAGAATCGTTTTTGTCGATGGAACAACCGTTAGCGGGCAATCTCCATCAGGGCCGAATTCCGGTTCGGCTTCAACCATCTGGCGGGCGAACTTGAATACCTGGCCAGCTTGCTCGCGGTCGGTAGCGGCCGAGTAGATTTCGCCGTTAATCTCAGCAACAGGGCCGCATAGATGTGCAATCACCAGCGCCGCAATGAGCGCAGTCTTGCCGTTCTTACGTGCAACCGAGAAGATGGCGCGGCGAACACGGCGCTTACCGTTCTCCAATGGCGCATAAACGTCATAAATGAATTGCTTCTGCCATTTGCGAAGCTTTATTGGGTGCCCTTGCCCCTCGCCGCTAGGGACGTGAAGCAACTCAATGAAGTTGATAACAGCCTGTGCTCGGCGCATACCTTCGTCGGTAATACCCTCGCCGTTCACGGCCCACTCCGGCCGCGTTGCCGTCATCACTTACTCCCTTGAGCTCCAATAAGGCCAGCAAACTTTGATTTCTTTTCCTGCTTAGCGGGAGCCAGTGCAGCGCGGGCCTTCGGGTCCAGTCCGAGCCGGTCGCCCATACTCATCATGATACGCGCCGCTTCGTTCTTGATCTTGTACCAGGGGTTAACCACCAGATTGCCGGTTGATCCAACGACCAAGGACGGCTCACTGCGCAACGCCTCCGTGGCACGCTTGTGGTCGGCCCATGCGGCTGCGTAAACCGCAATGCCGCCCGTGTCGGTGGCTGAATAAGTCGAAGGCGGCATAGCCGCCACGATCATTTCGAAACACTGCCGGGCGTCGTCGTCCAGATACTCCGGCACAAATACATCGCCATCCGGCCTGATTGATGCCGGCCGCTTCTTGCGCTTGCCGGGATTGCCCTTAAGCGCCTGCATTTCTGGCGTCTCAGGGCGCGGTCCTCTTGCGCCCATCGGAAAAATCCTTTATAGTCAAGTGAATGGCCGCCGATTCAGGCCGCTATCACCTCATCCCAAAAATTAGTTCAAAACCTGCGGGATAACGCGTTGTTGCCCACCGCCGGTCCCACGCTCGACGATCGGTCGACTTTTTGGTACCCGTTGCCTTTTTGCAACACCATTTCGTTGCTCAAATGCAACACTGTTGCTGTTTTGCAATATCATTCAATCGGCCACCCATCGAGCCCGAAACGAACGAACGTCTGCCCCAACTCCTCGCGCTGCTTCCTGCCGTCATGGCAAGTCGAGCACAACGGCTGCAGGTTGGTCACGTCCCAAAACAAATCCAGGTCGCCACGGTGTGGCTTGATGTGGTCGACAACGGTAGCTTCCTCAACCACCTCATCCTCGATGCAGTACCGGCAAAGCGGTTCGTCATCCAAGACAGACTGGCGAAGCTTTAGCCAGCGAGCAGTTTTATAAAGTCGACGGTAGGCCTTCGCCTCGTCGCTACGGTAGTCGGGGCGAGCCATGCACCACCTTGAGATTGGTCAGTGTGGCAAGGTTCGAACTTGCGACCCTCTGGTTCCAAACCAGATGCGCTACCAGGCTGCGCTACACACTGTTATGGAGCCTCCACCAGGACTCGAACCTGGATCGCCACACTACAAAAGTGGAATGCTACCGTTACACCACGGAGGCGGCCGTGCTGGCCGGAATGTGCGGCAGCGGGGAGGCTATGGCTTTATCGTTGCCGACCTCTACCCGCCGCCAATCACCCGTCGCGAGAGGAGAACGCGCCAGGGGATAGGGTTGGTAATGGGTTGCCGCCAAGGTCCGCGGTGCGGCACGACTTGGCAGGCTGTAGTTGGTTACTGCGTAGTTGGTTGCATCCGGCAAATACGCGTCCGTAGCGCCCTCCTGTTAATTCAGGATGTTAGGCGTAACCAGTACGGCCGATAGGCTGCATGGGCAGAGGGCTAGGATGCTCATGGGGAACGTGGCGCCATGCTCAGTGCATGATTTTATCGGCCACAAGTTGGTTGCAGAGACGGGATTCGAACCCGTGGCCTTCAGGTTATGAGCCTGACGAGCTACCGGACTGCTCTACTCTGCTGTGTAGTAACGCCCGGCTCATCACTGGCCGAGCGTCTGTCGCTGGCCTCAGCCTGTGCGCACAGAACTTTCTAATCTCGTTGGGGTGTTCCCCCTTATTACAAAGTTGTGCGTGGTTGAGTCCGTACTGGCGGGCTATGCCGCCAAATCTTCGCGCTTGAGGCTGCCGAGTCTGTCACGTATCGAAAGTAGCGCCATATGAACAACCGCCCGTCCAGCAGCAATTGCCCCGCTTCTGTCTGCTGTTCCCGTCGCATTCCCGACGGCTTGGTACGTTTCGCCGTCCACCACAGCCATTTCCAGCGGTTCAACCAACACCCCAAGCCGACGACGAAGAACCGTTAATTCCGACTGCGCATCCATCATGTTATTCACCGGAGCGTCGCCATTATATGGCTTAGGGATATTCGACCAGTTGCTAACCTTCACCTCTTCCGACGAAGGCACGAGATTGTCATAAGATGGCGGAACGGTATACTGGCGGGCCGGGATATCAATGTTGGCCGACTGCTTCTGTCGCGGATGCTTGTATGTAACATGACCCGACGGGCTAACGTATGTATATCGGTCAAGCGCAATTCCATCGCCAATGCTGGCCGTTCTGCCGCCAAGCAAAGCTTCGCTCTTGGCCATGTCGTGGATCTTGCGATAATACATCGCGGCCTTTAGCAACTCTGTATTGCCCTCGCGGACAAGGGCGGTGGCAAGCGGCCATGCGATGTTGTCGTTGGCGGCTTTCCCGTCCCAATCCTTGCCGTTCTTGGCTCTATCGGCCAGCCGTACTTTCTCTTTATGGATGGCTTCGCGCTCGTGGTCCGCATACGCCATGCGGGCCGTAAGATCCGAACCGTCACCCGAAAGAACGCGGTGATGTCTGGATTGTGTTGTTGCTGGTTTTGATGCGGTCATTATATCGGTCTCCTCTTCCGTGGTGGAAATCGTGGTGTCACGCCGCCGGTTTGGTGATTGGCGATGGCGCTATGTGCGTGGTGCGCACATGTAATATAAGATTTTGGAGACGAAAGTAACAGGTCTGGTTTACAAAATTGTCAAGAATAGGCGGGATGCATATGGCGGACTGGCGGCTTGGCGCCGCTCTTGTTGTTGTGGGAGGATGTTGGGGTGGGCGCTAGGCGGTTAGATAGCGCAGAACGGTCTGGCGATCGTCGTCCGTCACAGTGACGGGGAACAGGCGGTCCTTATAGTCGGCTGCGCCGCTAAGGACGATTTCACGGATGCGGGCCATAAGCTTCGCTGGCTGGTCAGCGAGCCCTTCCGCGTACTTGGCTTGCATCAGGGCTTTGTTGGCCATTGCGTGGTGCATGTGAAACATGGGGTTGTTCCTCTTGATGGTGGTGGGTGGGGTGGTGGATGGTTGGGCTGCGATCAACCCTCTTCCCGCCGTACAACGATATGACCCTGCGCCTCAAGGCTGGCCGCTACCATGTCGGCAATGGCCTTGTCGCTTGTCTGCGTCTCGCTGACGATCAGGCGGGCTTTGTTGTTTGTCAGGGCGGTGATGAAGTAGCGCATTGGACTTTCCTCTTTCGTGGTGCTCGGCTGGTGGCCGGTTGGTGATTATCAATCTACATGGCTTTACAAATTTGTCAAGCGCCTCATGCGGCATTATCGACAATATCCGCCAGCCACCCACGAACCAATTCAACCGTCCGGCTGGCGGCTTCCCCTTCCGTCTTCACCTTGACGATCTCCACCGGGAAGCCTAGCGCCGCAAGCAGTGGGTGGCGTTCTTTCTGGCTGGCCGTTGGTCGTCCTTCCGCGTTCTTGTACTCAATCATGCGCAGCGTGCCGTTGGGGAGGTATAGGCGCAAGTCTGGATCGCCTGCCGCGATGCCGGTTGCTTTCGCCTTAACTGCGGCCCGCTTCGAACGGTAATCGCCATTCATATCACCGGCCAGGGTGAAGCTTACCCGTCCGGCGTTGTTATTGGAGGCTACGTCATCAGCGCGAGCCGCATATTCCGGCATGGCCTTCAAGGCGCGAACGGCAGCAGCTTGAAGAAGCCATTCCTCGATCGGCGCCGGCTTCAACGTCACCTTGCCGTTGGCGTCGGTTACGAGCCGGACACGAGCACCGTCAATGCGGGTGGTTTGGGTGCGGGGTTTGCTGGTAGATGCATTTGGGGATTTTGCCATGATGGTCTCCTTGGTGGTGGTTGCGGGCCGTTGGTGGTGGCCGTCGTAGTGGGTGGTTTTCTAACTATCCAATTTTCAGCGCCCTTATATATAGACCCCTTAATTTAGTGATATTTAGGTATTTATATAATACGTTGGATAATTGGATAATTACATATATAGTGTAGATAACTACTTGTTTTTGTTGATCTTTTTGGCCTTCTAATTATCCATCCAAGCCTTCTAATTATCCAGGATAATTCCGGCAAATTTCGAATTATCCATGGATAGTTCTCGGGCCTGGATAGATAATTACGGACGGTTAGCCCACCCATAAATAACGCTTGGTCTTGGGGCCTGACTTCCGGTTGCTGTTAGCGGGTACGACAATGCGCCCGCCGTTCACAAGATCCTTGATGATGTCGTCGCGCTGCCACGCTTCGATGGCCTTGCATCGATCGAGCAGACGACCTTCGGTCAGCCCTGATTTGCCCGCCTTCCTGATTAGCGACTGTATCTTCTTGTAGTTCGCCTCCCGCTGGTTGTCGGCAAGCCGCTCCCCGATCTCGGATAGCATTGACGCGGCACACGTCCACGCTACAGCCGCGGCCCATTCGAACACCTCCTCGGTTATTAACGGCTCTTGCGGGTCGCGGCCGACAGCAACAATGAGGGCCAACTTAATGGCGTTTTCAATGATGCGCCGGACGAACGGTTGCGCCTCCGCCGCAACGGCCTTCTCCTTCTCCTTGATGGTTTCCTTGACGGCACGCAGTATCCCTTCCGCGTCGGGCGTCCATTTCACGACATGCGGCTTGATATCCTGCCCGCCGGTCGTCTCGCCTTTGTACCCGATTTTTCCTAGATTCGTGGTGCGCGCCTCAACAACATTGATCCCGGCAACATCGGCCATTTTCTCAAGAAGGAACGGATTAATGTCCCTGACCGTCTTGGCCGGTTTTACGGTTTCAGGCGTTTCTCCGGCGACATGGAACAATATCAATCGCGGCAATAGACCATCTTCGGCGCTGGCCGACGATAGGGCCGACCAGAACTGTTCGGGTGTGGATGTGCCATGAACGCACAGGATAGGGTTATAGATGCGCTTCGGTGGCGTCCCTCGGTAGGCAGCGCCCTCGAAGAACGTAGAGCTTGCCGAATAATAGTCGCGAAAATCGGTCGAAATTGCCCGTTGGTGGCTTCCGGCCTTCCTGTCGGTGATATCCCGCACAAACCCGCCGAACTCGTCAATCTGGCAGTTAACGGACTGACTATGCTCAAGAACCTCACGCAAGGCCGATGCCGACATGATGCGGGCGGGGCCGCTGAACTTCTCGAATACACCCTGCCCGGCCATCAGTAGCCGCTTGATCTGGCTGCGGGCGTGTTCCTTTCCGAACCCTGAATCAGCTAGCGCAACGGTATAGATGTTGGGGCGGGTATCGCGGTTGGTAGTCGAGTACCGGGGGCCGCACAAAGACGCTACAAACGGCAAGACAGCCGCCAGCGCAAGCGCACGGCAAGGCTGCTCTGCTGATGACACGATCCAATCTATAAGATCCTCCACGAGCCCGCCGGGATAAGTCAGGCTCTCGAGGTCGGCCACGGCCTCAATCTTGTATTCGGGAGGCTCGTCAATTTCGGCATGGTCCGGTTCATGGTCTGGGGCGGCGTCGGGTGGCGTGGCCGCTGCGGCATCCTTGGTAAGCTTATTGGCAACCAAGCGTTCGGTATCGATCGACGGCGTACCGTCGTCTCGTTGATACGAAGGCTCAGGCAGAGACCTAGGCTGTTTGATGCCGGCGTCCAGCCCGCGAACAATCGTGCTCTTTGATTTAGGAAGGTTCGGCCACTGGCTGGCGATACCTATGAGCAAAGACTCCGCTTCGGGGCGCGGCAAGGCACCTGCGCCTACAAGCGTTCCCAATGAGAAGGCCGCGTCGTTTAGGCGGTTGTTACGTCCGCCGGACGGCGCAACGGCAAGGTCGCCTAACTCAAGATCGATGGCACGCTCCACATAGGCACTGTGGTCGCCGTCAACGTATGGCCGGTACTCCGCCGTGGATTCCGTCTGCGGAGGTGGCAGGACAAGGTCAAGCAGCCACTGAGGCGCCTCGGCGACCGGCGGGATGCCTTCTCCGTCGTAATCCACCCAGACGTAATCTTTGCCCTCGCCCGTGCGGCTACCTGGTGCGATGACGTAGCCGCCTGAACCGCGTACATCGAGGCCAAGGCCAAGCTTGCCGCGGTTGCGGACGCCGGGGGCGTGCTTGAAGTAGTAGTGGGTGCCGCCTCCGGCCGTCTTGGCCATGGCGGTGGGCGGGAGGGGCTCGTGCTTCGCCTCGAGCGCGGCGAGCGTTTCGTAGCCATTGATGACGTTGCCGTCCTCATCCTTGTGAACATCCACGTCGAGTACCCATGCGCCAAGCTGCTCTCCGGTGGGGATGCCGACCATGGCCGTCGGGTTGCGGTCCCACAGTATGCCGGTGACGCGCAGGTTCTTGGACGCTCCCTTAAAGCCCGAGCTAACCAGGGGAGTCTTCGCTTTTAGGACGATCTCCTCCCCGGTGTCCGGGTCGAATGTGTCCGTGTATTCGTTAGACGATCTACAAGGAAAGACAGGGATGTCGGCGGTTACGTAGTTAAGGGCTAGCTCCTTGGGTGTCCGGCTCATGCTGTTTCCTCTCTGAATGGCTCATTATCGTTTGCTGCGATCGGTACGCGGCCGTCATATTTGTTGAATTTTCTGCGATTTTCAGATGCCCACAAAGGCTGCAGGTTCGACAGCGCCCAACATACTTTGAATGCTTGGTCGTCGATGGAGTTGAAGGTAAACAAGCTTTTGGGGACTACGTGGTCGATGTGCCAGCCGTGGAGACCGTAGTTGTCCCACGACATTCCTGGCTTAAATTGCCGCTCTAGATGAGCCATTAGCTCCTCACGAGAATAGCCGAGGATCTCGAAGGTCGTGCGCCCCTCTTTGCCGCCTTTCGCAAGGGCTGAGCGCATTGCCCGAGACACGGACGAGTGAATGCGGTTCTCTACCTTCTCCAACGCCTTAGCCTGCGCCCTTTGGGTAATCTCCCTCACCTTCTCCGGATTGTTCTTCTTCCACAGAGCAGTGGTCTCCTTACGACGCTCAAGCGCATCAGGATTGTTTTCATAGTGCCGAGCGATAGCCTCTCTTACCTTCTCTGGGTTACGCGCCCGGTATGCCGCGTCCCATACTTTTCTTTGGTCTGGGTTCGCTTCCCGCCTTGCTTTTGCGGCCGCAATCCTCGGCTCGGGATTCTTCTCGTATGCGATCCTGTTTGACACCTTTTGGCACTTACGGCACTCATTGTTTACGCCGTACTTTGCTTTCGTCTTCTTGTTGAATTCGGCGAATAGCTTAAACGTATGGCACTTGGTGCAAATCCTACCCAGGGGTTGGCCAATCTCTTGGTCGGTATCCTTCATCGTATGCCCTCATGAGCAAAGCCACATGCCGCGGCACTGGCTTCGGATTGGTCTGCCGTTCGATTTCCGACACCTGCTGCGCGCGAGGGTACAGAAGAACGGCGGCTAACTGCGCCTGCGTGAGACCGAGACGCTTTCGGATGGCGCGAAATTCTTCGTTCGTCATCTTACACCCTATATATAGTGAAAAGTCGTTAGTTGCTAAAGTCCACTATAACGATTTTTCGTTATTTTAGAACGGACTCTCCCGATCATCCTTCAAGGCCGCCCGAACGCCGCGAATGCAACCCTCCCACGCCGCTTTCACCATCATCCTCTGCATTAAATCGTCGTAATGGGCCAAATCCGTAATCCCATGCTCGGCGATCCAGTCGCCGACGGCATCAACCCCCGCATCAAGGGCACGAAGTTCATAGACCGACAGGCGGTCCATCTTGGACAAATCAGACACAGCGGTGATGCATCCTTTACAGAGGAATCCGTTATCGATGACGCGGCCGCCCTTTTTGATGGCCCTACCCACGCCGATTGCTATCCGCCCGCACGCCATGCAGGTGGTTGGATTATCGTCGGCGTCAGCGGTCGGGGTTATCGGTAATATCGATGGCTTGGGGATGGTGGTCATGCGCGTGGTGTCCTAATCTTGAGAAGTCCAGTCGGCACGTTGGTTCCGGCTTCGGAGAAGCTGCCGACGGGAAGATCCAGCCAATCGCCATCGAGCTCCTTGTGATCGTAGTGTGCCGTAGCCGGCAGGATGCTAACCAGCACACCGCCAGGCTTTAGGAACTTCAGTGCATGGCGAACATGCTTGACGTAGTGCCGGCCGTAGAACGGCGGGTTCATAATGACGAAATCGAAGTCAGCCGTTGCTGGCTGCTCAAGGAAATTGCCGGTAACGACGGAGTGACCTTTGGCGCGCGCTTCAGCGGCACGGCCAGCGTGGTATTCAAAGCCCAACACGCGATGGCCACGCTTGTGGACAGCATCCATTATCCGGCCATCGCCGCAGGATGGCTCAAGGATGCGCGAAGGCTCCGGCGGGTTGTTGTGCCATTCCTTCAGATTATAGACGCCAGCAAATTCGAGCGCCCGGTCGATTACGTCTTCCGGCGACCAGTAGAACTGCAGATCCTTTGATACAGCCGTGCTGTCTTGTGGTTTTGCATCCTCTTCCTCAACGTCGGGCAGCACTTCACCGTAGAACTCGGCAAGAGCTCGGTTGATGTCGGTCAGGGCTATGGTGTCAAAGAATACATGAGCGTTGCCATTCCCAAAGATACGGACGGTTAGGCCGCGATTCGGCGGGACGTACTCTGTTTTCTTGCCGTCCTTGTACGCGGGGATAGGCCGGCCATCGAGTACGGCATCTTCGCCCCGTCTTCTGCATTCGTTGATTTCAGTGATTTCCGCATATTCGATCGGCGGCTTGCCCTGATATGCGGCAACAGCATTCGCAATGTCGTTGAACTTGTCCCGGCCGTATCCGCTATATTCTCCCCAATAGATAATGACGCGCTTCGGCAGCCCCTTGACGCCAATTTTTACCTTGCTGTGCGATTTGAAGGCTGGATCCAGATCAGCGAATACCTCGGCCAATCCGCGCAGAATATGGTAACGTGGCCGCATAAGGTAGTCGCCAAACGTCGCCTTGGCATTGTCAAATGTGAGCTCCGGCGGATCTTCAAGCGTGCGCTCGAAAAGCTTCTTGTCTTTCGCGCTGGCAATGCGGTCTATCTGCAGTCGGTCATAAACCGCCTTCCAGCCGGATTTCAGAAGGTTACTGCGTAGATCCCTTGCCGATAGGTACGGTCTGTGGCGGGTAACTGGCGCGACGAACTTACCCTGCACGCTGGCGGACAGCTCAAGACGCGAAAAAGCCGCCTCAAAATCAGCAATTGCCTGATCGATGGCGGCGTGCTTTTGTTCGTATTCCTCGACAAGGTCGCCGACGGTGCTTTGTCTGGCAATGGCGTTCATGGTGTCTCCTCATGGTGGCATGGTGGCCGCTGGTGAGGCGGCCGCATGGGCGGATGGCTGGCCTAAATTGCCAGCGCCTTCGCAAGGTGGTTGAAGAAGTGGCAGACATCGCCGTTCATGAAGTCGATTTTGACGATGGTGGCCTTGATCTGCTCTTGCTCGCGCTTGCTAGTGGACTTCACCGCATCGAGTACGCAACCAAGCGGGATGTAGTTCTGGCCGCTGGCACCTTCGACGGTAAAGACGCGGTCCATGTCCAGACCTTTTTCAGCGGTGAATGTATCGAGCCAGGTTGTGAAGGTCATTTGTCGTCTCCTCGGTGTGGTGGTTAGTTGGTGCGGTGTTTAGTCGGTAATTATGTTTTGCCACCTCTTTACAAATTTGTCAAGCGGCTTGTGCTTTGGTGAGTTTGGCCATTAGGCTGCCTCCTTGTCACCAGCCGGTGAATTGTCATTCGCCACAAACATGTCGGCAGGTTTCTCCTTGCGGCGCACCGACTCGAGGAACATGTCACCTTGCGCGTAAGCCTTCTCGATGCGCTCACACGCAACGTCGAAGTACTTCGGATCCAGTTCGATGCCGATGAACTTGCGGCCCATCTTTGCGCACGCAACGCCGGTAGTGCCGGAGCCGCAGAAAGGATCAAGGATCGTCTGGCCGGGATTGGTAAAGTCGGCCAACAACTCGCGCATCAGCGGAACGGGCTTTTCCGTCGGGTGCCTGCCGTCACGGTCGCGCTGATTGGTAAGGTGCGTGTAGACGCCACGCTTGCCGCCTGCGTTCCAGCGGCTATGGCCTTCGCCAGACCACGCCAGCGGCATGGATTCATAACCTGGCGCAGGCATCTGTCCATTAAGCTGCGGCGTGCTGTCCGGCTTCACCCAGATCATCGCGCGCTTGTACTTGGCGCCAGCCAGTTCAAGCGAATCGCGCCAGTCGCCCACAGCCTCGGCCTGGCAAAACCACAAAACCCACCCCTGCGACAGGCGGTGGGCGGCGGCCGATACGTCGTCACGCAGGGTTTCGGAAATTGCCGCAAAGTCCAGATCCGCATTCACGCCGCGCTTGATGCTGGCTTGCGTTCTACGCCCGGTCTTGTGGGCTTCCTTTTCGTATGGCGGGTCGCCAATCACATGGTCGACCGCATCCAGCGTCGCCATGACCTCCAGGCAATCGCCATTGTACAGCACGGCGTCGCCGATGCGCTCAATTCTCATAGTAGTCTCCTCATTGTGGTGCCCACCTCTGCGCTGGTGATGCGCGGGTGGTGATATACTAACGTGCATAAATGGCCTGTTATGATGCGTTATCGGCACTAACCGGCCAGATATGGCCTGTTAACGTGTCGTGGTGGTGGCCGAAGATGTACTCAAACCTTGGACACGGCACGCATCAACTGCGTAGCGGCTAGCCGCAAGCCCGCCGAACTAGCGCCGTGATGCGTTGCGGCAACCTTGGCGCGCTCCCTTGTTGCCGCACCAATACGCGGCTCGTCGTTGGCGATATCCAGGCAACTGGCCTGTTGTTTGTCGTGCCATTCGGCGGCCATGTAATAGGCTTCGGCGCGCTTGCGCCTTTGTTCGGCTTGGACGTTCGCAATAATACGCGCCGCTTGAACGGCTGCGGAGCCGTGGGCGATCATGTAGGTGGGTTTGTTATCTGGCATTAGCTACCTCCTTTTGCGCCAAATAGGTGCGAGCCCACGCTTCACGCTGCCCCATGTTGTGCGCACGGCGCCGCAACTCACCGGCAGCGCGGTCTTCTTCGTCGGCCGACTGTCGCAACGATGCGGCACGAGCCTCTAGCGCCTTGGCCTCTGCCTCTTTCTTGGCGCGCCAGTTGGAAATCCCGGCGATCTCCTTCCGCAATTCGGCGGGCGTCATGTGTTTTAAGTCGCTCATGCTGCCTCCTCTCTTCTTTGATTATCGTTCTCGGCTAGAGCACACAGAAAGTCGCAAGCTGGAACGATAGGGTTGAGCATCGGCCAATCGGCTGGGATTTCATCGATGAAGCACCGTTCACCGTGAATCCGCGTCAACCTGGCACCAATCTCACGGGCATATGCTGCCGTGCGCGCGAAGTTTTCCGGGAAGTGAAAACGATACAGCGACCAATAATCAGGACTCGTCGCCTTTACGTAGCCGGTTCCGAGGCAATTTGCATTCGGAAACCCCATAGCGTAGCTGCGCGGCAGCTTTAACCCGGCCCGTTCCACCATCGCCAGGCTGGCTGCCTTGGTTATACCGGCATCAACTAGCGGCGCGGAAACTTTCAACTCGAAATAGTTTTCCTTCAACCGCTCGAATCGCTCAACGTCTTCCCGATCGGCAGTATAGCCAAACACATGCAGATCGTCGGGTTTCTGAAATGCGAGGCGCGGCGCGATCTTCATTTCCGACGTACACGGCGCGCCATTGACTCCTGACATGTAGCGGCGCTTTTGCCAAACGTCCCAAACATTTTCATATTTGTCGCTACGCAACAGAGTGACATTGGTGTTGATGCGGCGCATGGCGTCAGCCTCAAACCGATAGTTGTCCGGATCTTCGTTGTCGGTTTCGCACCTCACGACAATTGCCGACGGGTTGTCGCGAAGCGTCAACTGCGCGGCAACGAAACTCGCCGCGCCAGTCGACCACCATATTAGTGTGCGGCTCACCGCGCCACCTTCCGCTCTTCAACCGAGAACCCCGGCACACTCCGAACCCCCGCCCTAACGCATTCTTCAGCATTCCGCTGCGCCACGGCCAGCACTTCATCCTTGGCACGCGCCCAACACCATTCCATAGCGGCGTCTTCATCCACCAACGTGACTTCCCACGTCGTCCGCAGCCCCGTGCCGGTGGTCGCTGCTTTGTCGGCCCGCTTGGCTGTTTTTTCCAGCTTCTTCGCATCGGCCAAAGCCTCCTCGGCGGCCTCTCTTTCGGCCAGATTGCCCGCACTGGCTTGCATCGCGGCATTGGCGGCCTCACGGGCAGCAGCGGCCTCCTCCGCTTGCCTGCGGGCTTCCTCGGCGGCTGCCTTGGCTTTGGCGTTGCGCCACGGGGTTAGAAGATCGTCCAGTGCCGACTTAGCCATATCGACTTTACCACGGCGCGGCTGGATGAATGGGTTGTAGGTATCTTGTAATGCCTTGATCTGGTCGTCTAATGGGCGCTTTTCTTCCTTACGCAACTCGTCGGCGCGCTTCCCGGCATCATGGATGCGGGTGCGCAGATCAGTCACGGCGTCGGCCATGGCTTCGGATGTGATCGGCTCGCCGTCCGCCCAATTTTTGCATTCGTCGTAAAGGTCGTTGATTTCTTCGAAAATCAGTTCGTTGGCGGGGCGGTTGTGGCCTACACCAGCCGTTGTTGGTTCGGTGGGGGATCTGTCAATAGACATGGGGTCGAAGTTGCTATTGGCGGCGGCTGTGGCTGTGGTGGTGGGGGTCATTGGGCGGCCTCCAAAGCGGAAAGGATAGCGGCCTTAACCCCCGGCTCGTCATCAAACCAAGTGCCGTTTTTGACACGATGAACCACGGACTCGCGGCTGGCTTCTTCGGGCTCCCACTGACCTTCGAGGCCGTAACACGAGCAATGCGACCCATGGACCTCAAAAAACTTCCCATCGCGCTCGAGCAGCACGTATGCGTCGCCGCTATAACAATCGTAGGTGTAACTTGCGACAACAACCGACGCGCCCGACAGCGCGTCAGCGGTGATGTCGAAGTCCGAGATCATCCCGGCTTCGCCGGACTCTGACCAATCATTTAAGTATAGCGGTAATCTTCTCTCGCTCATTTCAGTCTCCTCTAGTGGTGGTGTGATGCTGGTGGTAACGCCGGTTATGCGCGCCACCCGCTGTTTATCAATCCTTGTACGGATCGAACTCGTTGGCCCCCGCCATGATGACGCCGCGAGGCTTCAGCGTGTGGACGATATCGATCGTTCCGGCGTGAGCGGCCAGAACATCTGGCAGGCGACGGTATGCCTGCGGTGCCTCGTCCAAGTCACTACCAAGGACGGTAACGCCTTTCTCACGGATCCACTGTTGCCACTCATCGTGGCGGACCTTTCCTGGTTGACGGATCTTCTTCCCGTCGACCTTGATGAACTTGCCTCTAGCTTCATTTCGAGACATAACACGGCCAGCACCGTGGACTGTGGAGTAAAGGCTCGCCTTACTCTCAGGAGTATCTACGCCGCGCAAGATCACGGCGTCATCGCCCATCGACCCACCGACAAAGCCGTACTGGTCAGGGAATGCCGGAGTTGCACCCTTGCGGACGACCCACATGTCAGTGCCATTATGCGTCTCGCGCCACGCCCAGTTGTGGTGGTTGTGGGCGCTGAACGTTGCCTTTCCGCCGATTATTTGGCGAACCCGCTCCACGACCCATTCACGGCCGGCGTAAGCGTAGAGTCCGCCGAGTTCTATGCCTGCAAGATAGCCGCGCCCCATGTCATGGTCGGCAGGCAGGAGCGCCGGGGGCACTTCCATGCCATCCTTAGCGCCCGCCATGGCAAGATACTTCGTCGTGATCTTGTGTCCGAGACCGCGGGAGCCAAAGTGGACACCAATCCAAGTAGATCCGTCCTCGTCTTCGAAGATATCGACGTAGTGGTTGCCGGAGCCGACCGTGCCAAGCTGGCCTTGCGCCATAGACTTGAGGTCCGACACGTCGGCCGCCTCCCAAAGATCGCTTTCGAAAAGTTCGTGATCGACCCGCTCTTCGTTCTTTCGTCCGACACCGAACGACACCACCCGCTGTATATCCTGCAGGATCGTGCCGATACGGCTGCTGATGTCTGCGTAGGGTGTATCGAGACGAACGGCCATGTTTCCGCAGGCTATATCAAATCCAACGCCACTGATGCTTATGTGGTCGGTATAGCCAACAACACCGCCGATAGGGTGTGCGTAGCCGAGATGGCCGTCCGCGCAGAGAACGCCGGCAGCCGCGCTGCCAGTGCCCATACACGTTTCCATTTGCCTGATGGTTCTTTCGTCGTGCTGACCGTAAATCTTGAAAGACACGCTCTTCTCCTCTAGTGGTGGTGGTTTGGTTCGCCCATTATGTAGCGATTTACAAATTTGTCAAGCGCAATTTGTGGATGTCAAGCGCAGTCAGAACGGAATCTCGTCCATGATGTCCTCCCAATCATCTGGCAGGTTGTCGTTCGCTGGCGTCTCGTTATTGTCATTGGCAACCTCGGCCCGTTCGCCCGGAATGTGCTTGACGACGTTCCAGTATCGGCCAGACGGCAGCACCTCTATAGCGGCGGTAGGGCCAAGCTCCGACTGCCTTTCGAGCCATTCCAGTGCTGTTTTTGGAAATGGTCGGCTGCCGCCGTGTTCCAGCCAATACCGATCTGCGTTTGCCTTGAACTGCCCGCCCTTAAACTCAGGGCACAGCCACGAGTTGATGGATGTCATCCCGCAGAGGTAAGAGATTTTCACCGTGGGCGTCTTGTCGCCTTTGACGTGATGATAAAAACTCCGGCTGGCAACGACGCGGGTTTCGGGGTCGGACATTGATATTATCGGGGCATCGGTCGGTCTTGTCTGGAGCTTCGGTGTTTCGTCGAACTCAAACTCATGGCCGCAGCACCAGCAGACGCGCAACGAAGCATGAAGGATTTCTTCGCATTGCGGGCAAATTTTAATTGGTGCAGTACCCTCGCCTTTCGTTGGCTTCTTCGGCTCGATCATGTCCACCGGCCCGTGCTCCGAGACGTTGCCTGCAAAGTCCATATACCGGCAATTAGGCTTGATGTAGCTAGCAATAGCGGCCCGTCTGTCATCAGCGGATACGGCTTCCGGATCGAAACGTGGTGGGTAGATGACCCGCGTCCCACGACCGACGCGCTGGACGTAACGGTTGGCCGATTTGGTTCTGGCGCAATCGACGATAAGGTCGATTCCGGGCACATTGGTGCCGGTGCTCATTACGTTGTCGTTGCAGACGCCCCATATCTTGCCCGCCTTATACGCCTCGATGATCTTGCGGCGCTCGGCCTTCGGTGTCGTTCCCATGACAATTTCGCAGGACTTGCCGGTGGACCGAATGGAGTCGCGCATATGCTCTGCGTGGCCTTGCCCTGCACAGAAAAACAGCGCCTTTCGCCTATGGCCTTCCGTATCTATCACTTCTTCGGTGATCCGTTTATTGAGCCAATCCTGATCAACGGCCTTCTGCAGCGCCCCCTTCGCCAGGTCATTGCCACGCATCGGCACGGCGGATGTGTCCTGTCTCGTTTGCGTTGGCTTGGATGTGATAGGCGTTAGGTAGCCGTCATCAATTCCCTGCCGGATGCTATAAGTGTAGACCACCTTGTCGAAGAGCCGGTCGTCACCTTCGTCTAGCCGCCCGCTATCCATCCGATAAGGCGTAGCACTCAAGCCAACAATCTTCATATCGGGATTAATGACCATCAATGCCTCAATGAACGTGCGGTACATTGTGTTCGCGTCGTTCGGAACCAGATGCACCTCGTCGATGCCAAGCACATCCACATGGCCTATCCGCGCCGCCTTATCGTAGACGGACTGCAGCTGCGCAAATAGGATCTGTGCCCGCGCATTGCGAACGCCAAGTGCCGCAGCATACAGGCCAGCAGGGGCAAACGGGGCAATGCTTAGTAACTCATTGAAATTTCCTTCGACGAGCTCCACGACGTGAGTAACACAAACGAGCCGCATGTCCGGCCAGCCAGTAACAAGCTCATGGAACAGCGTTCCTAGAGTAATACTTTTCCCGACGCCGGTTGCCATGTCTACGAGCGGGTGGCCGGGATCCTCTCGCCAATAGTCAAAGACGGCGTCGACGGCTTCCCGCTGATAATACCTTAGCGATGGCATCAGGCAGACCTCTCTTCGCTTTCACGGTCCCCCACCAACCTTACCCGCGCCCGCTCCCCAAGCTGCCGCGTGCGCTCCATAGACAAGCCCTCGTCAGCCGCTATCTCGCGCAGGCTGTCGCCCATGGCCCGACGAACAAGGATATCGGCTTCACGGCCCGACATGCGCCGCAGAACGCCGCTTAACTCCGCGTAGTCTTCCTGCCTTGGCCGATAGGTCACGCGCAGGCCGTGACGCTCGTCGACAAGAACCGGCGAACGCTTGGCGCTAACTGCGGCGTTGGATATGACGCCGCGCATTTGCCACTTCAGCCAGCCCCACATGCCGCCATCTTCGCGAAACGACTGCCAGCGGGCCAAAGCGCACATAATGGTGTCTTGCACCAACTCGTGCTGTCTGTCGCCGCTACGGCCAAAGCGACGTGCCAGGCTATACAGGCCTGGGAGATAGGCCATTACGCGGGCGTCGAAAGTGGCGGGGCGATGCGGCTGTGCAATATTTTGGTCGGGTGGCGCGTTTGTGGCCATTTGTTGCGTCATTGCGGGTGGTCTCCTCTATGCGGTGTTTTGCCGGTGGTGGCGGCGCAATATGTCGATAATATCGACTTAAAGCAGCGTTAATGTCGATAATGTCGACTTAAGGCGACATTATCTGGCCGGTTCGGTGGTCTACTCATGCCGCCTCCCCTTGCCTACCCTCCAGCCCGTCGATCCAAATTTGCCCGTCGCGGGTGTATGTAATTGTTTCAGATTCCTCGTCTGCGTCGGTCTGCTCCCAGCCGACAAGCATATTCGGGTTAAAGAGGTGGGCCGGACAGGCGTCCTTTTGTTCTGATATTCCCAATGGTTTTGACCAGCGTTGGCAGCTCACGTGGCAATCGCCATCATGCTCCGGCTGGAAATGGATGCAGGAACGGCACGTCACTCGCGGTTTGACGACGCCGTGGCATACGTCACGATGCTTGCAAAACCGACATAGGTGGGATTCCGGGTTCTCCGATATACGGCCCGGCATCGTATCCGAAAAGATGATGCGCTCCAGCTTGGCCAGAAGTCGAAGGCAAAAAGCCGCGTCATATTCCACCCGCTCAGACCAGTATTCCTGTGTGTCGGCGCATTTGACGTAGTAGAATCCACGATCTATTCCGAGGATGTGCATATAAAGCTGGATCTGTGCATGGTGCAGCGGTTTGGCCTTCTTGACACCGTGCTTCACGATAGCCTTGAAGCCCGACGAATTGACGCTCTTGCACTCGACGACATGGGTAGACTTCGGGGCTTCCCGCAAGCCCAGAGCAATGCCATCCAGCTTGCCGCGCACGAAGCCATGCAACGCGCGCGCCTTCTCTTGTTCGCCCCAAACTTCGACGCCAATGGCGCGCAGGTCGCGGATCATCTTCTCTTCGTCGTCTTCACCGCGCTCGAATAGCCGCTGTCTCTTGCCGGTGGCGGGTTCTGGCTGCGATGCCCACCGAAACTCAAGGAACAGCGCACGGGGGCACTCCGTGCCCGCTAGGGACACGGATATTCCAAGGGAATCCCAATCTTCCGCCTGCTCGACGTAGTGGGCGTCGATGGCGGCGATTGTAGACGGCACGGGTTTTGGTATTGGTGCCACAACTACACCCTGCAGGGCATCAATACGGCCAGCAAATCCGGTGCGCCATCCGACGTAAACACCGAAGGCGATCCCTCGTCACGCATCGCAAGCTTGACATCACCGGGCGGAAACTGGCCGACCAACTCCACCAGGTACTTGCTGTTAAAGCCGATTGCGAGCGCATCCGCCCCATACGCGGCAGCAACCTCATCCGTAGCCGTACCGTGGTTCGCGTCCGCAACGGACAGTTCCACGGCGCCCTCACCGCCCTCGCCGCTTGAGAACGCCAGCTTAACACCGCGCCCATTGACCGAGGCAACCGTTGATACACGGTCGACTGCGGAACGCATGGCCGATGCGTCGAACGTAGCAATCTTGTCGTTGCCCGTCGGAATAACCCGCTGGTAGTCGGGGAACGTGCCGTCGATCAGCTTGCTTGTAAGCGTCATGTCGTCCGACACAATGCGGATCTTGGTGGTTGACAATGAGACATGCGCCGAGCCCTTCGGCAGGACGCCAACGACCTTACGCGGAACAATGACGCCTTCGAAGAGCGGCGCAACCGGCCCGATATGCCGCGCCAGTCTATGGCCGTCCGTAGCAACCGCGACGATGCGACCGTCGATGTTGTGCAGGTAGACGCCATTTAGGTAGAACCGCGTCTCCTCCGTCGACATGGCAAACGATACCGGCGCAAACAGGCTTGCCAGATCAATGTCAAAGCCAACGTCGAAGTTGCCGCCGTCAAGATTCGGGAAGTCGGTGGCGGGCAGCGTCGACAATGAAAACCGGCTACGGCCTGATTTGACGATAAGCTTATCACCCTCGAGGCTGAATGCGATTTCGGTTGCACCCGCCTTCTTGACGATGTCGGACAGCAACTTGGCTTCGACACACACCGCGCCGGGGGCGGCAACCTCGGCTTCCGTGCCAGCCGTTGCGACGATGTCGAGGTCAGTACCCTGCACAGCAAGGTTGCCGCCGTCGGTGGCTGGGGTGGTTGGGGTGGCCGAGAGCATGACGTGGCTCAGGATCGGAATCGTGTTGCGCTGCTCAACGACCCTGCCGACGTTGGTCAGCAAGTGCGCAAGCTTGGCGCGTTCGATGGTGAACTTCATTGGTGTCTCCTCTTATGGTGGTGGTTGCCGCACAGTGGTGGATGTGCGGCTGGTTGCGTTAGGCAGTGAGCGGGAACGGGAATGGTGCCAGCGGCTTGCGGCCCGGCGGCTCATATCCAACTGGGTAGCCGTCTCCCATTTCGCCTTCCTCGTAACGGCTGGCATCAAACTCCTTGCCGTTCATTTCGGCGATCTTCCTGAAGAGAGCGATGGCGCTGCCCGGCTGCTCGTCATTGTCGTTGGCAGCCCATATTTCCTGACCGTCTTCGGCTGGCTTCAGGGCCTCGATCGCCGCATCAAGCGAGAACTCTTTGTCTTCGTTGCCGAAAACGACCTTTTCGCCATACGCGCCGCCAATCTGGTCTTTCAGTTCTTCCCAACTGTCGATTTTGACTTTGCGGGCCGCAAGCGCAATGCGAAGAATATCACCCTTGCCGATGGTGTAGCCGCGTTCCTGGTACTTCAGAACGCGCGTTGCCGATGCCAGCGGGTAGCGGGTGCCGGGGTGGAAGCGCAGGAATCGTTGCGAATTGTGCTTCAGAAAGTCGTCATGGAAAACGAACTCGTTGGTGGCCAGATCCAGCGCGCCCATAACGACGGTGAAGTCGAAGGCGTCGAAAATATCCTGCGCCGTCGGGAAGAAATCGAAGTGCATGAACTGCAGCGGGGTGCCGCCGTTGTCCACGAAGGTAACGGCCCGCTTGGATGACGCAACGCACCAGTAAAAGGATGCATAAGCTTCGGCTACGGCATATTCGAAAGCCTCGCGGCTCTTGAAATAGATGTCGATATCATTGATGGGCTTGTTCGTGAATACACTTGTCACCGCGCCCCCGGCTGCGAAAGCGTCTGGGAGGTGATCCAGATGCACTAGGATTTTGGCGGCTTCCGCCTTGTAATCGGTCATGTTTACTCCTCTGCGGTGGTGGTGTGGTTGCAGTCCTGTAGGGACTGGCGGGCCGTGGTTAGTGGCCCGCCGTGTTGGGGGGGTTAGTGTAGGGCGAGCGCAATTGTTGCGAACAACGCAGCAAGCACGAACGCTTCAGGCCAGCCCATCATTTACCCCAAGGCCGGCGTGCCCCACCTGCCGCAGCTGTAGCCGGCTTGGCGGCCGTCTGTGCAGGGCGGTTATCATTGGCTGGTGCTGCTGCGGCGTCGTCATCCAGGTTCTTACCCTGCGTGCCGTCGCCGATAATCCCCACTTCCGGAACGGGCTCTTTTGCATTGTCGTCGGTGTAGTAGAACCGCTCAATCTGGTTCTTGTTCTTATACTTCGTGCCGTCCGGCTTCTTGTTGCCAATCTGGATTCCGATTTCGGCGGTGAACTGCTTAAAGATCAAGTCGTCCGTATCGGTTTCAGCGGTGATTTCTTCGCCGACCGCACGCCCGAATCTGTCAAACATGGGCTTGCCGTACTTGTACGCGCCGTACTGGTAGCCGTCCGAGTGGACGATTGTCCAATAGGCCCAGAACTTGCGCCCCTTGAACTCCACCGGCTCGATGACTTCGAAGGTGATTTCAGCCTGCCATCCGCGGCTATCCTTCGTCTCCGAAAGCGTGATGGATTCAGCCTGGATATTGGCGTACATGTGCGGCAAGATACCGCCCCCGCCGCCCTGCTTCTCAGTGTTTTCGTACTCGGCTTCATAGCCCATTCCGATCTTAGCCATGTGGTATCTCCTTCTGTGGTGGTTGCCGTAAACGGCGGGTGGTTATTGATGGCCGGTTAGGCCGCGTAGTAGCGCCAGCTACCTTTTCCGAATGAAGTCCACGCGCATTCGCGTGTGACTGTCTCGAGCCATGTCCATCGCTGGCCATTGCGGGTTTTCACGCGAACGGGAAACCACGCAAACCATAGTTCGGTGCGGAACATTAGGCGGCCTCGTCCTCTTCGGCTTCCTCAACGGCATCCACCACAAAGTCGGGCTGCGCCGGGAAGTGCTGGTTAAGGACGGCAAACCCCTGCCCCTGCTTGAACGGCAAGATTGGTTTTGGAATCTGGTATCGGTTTCCGGCAATAAATCCGGGGCGTTCTTGCACGGCGATATTCACCTCGCCGCTACCCTCGCCGCGTTTATTCACCTTCTTGAAGCCAGCATCTTCCTTGGCGATCGACACTCGCTGATGGATGAAGCCGATAAGATCGGACGCGTCGCAGATTGCGCTGCCGGCGTCGTCACGAAGGTTGAGCATGTAGCGCGGGTAGCTGTCTGTCGTTACGCCGGGAACGGTCTTGGCCTTGACGTGCGAAATAAGCACGACGTAGAAGCCTGCCTTTTTCAGCTTCAGGACTTCCTTGATGAACTCGAGCCAGATGGCATGGGCGGCGGCATAACCACGGCCAAAGCCAGGCTCTTCAACGTCGGTCCAGCCATTGCGAGCGCAAGCTTCCGCGTAGATCATGACTTCCAGACCGTCGAGTGCATCCAAGACAAAGGTGCGTCTGTCGTGCTCGGCTTCAAGCATGAAGCTGATTTGGTCGAGAACATCCTGATAGGTTTCGGAAACACCGAATGACTTCATCGGCGTTCCGGCAGACTGCCGCTCCCCTTCGCTGGTGCGGCAGTAGTAGGGCGCGGGCCATTCGGAAGCCAGCGTAGTTTTACCCAATTTCGCGCCGCCGTAGATCGTTACGACGGGCGGGTCGGTATCGGACGTATCCTTTAGTTCGTCCCAAGAAATAGCCATTTTAACTCCTCTTAGTGGTGGTCAGGTTGGTGAGACAGTAAGCGCCGCCAGAAAGATAACGGCGCCCACGAAGACAACGGCCGGCCAGTTAATCCGGCCATAGCGCGCTAGGAAACCGCGTCGCATACAACACCGGCCAGAAAGCCGACGATTGCCGCCGCTGTGATGGCCAAATAGACGGCCAGCCGTGACGGGCGGTCGGGGATTGGAACGGTAGGTTGCGCCGAACCGAGCCGGGATAGCGGCACGTAGTCCAGCGGCGCGGATGATAGGGGCGGGTCGCGGCGGGGCTTGCTGATGTGGCGGGCCGTCACGAAAAAAACCCCGCAAGATAAAGCAACCCTACCGTTGGTAAGACTGCGGCCCAAGCGGCAGCCGCGCCAAGGATGGTGACGATGATGGCAACAACGATGATGTTGGATGCGGCGCTTGTGAAGCCATCGAGCGCTGGTCTGCTAGATAGGTTGATTTTCATGGTCTCATCACTGTGGTGGTGGCAATTGGTGTGCCGAAGCCCGCCGTTGGTTATGCGGCATACCGTTCAACGGCAGCCTTGGCCTGTGCCAAGTCAAGCCCGGCAACGCGCCGCAACTCCTTGATGGCCATGATCCTCTCGCCGCGTGCCGCTAGGTTCTGCCATTCGTGGTCGTACACTGGCAATTCCGGGGCTTGCGGCTGATTGCGCGCCGAGAAGCCCGCCGTAAACACGGTGAACTGCTCGCCCGGATGCTTAGCGGCAAGCCGCTTGGCTTCGTCTTCCGCCGACTTGACGGTGCGGTGGACATGCGGTCGATCGCTTGGCTTTGGCTGGCCGTTCTCCATCAGGCAGACGATTGCGGCGGTGGTGGCCGTAGCAGGGGCGACGAGTTCGAAAACGCTGGGAGGGTAGCCGCCGTCCATTTGGACATTTGATAGTTCGTTGCGATCCCAGATGATGTCGACGTAATAGTCAAAAAGACCCCTTGGCCCGACGGTTCCGGTAGCCCCGACCTGCGCGACGCCGTAGAACTTTTTGGCCAGCCGTACCTTGTCACCC
>JAEWDP010000069.1 GCA_023390055.1 Pseudomonadota bacterium | reverse complement strand
CATCAACCGGCGTCTGGCAAAGGATTTTGAGCGCTACTCAGCGACAAGCCTGGCCTTCATTCAGACCGCAATGATCAAGCTCATGACGAGAAGGCTGGCCCGCTATCCGCTTTCTTGAACAGACTCTTAGGGCGTTTGTTGCATTTCGGGATAGAATGTACCCCTGTTATATGTAAAAGTCGCATAATATGAATTATGGAACTTCGCGGCAATGCACTCCCTGTTGGACGCCAACCTGTAGCCGCGCACTCTGGAACCTACCAGACCACTCGGTGTTAACGACAACCACCTCCTGTACCAGAAACACCTTTACGGCGAGCGTGGCTGAGTTAGATGTTACAAACCAAATTCAGTCACTGCGCGCCGCGGACTTAGCCGCCCTGAATCGAGATGGCGTATGGCCATAGATTTTGTGAAAGGCCTTCGAAAAGTGGGAAGCACTTTCGAAACCAACTTCAATTGCAATCTCGATTATCGGTGCCCTTGTCTGGAGAAGAAGGTGCTTGGCACGTTCCAATCGTATCTTGCTATAGATGAGGGCCGGAGAACTGTTTGTACTTTTCAGGAATAGCCGCTCGAGTTGCCTCCGAGACAATCCGACTGAAGCGGCCAGATCAGTGATGGGAATCGTATTGTCGATATGGCTCTCCATGATGATCAGCACAGCTCTCAGCCGCGGGTCTTCACAGTCCAGCGAGAGCGGGCTTCGCGGCTGGATATCCAAGGCGGACCGTGCTTTTTCAATCTGCAGGACATCGAGCGCATTTCTCTCGGCTTCTTTACTAATGTGTCGTCTGACTATCGTCGCCGCCATGTCAGCTGCGCTGCTGCCCCCAGCACACGACCCTCTCTTGCGATCAAGATTAAATATTCGGTCAGCTCGGATATCATGATCAGGAAATCGTTCACGAAATGACTGGAAGTGAAGCCAACTCACGCATGTCTGATGCTGCCTCATGAGACCAGCTTCTGCCAGGATGAACGTTCCCGTACATACCCCGATCAATACGACCTTTTTCGCAGCTGCAGATTTAAGGTAGCTAACGGTCGCGCTATCAACTTGAGTTTCAGAATTCAGGAGTCCGCCGATGACGACAATATAGTCAAATTCACCTGGGTCTACGAGATCCGAAGTCGGGGCAACCTGAACTCCGCAACTTGATGTGATCAAATGCCTAGTACTGCCCAATACCTGCCAATCCGCTAGAACACGCCCGGATCTATCAAATTCATCACTGGCCAAACGCAGAGTATCAACGAACAGGGCGAACGCTGTAAGCGTAAATGACCGAGCAAGCACAAAACCGACTGTCAATCGCTTAGAAGATGGCACACCGATGTTTGTCTTCATGTACCTCTCACTTGGCATGTTCAATCCCTGCCAATGTTAATGCCTTTTGAAAGTCCGCTTCAAGCCCTGCCACGACCGCATCTTCGAAACGACACCTTCGCGGCCGCTCCATCGCAGTTGGAACTCGTATAATGCCGGCATCCACAGTCACCCGCTGTGCAGCTCTTCGTACAACAGCAGGTGAAATATCCCACCTGATCGCGCCATTAAGTGCAACTTTGGCTAACTTTTGTATCTAGGCCCGTCACACAGCTCTGCGCCAGAATAGCCCGCGCATTTGTTGTGGCTCAATCGGCTTTTCCACCTGTGTTACTTGCGGATATCCGCTCCCGTGTCACAAACGGTGGGCGAATAGCAAGGCTCTCTCTTACCCCGAAGCGTACCAGTCATGCTGGGCCGTGCGTAGACTCCTTCTTACCCGGCCATTTTTTGTATTTCCTGACACTCGCCAGTGCTCAAATTGAAGAGAAGCCGAATTCGGCAAGACCTGGTTAAGGTTTTCTTTCTATTAACAGCTAGGTAAGACAGCTTGCTTGATGGTCACGCGTAAAATGCACTCTCCTTCCCTTCGCTATCGAAATTTCCCCCTCGCACACAGCACTTCCGAAGACGAGCAGACGCCCGTTGGATCTCCCGCCTCTATGGAACAGAAGCAGGACATCCAGTCTGAAGCTTCGGCTATGATGGACTCAGTTGTCCTAGACCCAGACAAACTTCCATCATGGCAGCGCGCTTTCATTCTACGGCCTAATGTACGCTTTACCCGTACCCCGGGAGGAATCTTTTCCAACTCTCATAGGGAAAATCAATCGCGACCCGAACACGCGGCACGACAGCATGCCCAGCCCTCTTTGGTCGCTGCACACGCGCACACGCCACACGTATCAGCACATCAGACTGATCCTCAGGAAGAAGCCCAGGTTGTCCTGCCCTCCCCTACGCTTGATACACCCGCTCGAACTCTTGAGAACCGGGAAAATCCTGAAAGCATAACGATACAAGATCGAACACAATCAATCACTCCAGTCATGAACAGAACGCAAGCCCAAGCCTCCGTCGTAGAAAACTTTGTCCCAACTGTCACCAGTGACGGAGAGCAGATGCCGGCACAACCTCCTGCAACACGTCGCAGGACGACCACAACCATTCCAGATCATCTGATCTGGGAAATGATGAGCCTTGGCGCATCCGAAAATATAGAACCATCGGCGCCCCGCCCCCCTGCCAAGACAGCACCCCCTCCATCCACTCTTCATGTTACGACGACTTCGAAAGCCATCTCCACCCCCGCGGAGATTGCAGTACCGTCGACCGTTACAAGACCCGGTACACCTGACTTTGCCGGGGATACCGATCAAACGGCTCTTCTACCTTCGGCTGTCCATCTCTATCGTCAAGTCGCACTGCATCAGTCGCGTTCCACTGAATTGGAACCTGAATCAGTCCCCGAAGCCGCAGTTGAGGCCATTCAGCCAGATCTTAGCCATTTGTCGGCACCATCCTCAATTGAGAACAATTGCCAGTCGTCCCGTGCCTCGTCTGCTGATGCGCCAGACTATCTGTTCCCCTCCGTGGACCTGCTACAGAGGGCACCTTCCAATGAAACGGAGGCAATGAGCCAGGAAGCTCTGGAACAGAGTGCGGGCCTTCTTGAAAGCATTCTGGAGGACTTTGGGGTCAAGGGCGAGATTATTGATGTATGCCCTGGTCCAGTTGTAACGCTCTACGAATTTGCACCGGCGCCAGGTGTGAAATCATCGCGAGTCATTAACCTTTCGGACGATATCGCACGCTCAATGTCAGCGTTGTCTGCCCGCGTTGCGGTTATTCCCGGTCGAAACGTTATCGGTATCGAGCTTCCCAATGTCGAGCGCGAAACGGTATATCTGCGCGAGTTGATCGACAGTGAAAATTATGTCGGCACCGATTATCGATTGCCACTTTGTCTCGGCAAAACAATCGGGGGCGAGCCAGTTGTTGCTGAACTGACCAAGATGCCACATCTCCTGGTTGCGGGAACGACTGGTTCTGGGAAATCAGTCGCAATCAATACGATGATCCTTTCCCTGATCTATCATCTGAGACCGGAAGAGTGCCGGCTTATCATGGTGGATCCGAAGATGCTTGAGTTGTCCGTCTATGATGGCATTCCACATCTTCTTACCCCGGTCGTAACGGATTCCAAGAAAGCGGTACTAGCCCTCAAGTGGGCGGTCCGTGAAATGGAAGACCGATATCGCAAGATGTCGCGGCTTGGCGTGCGCAATATTGATGGTTTCAACGCCGCAGTCTCAGATGCCCGCGCCAAGGGTTCAACCATAACACTCAATGTTCCCACTGGCTTCGACAGAACCACCGGCGAGCAGTTATTCGAAGAACAAGAACTCGATCTGACTGCACTTCCATACATTGTCGTCATTGTCGACGAAATGGCTGACCTCATGATGGTTGCCGGCAAGGAAATCGAAGGAGCAATACAACGGCTTGCTCAAATGGCTCGTGCGGCCGGGATCCACTTGATCATGGCAACTCAACGTCCGTCGGTCGATGTCATCACCGGAACGATCAAGGCAAACTTCCCTACACGCATTTCCTTTCAGGTCACATCCAAGATCGATAGCCGAACTATTCTTGGAGAGCCTGGTGCCGAGCACCTTCTTGGGCAGGGAGATATGTTGCACATGATTGGCGGAGGCCGAATTTCTCGTGTTCATGGACCGTTTGTGTCCGACCGGGAGGTCGAAAAGATCGTGGATCACCTGAAGACACAGGGTCAACCTTCGTATCTTGGCAGCGTAACTGAAGACGATGAAGAAGGATCAGATGAGGATAATGAAACAGCAGTCTTCGATACCACCACAATGGGGGTCGATGGAGATGCAGAAGACCTTTATCAGAACGCGATCCGAATTGTATTGAGGGACAAGAAATGCTCGACGTCTTACATCCAGCGCCGATTGTCCATTGGTTATAATCGCGCAGCGACTCTGGTCGAACGAATGGAAAAGGATGGACTGGTCGGCGCACCAAACCATGTCGGCAAACGGGAAATACTCACTCAACGTCTCCAGGAAGAGAGAGGCATGGAGGAGTAATCCCCAACGCCAGTTCCATGACCGGTTGGCATCTCCATAGAACTCGCGACAGTGATCGCCAGGAAATGCCCCCGAACATTTCCATCCTCAGCCGTGCGATTCAGATCCAGCCACAGGATCGGTCGGCTGATGGGTAAATCCTTCGACGCCGGAGATTTCCTTGGCATCCCGCGCGATTTCAACTCTGCTAACTGCAAAGGCAGCCACAAGCTGCGCTAATGAGGTGAGCGCATCAGAATGAATGCGCTCATAGCCATGCGACGCATCAACGCCGAAAGTGACCAACGCGGTACGGACATCATGGCCAGCTTCAATTGCTGAGGCGGAATCAGAGCGATAGTACCGAAAGATATCCTTTTGGAAGGGAATACCTTCATCGCAACAAAGCTCGACGAGCTTCTTGGTGAGATGGTAATCAAAGGGGCCAGATTGATCCGCCATCGCAATTGTTACACCAAATTCTGACGAATTCTGCCCGGGTGCACTTGTCCCGTTATCAATGGTAAGCATCGATGCAACTTCTGCATTAAGGATCGAAGACGCCCCGACACCCACTTCCTCTGCAATCGTAAACAGCCAATGCGTATCAACGGGGGTAGCTGCACCCGCACGTTCCAGAGCTTCGATCGCTGCAAGCGAGATTGCGACGCCAGCTTTATCGTCCAGATGCCGGGAATTGATGAACCCATTATCCATGAATTCCGAGTTGGTATCGATCGCTACAATGTCGCCAATTTCGATGCCAAGCGCCTCTGTCTCCGATTTGGATCGGGTAACTGCGTCAACCCGCAATTCCAGATAGGGCCAGCCAACGGGTTGGGTGTCGACTTCGTCATTGAAGGTATGGCCTGATGCCTTTAGGGGTAGTAGTGTTCCCCTGAAGCTACCTGCACCGGTGAAAATGGTCCCCCTTGCACCCTCTGCAAAGCGCGCCGACCAGTTGCCGATAGGAACAACTTCAAGCCTACCATTTTCCTTAATGAACTTGACCTGCGCACCAAGTGTATCGAGGTGCGCCACCATGGCTCGAGCACCCTGTTTATGACTGCCTCGGCGAACTGCTCGTATTGCTCCACGTCGGGTCAGTTCCGGCTTCAGACCCAATCGTTCCAACTCACGCGAGCAATAGTGCACGATTTCGTCGGTGTAACCGGTCGGGCTCGGGATCGAAAGCAGAGCTTTCAACTGCGAAAGTAGATATCCATCGTCAATCTTGATTGTCATGATATCAAAGCTTTCCGAGTGCGATGCTTGCTGCCCTGTGCCCGGAAAGGGGGAACAGCAAATCAAGGAACCGTGCGGCCGTCGGCTGCGGCTCGTGATTGGCCAGTCCGGGCCGTTCGTTGGCTTCGATAAAAACGTAATCCGCATCTGTCGGATTACGAACCATAAAATCTATACCGACTACGGGTATGTCAATCGCACGGGCAGCTGTGATCGCCGCTTCAACGAGCGTTGGATGGACGATTTCCGTTACGTCGTGAATTGACCCGCCTGTGTGAAGGTTTGCAGCTTTCCGCACCACGATATCGCAACCCGCTTCCAGCACACTGTCGAGCGCCAAATTGCTGAGCTTGAGGCAACGCTCAGTCTCTTCATCGATTGGGATTCTGCTCTCACCACCTGTTGCGGCTGAACGGCGGCGGGATTGAGCTTCTATCAGATTACGCACTGTCCGGCGGCCATCACCAACAATGCGTGGTGGGCGCCGAACTGCCGCCGCCACAAGCTTGAAGTCTATGATGACTAGGCGCAGATCCTCACCTTCAAAACAGGATTCGACCAGAACCCGATCACAGACCTCTCTCGCCGCAACGATCGCCTGCATTGCCGTTTCCAGGTCATCAATGCCTACAGCCACCGCCCGTCCCTGCTCACCCCGAGCGGGCTTGACGACAATACGCCCATGCCTCGTGAGGAAATCCGCAATGATCCTTTCATCTGCCGTGGCAACTATCTGCTCTGGCACCGAAAGGCCTGCATGTTCTACAACTCGACGGGCAACAGCTTTGTCATCGCAGATTGACATCGCCACGCTTGACGTCAGGTCTGACAGGCTTTCTCGGCAATGGACAGAACGACCCCCTTGTGAAAGGCGAAAGAACCCACCTTCGGCATCTGTAATCTCCACATGAACTCCGCGCCGACGAGCTTCGTCTACAATAAGACGTCCGTAGGGATTGAGGACATCGTATTCCTCAAGCGGCGCGGCATAAAGACGTTCGTTGATGGAATTCTTGCGTTTGACGGTAAAGGCAGGAATTCGGCGAAAGTGCAATTTCTCATAAAGGCTGATCGCCTGCTCGTTATCATGAATTACCGAGAGATCCATGAAAGCTGCCCCTCGCGCTTTGAAGTGTTCTGCGAGCCTTCGAACCAGCGCTTCTCCTATCCCGGAATGGCGCGCTTGGGGATCGACAGCCAGGCACCACAGTGATGACCCGCGTTCAGGATCGTTGAACGCTCGCCGATGGTCGATGCCGGTGACGGTACCAATGATCTCTCCTGTTTGCTCATCTTCGGCCACAAGATAGGTAATCGACCGGTTATCTCTGTTTGACCAGAAGAAGTCGGGCCTAACAGGCACCATTCCACGTGAGCTATAGATACGATTGACCGCACGTGCATCTACCTCCGATGACAAGCGTCGGACGAAGAAGCCACGCGGCTGCCTTCGGCTGTTACGGTAAGTCGGAAGATCAAGCCGATACGTATGGGAGGGATCAAGGAACAGTTCCTGCGGGGCGGTAGCCAGAACGACATGTGGATCGCTCACATAGACTGCTATGTCTCGACGGTTTGGGCCTTCATCACGGAGTGCAGCAACCAACTGATCCGGATCTTTAAATGTCTGCGCAAACAGCAGCCGTCCCCAACCGCAGTCAACTTGCGCGGCTTCTTCCGGAGCTTCCATATCCGGGTTCTGAATGGAAAGATGCCCAGGACTGGAGTAATCGACTCTTCGTCTTTTCAAACGGTGTGCGACGGCCTTGGTGGACCGCGTTCGCGCCGCCTTCTCCTCCGACGTCAGTTTAGCCATGTTCACACTCCCTGCGTTTGCAGCCACATCTCAAGGAGCCCGACCTGCCACAGTTCTGATCCTCTCAATGGCGTGATATGATCGGCAGGATTCTGGAAAAGCTGTTCCAAGTAGCTTTCGCAAAAAATATTCCGTTCTCGCGCTGCTCGCGATGTCAATGCGTCCCGAACCATTTCCAGATAGGGGCCATCGACGTATTTCAACTGTGGAACAGGAAAATACCCCTTCTTTCTGTCAATAACTTCGGGAGGGACAACCAGTCTGGCTGCATCCTTCAGCACACCTTTTCCACCAAGGCGTAGCTTTTCTTCCGGCGGAATTCTTGCTGCAAGCTCAACAAGTTCGTGATCAAGAAACGGAACGCGTGCTTCCAGTCCCCAAGCCATCGTCATGTTGTCGACGCGTTTTACAGGATCATCAACAAGCATCACCTGACTATCCAGGCGAAGAGCGGCATCGACCGGAGTATCGGCGCCGGCCGCACCAAGGTGGCGACTGACATATTCGAAGCTGACGTCATGATCCGGCAGCCACTCTTTGTTGACCTGCCGGGCCAGTGCCTCGTGAGAGCGATCGAAGAACACTCTGGCATAGTCGGTTGCGACATCATTCGAGTTTGCCAGCGGCGGATACCAATGGTAGCCACCGAATATTTCATCTGCCCCCTGCCCTGACTGAACGACCCTGATGTGCTTGGAAACTTCTTGTGCCAGCAGGTAAAAGCCGGCGTTATCATAGGAAACCATCGGCTCGGACATTGCCGAAAATACGCCAGGCAGGGTTCCCATCAAACGTTCTGAGGGAACGAAGATCTGATGATGGTTCGTATCAAATTTCTTGGCTATTATGTCCGAGTAGACAAATTCGTCACCGTGTTCGCCGTTCGCAGCCTCGAAGCCGACAGAAAAAGTCATAAGATCTTTCTGGCCCATCTCTGCCAGAAGCCCAACAATCAGACTGGAATCTACGCCGCCGGATAGAAGAACGCCCACAGGAACGTCGGCCACCATGCGTCGACGGACCGCCTTGCGTAATGCCTCCAGAACCAAATCTCGCCAATCATTGGAAGAGAGATTGGCCATTGCCGGATCACGTTCGTATGGCGGATTCCAGTAGAGTGTGTCCCGTTCACGCCCATCCGGTTCTATAATGCGGACTGTTGCCGGTGGAAGCTTCTGAATACCATTTAAGATAGTGTGCGGAGGCGGAACGACAGCATGGAAGGTCATATAATGGTGAAGAGCTGTCTTGTTGATCGACGTGTCTATATCCCCTGCCTTCAAGAGCGCCGGCAGAAAAGATGCGAACCGGGTGGCGTGCCCTACCCGACTTAGGTAAAGCGGCTTGATACCAAACCTGTCTCGTGCCATCGCTACGCGACCACTGTCACGTTCATGGATGACAAACGCAAACATTCCATGGAAACGCTTCACGCAATCCACACCCCAGGCATGCCATGCCTTGAGGATCACTTCGGTGTCACCGTTTGAAAAAAACCGATAGCCTTTTTCTTCAAGTTCCTTGCGTAGTTCTGGATAGTTGTAGATGCATCCGTTGAAGGCGATCGTCAGGCCAAGATCAGGATCTTCCATAGGCTGGCGTGCCTTTTCTGAAAGATCAATGATGGACAATCGCCGATGTCCCAAGGCCGCATTTCCGTGAATAACCAGTCCCGAACCGTCCGGTCCCCTGGGAGCAATTGCATCCAACATCTTGGCCTGTGCCAGAGGCGAAGGAACCGCCCCATCAAAACGTATTTCACCACAAATTCCACACACTGTTCCGTTTGACCCTTTCGCGACTATTGATAATTTCAAATTGATTATAGATCTAATAATTAGATTTCGAATTAATAAGGTCAAGGAAATGGGCGTAGAAAACAATCAGGATGAGAAACAATTCGCGCAAATCCAGGACATTCGCCTGATCGAAAAAGCCGTACGCCGTATCGTGAGAGCCCATGACCTGCAGTCACGCGCCCTTGCAAAGCAGTCAAGCCTCACGGCCGCCCAACGCGTTATCATGAAGGGGATTGTGGAGTTGGGAGAAGTCACCTCCGCTGTCTTGTCCAACTACGCCGACATCAGCCCTGCAACAGTTGTCATCATCCTCGATAATCTTGAGGAGAGAGGCCTCATCCAACGTTACCGATCGGCAAATGATCGCAGAATTGTGCACACACGCCTCACCGAATCCGGCCTGAACCTCCTCACACGTTCACCGGAACCTATGGGGAAAGCGTTTATTGAAGGATTTTCGCACCTCTCCCACGATGAGCGCGGGCAACTCTCGGGCGCTGTTATGCAGCTTGCCGAACTTATGTCTGCAGGCTATCCGGCTGCATCTTCCAAGAAGCGAGAGACTACCTGATCGCGGGCAGTTTTACGATCGAAAGCACCGACAGCGATGGATACCCCGATCCGCAACTGTCACCATGTTGCCGTTCATGGCGACTGCAGCGTTGCCGCCTGCGGTCAAAGACATTTCCACATCGAAACGCTATGTCGGACCGCGCACAGCTCTCATGACATGCACTTGCCCGACGACAAGCGACTGATGGGTACTCCAACGCTTCATCTGAGCATAACTTCGTATTACGTCACAATTGCTCTGCTCAGGTAGTCAATGTGTCGAGGGAACGGTATCTGACGAAGACCATCAGTAGACTTGCCTCATCCGCGCCGCCGGATCGTGCCGTAGATTATGTTCCGGTTCTCTCCGAACATAACGTTATTCTGTACTGCCATCCCATCAGTACTTGCTTCTATTATGTTCCACATATCGGTTTGCGATCGCAGCAGGAGCATCCAGTTCATCATGGTTTCCATATAACCGTCGTCTGGCACTTCCGTAGAAAAATTGGCGAAAAGGAAAAGACCGTCCGGCTTCAGCATTTCGAGACAACGTTGCGTCAATTTGATCGCAACCCTGTCTGAAAGATAATCATACAGTCCTGCCGCATAAATGAAGTCGAATTTACCAAGTTTGTGTGCCTTCGTCAGGATAGTACGAACCGAACCGTCAATCGCTTCGACACAGGTTCCATGAAAATCACGGGCAGTAGCACCAACACTCATTGGGTCCTGATCAAGAGCAACCCACCGTCGGATACCGCCTTGTTGCAGAGCGGTGGAGCGGTCGGCTTCTCTGAGATGCCCTGAAGCAATCGTTAAGATTTCAGTACCACGTCCACGACTGGTTGCCTCTCGATCTACATACGACGTCAGGAGGTCGCGACGCTCTCGGACAGCAACGGCGGATGGGGCATTCCTCGTATACTCATAGAGCTCCTTGCCAAGGGCCGAGGAACTAGCAATCTCGTTCTCAGTGATCGGATGCCCGTATATAAAATCGATCAAATGGGCATCACCGGAATATCCTCGCGGCTTTTCGAATGACCAACGGCTGAAGGGGTCGTTGTGGAAATAGCTTGCGACCGGGTGTTGCTGAACAATCGGGACGAGATCCTTCCAAACCGTTGAGAATTTATGTCGCGCCTCATGTAACGACTCAATCAACTGATGTATAATTTCGGCAGGATCCTGTTCGTTTTTAATCCGCTGTTCTGTAAGATTGAGAATCAACGCAAGCTCTGCTCGACCTATTGCGAGATGTTGCTCGTCACCTCCACTTACATCCTTGAAAATCTCCCTGGTTACTGAGGTAGGAGTAATCAGGCTTTGACCGTCTAAACTAAAAATCCGCTGGTTCACGTTCCACCCACTGGTTAATGGAATGTTAACATTACGGATAAAACTTACTTAAAGCTGACCTAAAGTCGCTCACAATAGAGAAACATAGTTAATATGCCGCTACTGCCTTGGATTATTTTGGCCTGACATTCTTCAACGAAGCTTAATTTTAATCCCCTAGGATCAGGTATCTGAAGGGCACGGAGATGTGGTAATCCAGGCGATGAGACAGCGCATGGCGAACCGAACCATATCAAACGTCTTCAGAGATCGATGAAACCACAGCGGTGAGAGCGGTGGAGTGTGCATGAAGCACAGCCTGGGAAATACAGTCGAGATTGAAGTCCCTCCCGAGCCTCTGCAGCAGCCTGCCGCTGTCTTGCGTGAGCTCTATCGGGCGCACAGTGAAGATTTCCGTCGGCAGGCAACAAGACAAGGCCTGTGGATTGCTGTTGGCGTGTACTTGCTCTTTTCGATCAGCGACATCCTGCTTATCAATGACGTAGCATTTTATACAGTCAGTACACGATTTGCGATTTCAGCAGTGATGCTCTTCCTGCTGGAGTATCAGGTGCGCAAGGGCGCAACTTCAGCGGCAATAGAGCTTACCGCCGCAGCAGCACTCATCTTTGCTTATGCAGGCTGGTTATATAGCGCACTGATGACCTCGCACGTCGTGGCCATGTCCTATTATATGGTCTTCGGTGCCATCTTCATGATGAGCGTCAACCTCTTCTTCAATTTTCCATTCCGACTTTCGCTGTTGGCGTCCGGAATTATTGTGATCCTGTTCTTTGCGGGCTTGTTGTCGTTCCCACATGGCGATGTCCACTATCAGCTGACATTTGGCATATTCTGCGTGTCCTGCCTGATCTTCACATCCTATGTAAACTGGAAACTAAATCAGGAGCGCTACAATGTTTTCTTGAACAGGCTTGAGGCAAAGGCACAGCAAAAGGAGGCTAATGAGCGAGGCAAGGCATTGCTACGCCTGTCTCATACAGATCCGTTGACGGGGCTGGAGAACCGTCGCGCCATCGACAATCGACTGAATGATCTCTGGATTGCGTCGCAGCAATCAGGTGCGCAATTTACAGCCATGTTGATCGACGTTGATTTCTTCAAGAAGTTCAATGACTATTACGGTCATCAGCTTGGTGACGAATGTCTTGTCCTGGTAACCGACGCACTGAGAGTGTTGGCACAACGTCACGATGCGTCAATCGGACGTTATGGGGGTGAAGAGTTTATACTGCTGGCATCGGTCAGTGACCTGGCCAAGGTCAAGATCATTGCCGAGGACATCCGCCGCACGGTGGAAGAGCTCGCACTGCCTCACGAGGAACGACGGGATGGCATGTCAACTGTGACGGTAAGCGTCGGAGCCACCCTCACCCGGCTTGATGTCGCCTTAAAGATCGAAAAGGTGATCAATGAAGCTGACAAGGCACTTTACAGTGCAAAAGCAGCAGGCCGAAACTGCGTCCGTCTGTTTGATCCAAATGACCCCAACAATAATGACGACATTGACAACATCCCGGCCCTTTTGCGGATCGCCATCGCCAATGATCTGGTATCAATGGTTTACCAACCACTACAGAATGTGGCATCCGGCCAAATAGAAGCAGTGGAAGCCCTAATGCGATTGCAGATGCTGGATGGAAAACTTATTCCACCGAGCATGTTTATTCCAGCCGCCGAGCGCACCGGCAGCATACTTGCTCTTGGCCAATGGGCAATTCAAAAAGTGTGCCGGGATCTTCTGGCGACGGATATTGCCCCGGTCGTTACCGTCAATGTCTCACCACTCCAACTAAAGAGCTTCGGGTTTGCTACCTTTGTGGCACTGACATTGGCCGAACACGGATTGACGGGCGATCGTCTTGCATTTGAGATTACAGAGGGACAGGATATGGAGATCGACTCGACCTCTCTTCGATGCATCAACGACCTGAAAAATTTGGGTATTAAGATATGGCTTGATGACTTCGGCACAGGGTTTGCCGGACTTTCCTGGTTAAGATTGATCGACTTCGATTGCATAAAAATTGATAAGTCTTTCCTGCATGACAGCAACACCCCCAGTGGCCACACGATGCTGGAAGATATCATTCGTCTTGGACGCAACCGAGGAGCGAAGATACTGGTAGAAGGCGTTGAAACAAAGCAGCAATTGTCATTGATGCGCCGACTGAACGTTGACCTGGTACAAGGCTTCTATATCGGGCACCCTGCCACCGCAGACTGCTACAAACGCGCTGACCATCTTCATCTCGTCAGGACAAAACCTGAACTGAGACATGACTTTCCCTCAATGGCTGCAGGCGATGCCTTAGGATAAGCCTAAAACTGCATGAAGTCGCGCTTATCAGAAGCAACCGAGAACTGTCTGCCCTCATCGGCAGAGATCCGCATGCAACGCCCTTGCTAGCATTCCACACCCCGTGAACATGCCAAACAAACGGTTCCTGAAAGAGCGCGCGCTCATGATATTCTGGATCATCGCCAACATTTCGTAGCGGGATCTCGAGATGTCGGATGCTCAGCCGCCAACACCCTTGATTGCGGTGATTTCAAGTTCCTGGTTGCCTACAATCACGACATCGCCGACTGTTCTACCCATCAGTTTCCTGGCAACCGGAGACACGTAGGAAATGGTTCCTGATGTTGGGTCAGCCTCATCCTCGCCGACAATCTGATACTCCTGCACCCGTCCATCATTGCGTCTGAAGGTGACAGTGCACCCAAAGGCAATGACGTCATTCGAAGTCGGAAGCGGAACGACTTGAGCACTGCGAACCCTTTCTGCGTAGTATCGTAGGTCGCGCAAGGGGTTTGCAGTCTGCCGTCGCCGCTCATTAACATCATCGAGGGTATTGGCTTTCGTGAAAGCCTCCCGAGCCTGCTCGAGCTGTTTCTCCAGTGCGCGTAATCCGGCTTCGGTAACAAGATTGGGATGCGAGGATATCGGCCGATCAGGCAATAGCGTCTCGGCGGCAGCCTCTGCGCTCTCCTCTTTCATAAATGCTACGCTCACCCTGATCTCCTGCGTCTTCCGCCCATATGCGGCACAATCCTAACACACCTAATACTGCAGCATAGGCCTCGTTCCAAAACGCAACCCGACACCGGGCCTGTGCGAGAGGGGAAGCTCATCGCAAGGTTGAGGACGCTTGAAGCCGGTAGTGGTTTCGCTATATTTCCTGAAGTACCGTCCGATTGACAAAATTGCTGGAATGGCCGACAAGCTTGGCATGATCCGTTACCCGTTCACCAGTTTGACTGATTGCAAGGGCAGCCGCAAACCCGGCTGATATCCTGGCGCCTCTACCTGCCAAGGCAAGAGCGGTGCCAGGTTAAGAGATTAACTCCCCAACATAGTTTTACAAGCACATCAGCCCGCAGCCATCTGCTGTGTGCAGACGCTTGTGCATTGAACGGACATCCCATGACATTCAGATCAAATTGCACATTCCCTATAAGCGGCCCAAACAAGCTTCCACGCTTCAAACGTTGGGCAGCGGTAAACGCAGCGGATATCCCGGTAAGCCTTCCACCACAAGTTCCTGTAAAGAGTGAAACACTGACCGTCCGTGTCAAGTCCGCGGAAGACGGACGCGCACTTCTCGCAAGATTGGAAGGGGCGAAACTTTAACCATCAAGGTGGCGGACGATGAGCCGCCACCTCGATCATCAATCTGGACGGGAAAATGATCAATCATTGCATATCAAATTCGCAGGAAGCGGTATCCATGACAGGATCCTATACTGCTGTGCCAAGTACAGTTCCCTCACTCGAAATCACCTGTAACCCTTGACCTCAACCGCGGCGCACTTTCAATCAATCCACGAGTGTAGGAACTACGGGGTTGAGAGAAGATCACATTTGTCGGCCCATTTTCGACAATGTGACCCCGACGCATGACAGCAACCTGATCAGAGACTGCTTCAACAATCGCAAGATCGTGGCTTATGAAGAGGTATGACAGGTTGTACTTTGCCTTTAGGTCCTGAAGTAGCAACAGAACCTGAGCCTGTACTGATACATCCAGAGCACTCACGGGTTCATCAAGAATGAGTATCTTCGCGTCCGCTGCCAGTGCTCGGGCAATGGCAATGCGCTGAGCTTGACCACCGGAGAGCTCGTGCGGATATCGGTCAAGCGTATCGAACGGCATCTTCACTGCTTCGAGAAGTTCAACAATTCGGGCGTGACGTGTTGAAGCGTCATAACCCTTCAAGAGTTTTAAAGGCGCATGCAATGTTTTGCGAACTGTTTTACGCGGGTTCAGGGAGGCTATCGGATCCTGAAATACGTATTGAATGACCCTGCCCAAAGCACGTGGCCCTTGCCGGCGTAGCACAGCGACATCATGTCCAGCGACCGTTATCTCTCCACTTGACGGACGCATGAGACCGACCAGCATGCGTGCAACTGTGCTTTTACCGGAGCCGCTTTCTCCCACAAGAGCAAGCGTTTGACCCTGCCCCAGTGTCAGGCTCACCCGACTGACAGCCTCCAGCCTGTAGGCCAAACTTCCAAAGATAGTTCGACCGCCACCGTAGATTTTGGTGAGATTTCGTGCCTCGATCATATTGGCGCTCATTACGCCTCTCTCTCTGAGAATACTGACGCAACGCGACCCAGAAAGTCGCTACCGTGCCCAATCTCCGGAACACAGGCCAACAATTGCTTGGTATAGTCATGCTGAGGGTTGTTGAGAATATCCCCAGTTTCGCCGGCCTCCACGATCTCCCCATCCTTCATCACGGCAACCCTATCGCAGATCTCCGCAACCACAGCGAAATCATGCGTAATGAACAGGAGAGCCATCCCCTGCTCCTTCTGTAATACGCGCAGCAGATCTAGAATTTGCGCCTGTACCGTTACATCCAATGCAGTCGTCGGCTCGTCAGCAATAATGATATCAGGATCATTTGCCAGCGCCATCGCAATGCCAATGCGTTGCCTCTGCCCGCCAGAGAGCTGGTGAGGGTAATGTCTGTATCTTTGCGTGGGGTCCGGAATGCCGACCCGGTCCAGCAACCCGATAGCTTTCTTCCGGAGGGCGTTTCTACCAAGTGTTTGGTGAGCGGAGATAGCTTCTTCGATCTGACGGCCAACTGACATCATCGGGTGCAGTGTCGTCAACGGATCCTGGAATATATACGCCACGCGCCGTCCTCTGCTCCCGATCAGGGCATTGTCTGCCATAGACAGCAAGTCAACGCCGTCGAGAAAGATCCGTCCCTCCTGAACAATTCCCGGTGGTGAACTGACCAGCCCCATGATTGAATGCGCTGTAACACTTTTTCCCGAGCCGCTCTCCCCTACAAGTCCAAGGCATTTGCCAGCTTGTAGTTGGAGCGACACGCCTTTGACGGCTGCGAAGTACCGACGGTTACGAATGAATCCAACTTCCAGTTCTTCAACATTCAACACGGCGCCCGGGTTGCTGCTCTCTTGCTTTTTCCGATACGGATTGACCGTCGTTCGTGGCCCAGGACGCAATAGAGCACCGGAACGGAGGCGTGGGTCGAGCACATCGCGAATACCATCGCCAATAATATTGAGGCTAATAACAAGCAGGAAGATCATGACACCGGGAACCACAGAGATATGTGGTGCAGTCAATAATTGAGCACGACCCTCTCCCAGCATCGAGCCCAGATCTGCCTGAGGCGGCTGTGCGCCCAGACCAAGAAAGCTCAGCCCTGCGGTTTCCAGGATCATCCAACCGGTCGTCGTCGACATTGTGATAACGATCACCGGCATGACGTTGGGAAGTATCTCCGTCGTCAGGATCGATAAGTGACCCTTTCCGGAAAGACGTGCTGCGTCGATGAACTCTCGTTGTGCCAGCCCCAAAGTCACCCCTCTCACATTCCTGGCAAAGAATGGAACATTCACGATCGCGATGGCATAAAGTGCGTTCATCAGGCCAGGCCCAAGGGCTGCTACAATGGCGAGCGCCAGTAGAATGTATGGAAACGCCATCAGCATATCGATCGCCCGCATCAGCAGATTGTCGATACGGCCACCCGCATAGCCGGCGAGAACACCGATCAAAGTGCCCACCAATGCCGCAAACAGTGCCGCAGAAAATCCGACAGCAAGCGACACGCGACTACCCCAGAGCTGCCGGCTCAGGAGATCTCGTCCCAGTTGGTCGGTGCCGAGAATGTGCCCTGGACTCAACAATGGCTGTAACCGATCCGCTGGTGCAGTTGCATTTGGGTCAGGCAACGGAAGAACCGGTGCGAAAGCAGCCAAAAGAAGTAGGATCGACAGAACGATGAGCCCCCCCGATGCCAATCGGTTGTTGAAGAACAAGCTTCCGGATGAAAGACGATCCCGCGCAAGTGAGGAAGGTGCTACTGCATCCCTGGTCATGAGTATATTCTCGGGTCGAGGATGGTCTGGACAATGTCGGCGCAGAGATTAAAGATCACATAGCTGGCTGCTACGATAAGAACACCTCCTTGAACAAGAAGAAGATCACGGGTCGAGATGGCCTTGACCAGCATCGCACCAACACCAGGCCATTGAAATACGGTTTCGATGTAGACTGCTCCCCCAAGCACGAAGCCGGCCTGAATCCCTATGACAGGGATCACGCTCACAAGTGCCGCACGAAAGGCGTGATGCCAAACGACCTGACGTTCTTGAAGGCCTTTTGCTCTTGCAGTACGAATGAAATCCTGACGAAGGACTTCCAGCATTGCTGCCCGGGTAAGCCGTGCAATAACGCCTGCAGCGACGACGGCAAGCGTCGATGCGGGAAGGACCAGATGCAATACGAGATCCTTGAGATCACCACCGCCGTAAACCGCGTACATCCCGCTTACCGGCAAGAGTCGCCACTTCACTGCAAATAGCAGTATGAGGATCAGGCCAAGCCAGAACGATGGCATCGAGATGCCCATGAGGACGACGAGCGTGATGATCTTGTCCGCCCATCCAAACTGGCGGATGGCAGACCAGACGCCGGCAAAAAGTCCAATGAATGCGCACAGAACGAGAGAGACCCCGGCAAGAACGAGCGTTGCCTGAAATCGCTCCAGTACCTCATCAAGGACCGGACGATTGAGCGCGTAAGATCGGCCGAAATCACCCTGCAGGACATTGGTCAGCCAGATGAAGTATTGTTGAACCAGAGGCTTGTCCAGACCGAGCTCCCGGTTGATTCGCTCAACATTTTCCGGTGTTGCATAGGCCCCAAGGATTGCTGTGGCAGGATCACCCGGGATCATAGCCATCACAAGAAAGACTATGATCGATAGGCCAAAGAGGACCGGAGCAATTGCCAGTAGGCGCCTCAGGACATATGCGGACAAGACTTCTCTCCGTAGCGTGTTATCCCGACATGTGATCAGTCGTGGCTACTTGCTGACATCCTTCAGGTGCAGCAGGAAAGATGGTTGCAGCTCGAAACCTTTTACCGCGGCGCTCGTCACTGCATTCTGTTTCCAGCTGGCAACAAACAGCCATGGAGCATCATCATGAACGAGCTGTTGAACCTGACCATAAAGTTCCGCCCGCTCTTCCTGACTTGTCGATGACCGGGCCTTTTCAAGCAGTTCATCAACGCCAGGGTTAGAATAATAACCGGAATTGAAGCCACCATTTTCAGGCTGGGCTTCAGTGCGCAGTGTGAGGTAAGGCAACGTATCCGGATCATTGGTCATCCAGGCCATCTCGGCCATGTCCGCCTTATCCTCGAGGCCTTCATTGACGAGCCGCAGAAATGTATTCCATTCATAGCTCTCGATCTTGACCTCAAAGCCTACCGCCTGAAGGTCAGCTTGAATTGCTGCGCCCATGGTAACCGGATTGAGCATTCCCGAACCACCTTCAGTAACATAGAAGGTCACTTCTGGATGCTCCATCCCCGCTTCGACAAGAAGTTGCCTGGCTCTGTCTGGATCGTATGGATAAGGTTCAACAGAGCTCTCCACCCAGGAGAAAGCCGACGGAATTGGCCCAGCAGCAATGGTTGCCGTGTCCTGCAGCACATCCTTGACTAAAGTTTCCTTGTTGACTGCGAAGTTTGCTGCCTGCCGAACGCGCCTGTCGGCGAATGGGCCGTCTTTGGTATTAAGAATTGCGAACCAAACGTGAGGGCCAGCTTGCTCAACAACCAGGAAATTTGCATCAGATTGGAAGGATGCAAAGTTGTCGGGTGGCACTTCGAGCATTACATCGATCCCTCCAGCGAGCATCTCCGCAACACGCGTATTGGCATCTGTAATTGGTCGGAAGACGACTGCTTCCAGCGATGGCGCTCCGTCCCAGTAATTTTCATTTCGCTCAACCGCCACTAGTTGATTAGCTTTCCACTCGACAAATTTGAAGGGGCCGGTTCCTGACGGATGACGTCCAAAATCCTTGCCATATTTTTCAACAGCCGCTGGCGAGACAATAAGTCCTGTTGGATAGGCTAGATTGGACAGAAAGGGTGCGAATGCTTCCTTCAGCTTGAACTCGACCGTAAGGTCGTCGATCACATCAACACTCTCGACTGTGGAAAAATTAAAAGACAGCGGGAAGGGCCCGGTGTCATGAAAGGGATGATCCTCCAGCAGCATGCGATCAAAGTTGAATTTGACTGCCTGTGCGTTGAATTCGCTTCCGTCATGAAATGCAACATCTTCCCTGAGCTTGAAGGTATAGGATTTTCCATCCTCTGAAATCTCCCAGCTCTCTGCGAGGTTGGGTTCAACCTCCAATGTCCCATCCTTGTAGCGCACCAATCCATCATACAAGTTCACCAGGATACGAAAGTCGTTCGTGGCGGTGACCGTATGTGGATCGAGGGATTGAGGTTCTGCAATCTGGCCAACGATCAAGACGTTTGGAGGCGTCTGAGCAGCTACAGAACAAGCTGCAAGTGCAATGCCGGCAGCAGCCGCAACCTTGAGAAACAGCCTCTTCATGGGGAAGATCCTTTCGATTTGGCATATTTCGGGCATAACCTAGACAGATCATTCGCAATGGCAACCCATTATCCGCCTATATCGGAAGAGACGTATCTCAATCCGAAGCACGGAGAGATGTTCTCGACATCAGCCACACGACGTGGCCTCGATCAAAACATCTGTCCGCATATTATTAGCGATTGGGCAGTTCAATAGAAGCACAAGCTCAGCTTGCACCAGGAAATCTGGTGATTTCGGTACTCATTCCATGCCTGCCTGGCGGGGATCCCAAAGCCTGAAAAGACATTGACAATCAACCGGACAAGATAGTTGTCACTCCACCGAAAGTCATAGCGTCCTGGAACTTTACCGCATGTTTGCGCCGTCTTTGCCTGAACGAATGTTGGCCGGCGAACATGTAAGAGCCAGCCCCGTTCATCACGGAAGCCTCAGATTTGTCGTGCTATGTACGTCCAAACCGTTCAAGCATTGCGCGCAGACGCGAATTTTCTGCACCTAGATGCTCTGCCAGCATCCTCTTCAATCTCAGATTTTCCGTTTCAAGCGCTTCCAGTCCATCTGAGGTCTGCGTTTCGTTGATTGCAATGTCAACGTTCTTCCGGCGCGTATCACGCGTCGCGCTGGTGGGACGCCGCGTCGGCTTGTTCAAAACGGGTGGCTTCGGGACCGCTAGATCCTCTGGTGCTTCGGACACGAATGAAACAGGTAAAGCATCCGGTGTTTCGACAGGCCTCTCCAAGTCAGTAGAGTGTGATTGCATCTGCGGCTCAGTGTTCAATATAACACCAGCGACAGGTGGCGAAACTGATTCCGGCTGATATCCAACTTTTGTACTTGTAGCCGCGACAGGTGTTTTTTCGAACAGATGGGGCGCGTCAGTTTCTGCTTCGCGCAGAAGAGACTTTAGATCGGTATTACCCCAAATGGACGTAGGTCTGACAGTTGATCGCCGTCGGCCAGATTTGATCTCAACAACAAACGCACGTTGCGGGGTTTTCATGAATTTCCGTCTTTCGGGTTCAAAATCGCATTCAGAAGCGATCAAATCGCTCAAGCATCTTCTTTAACTGGGTATTTTGAAGACGCAACTTGTCGGCAAGTTGGGACCTTAATTGCCTGACTTCCTGATCAAGGTCCACCACTGCATCATGAAATGTATCTCCGGTTGGAGATTTCACATCAGTAGGGGCCAGCTTTCTTTGTGTCGACTTGCGTGTACCTTTGCTAGGAACAGCCGCTTCCTGTCGAGATGGCTGTTCGTCGAATTGCTGCGGATCAAACCCGACATCTGGAGGACTAATGACATCCAGAACCGCCTGCAGAGTCCCTGCTGAAGTAGGCAGATTTGCCTGCGTTGTCTGAACTTCCATTGCTGCCAAGTGATCAGTAACCGCCGAACTGTCGCCCTGTGGCTGATCATCATCGCCGGCCGATTGCAATCCTTTGTCCTCATCGAGGAGATCTGATCTGCCATCGGGCGATTTAATGATTTCGTTTGTTGCTACGGATCCGGCGACCGTTACCTCATCCGATTGGGTCGGCGACGAGGCCACATGCTCAATTGCCGAATTTTGTGAAGATTGGGAGACAGGCTCCCTCACCGGCTCCGACACGTCAGATCTTTTATCAAGTCCGTCGTCAGCTCCCGCTACTGGAACGGTAACATCGTGAACGTGATCAGTTGCTTCGAATTCGGTTTCCGTCTGTTGAATCTTGGAAGCACTTGCATCTTCTTCCTCAGATCCTGGTGTGGCGGATTCTGCGGAGCTGTGATCAACTTGCGCATCTTCATTTCGCCGCCGGGATGTCAATCTGGTAAAAAACTTCCATGGTGACGTCTTCATGAGCTATGTCCTTAAGCGCACTGCAGTGCGGTGCGTCAGCATTGCAAATTCGGGCCCATCGCCTGAGCCCGAAAGTTTTTCCTCTGAAAGATGGAATTCTTGAGGCTGATGTTGAAATTGCCCAAGCCAATATCCACCAGTAGTTTGCTACTTGATCCCCAAGCGCTTGCGAAGATCAGCATTCTCCTTGCGGAGTTTATCCGCCAGCGTCTTACGAAGTTTTTTGTTTTCATCTTCGAGCTGAATCAGATCTGCGATTTCATCGATAGCTGTATTTGAAGCCTTCGGCTTACGGCTCACCGGCGCAGCGGCTTTCCCTCGACCTGCCGGTTTGGCGGTCGTTGTACGCGTTGCAGGTCTACCCCGGGTTTTCGCTGGCTCTGCCGTTGTGGAAGCAGCCTTTTCGCCACGTTTGCGACGCGTCACCTTTGCGGGCTTTGAAGTTGTCTCTTCAGATGCAACTGTTGCCGGCTCAGCAGCTGCTTTCGTTCTGCGTGGTGCACGTTGTTTCTTTACCGCGGTTTTTTCAGTCTGCCCATTGGTGGCGGTTACGCCAACAATAGCATCCGTATTACTCTCTTCAGCCATCAGTTAAATCTCCTCTGCAGCTAAGCGCCTTTTCAACCGAGTAATATATGAAGTCAACAGGTACTCGGGCGATCGTAAAAATCTATCGGACGAGAACTTGAGTATTAGGTCCCACTCAGAGCAACGCAAAGAGTTTACCAGACGTTCCCAGAAGAACCGTAGCTTCCATTCACCTGATATTCAACACAGCAGCACAAGCAACATTCAACCGGATGCAGGAATGTCATTCTTGAATGTTTTGTCGGCAAGCTGTGGAAGCATAAATCGGAAAGCAACACTGCGAGCGCTCTGGAAAAGGATTAAAGAAATCCATAACCCATCATTGCCGAAGATCGGTTGGAGTACTGCCCAAGTTGCGAAATAGATGGCAAGCGAAGCGACCATCAAATTGCGCATCTGCCGCGACCATGTCGCGCCGATATAGACACCGTCCATCTGGAACGCAACAATCCCGAAGATCGGTAGAGCAACAACATAGGGCAAGTAGCGATGGGCAAGGTCTAACACATTTTCACTAGGTGCTGTTATACCGATCACCCAATTACCAGCGGCAAGAAAAGCAAGCGAAACAAGCCCCGCAAAGGCAAAGCCCCATAGTGTCGTCAAGCGGATCGTTTGGTCAAAAGCAGGTCGATAACGAGCGCCGACCGCTCTACCGGCCAGTTGCTCAGCAGCGGTTGCAACTCCGTCAAGAAACGCCACTCCGAAGAAATAGAACCGCAGCAGGATCGTATTTGCGGCCAGAATGTCGATACCAAGCGTGCCACTCTGACGCGTAAAGAAGGAAAGTCCTATAAGCAACGCAAAAGAGCGCACCATCATGTCACCATTTACCGACAGGGCGCGTCGAAAGGCGGAGAGATCCGGCAGGTTCCAGGCATGCCGATCTGTTTTGGTCCATATCAGGTAGAGCCCGGCGAGTGCTGTGACGGCCTCCGCGACCAGTGACGCAGCGGCAACGCCGGCGACGCCCCATCCCAACCCCAGCACCCAATAGAAGCTGAGGGCAGCATTGAGGCCGTTCAGGAGTGTCTGCAAGACCATCCCCCAGAAGGCATCACCCCGCCCAATGATCCACCCAAAAACGACGAAGTTGAACAACACGAATGGCGCCGACCAGATTCGCCAGGAAAAGTAGATCGATGCAGCTTCGGCAACAACCCCATTTGCCCCCATGGCGACGAGCCCAAGCTCACCGATTGGCTTTTGTAGAACTAGCAGCAAGATCCCAGCGATAATCGCTACAATCAGACCGCTGGCCAACATCCGTTGCTCCTCGTAGCGGTCACCTGCGCCGAGAGCTTGCGCGGTAAAGCCAGTTGTTGCTCCACGCAGGAAATTGAAGCTGACGAAAATAACATCGAAGATGACTGCCGACAGTGCGACGCCACCGATCAACGCCTCATCCCTCAACTGACCGATCACACCTGTCGCGACAAGTCCCACCAGAGGACTGGACAGATAGGCAACCATCATCGGAAGCGCGATGCGCAATACGTCCCGGTTTGAAATGTCGAAGGGGCGGATGCTTCCGCCTTTGTTACGGCTTACCTGCTCCACTTATTCCTGCCGATGCGGTTCCCCAAGCGTGTGCATGAGCCGGTTAGCCCAACCAAAGACAGCGATCGCGTGGATGAGATCAAGGATCTGGAGATCATCGAGACCGATTTCCCGTAAGTGATAGAATTGATATGTACCGACATTGTCGGGATGTGCGGTCAGATCAACCCCGAAATTGAAGAGTGCCTGCTCGAACTCTGGCAAGTCGGCTTCAAGCCCACTCTTGTAGATTTCGTCTACGACTTCGGGCTGCTTTTCGAGTTGAATATAGCGAGCGGCGTGCACAGATGCACAGTAGATGCATCGGTTCACAAACGACGCAGCAAGCGCGCCGATTTCACGACCACCTCGTGACAGTCCACCTTCACTATACATGATGTCATTGAACAATGGGGTTCGCTCGCGCAGGCTTTCTGGTTCATGCGCAAGAACAAGTACATAATCCGATACCTTGCGGTTGGACGGCGTAACCTTCAGGGCATCAAGTTGCTCAGGCGATGCATTGTCGAGAGCAACAGGAGTGATATAGGGTTTCCAATCCAGGCTCTCGACGGTGAATTCATGTACCGCTTCTGTCATTTCAGTTATCTCTCAGCATCTTGAGACCAGATACGACCAGCACCTGATAGTTGACGAAGGCAATAAGACCAGCAAGGGTTACAATGTCTCGATCGTCTAGCCCGGCGTTGACCAGCGCCTGGATACTGGCACGTGTCGCATCCTTCGGTGATAGTGTCACGAGATCGATATGGGCGACAATGGCAGCCAGACGAGAGCTCTCATTTTCGATGCTGGCACCTGGCTTGGCGACGGAACCGAGAGCAGCCCCACCGTCCTCACCTCGAAGAAGTTCAAGGTAATGCGCCACAAGCTCATCAGACTTCCATAAAGCAGCCATCCGGGCCGCCAAGGCTGCCCGCAATGCATAGGAAAAATTGCGTTCTTCCGTCGGTCGCAAGGCCGCCTCGTAACTCGTCTGTGTCAAATGCTTAAGCTTGGAGCGTTGCTCTCGCAATGCTTTCACGTCCGCAAAGCGTTCAAGGCCAAGTACTGTATCAATAACATCAATGGTCATGGTGTCTCCTGCGCGTGACAACGCTGCAATCCCTGCCTGTGCGATGCATCAGCAGCATCAGCATCGGTCCATTCCGTTCCATCCAGTTCCGGTTTTTCATAAGCGAGTAGCGCATCCCAGTGATAGTTGATGTCGCGAATAAACAGTGATGCAGCGATCCCGCGTGCAAGCCACAATGCGCCTTCACTGATTGCAGGTATATCACCGCTCACCTTACCCACACTCACGGATGCGCCGTAGTTGAAGCAGTGGATATCCTTCAGCCATGGAGCGCTACCGGGCTCCTTCTCCGTGAATGAAAAGTCCTGATTGAGCCAAGGGAATCGGCCAAGCTCTGGATTTTCTTCTCCAGGAGGTGGCGTGTAGCGGTCTTCCCAGCAGGCAATCTTGTCCTGGCCAAGCGCAAGTTCTTCGCGGCTGACAGGATCGACGGAAAAACCCGTACCGAGGATAACGAAATCGGTACGAAACACACGATCGTTGGTCGTCCTGATGACGATTTCATCCCCCTCTTCCTCCATCGAGCTTATAGCACAATCGAAATGGAAGTACGCATTTTGGTGGCGGCTGACACGAAGTGTGGAATTGTGTGGTGCTGGCGTTTGTTGCTTGGTTGCATAATCCATCAAACGCCAACGCCATTCAGCAGAAATCTCGGCAAAACCCGCTGTAACACCGTAGGATCCAATTCCCATAAGCTTGTTGATCGTCGGCATCTTCTTGCGCCGCGCAAGAAGGCGCACCTCACCTGCTCCCTGCTCCAGAGCTTCGGCTGCATTGTCAACGGCTGATGCTCCAACACCGATAACAACGACGCGCTTTTGACTTAAACGACCAAAATCAATCTCGTCTGCTGAATGCGCCCACGAGACATGCCGCTTCAAATTCTTCACAAAATCAGGGATTTTTGGTTCGCCAAGTC
>JAEWDP010000094.1 GCA_023390055.1 Pseudomonadota bacterium | reverse complement strand
CGGCCAAGCTCGCCAAGCTTCAGACGCTACGCCCATTCGGAACGCTAAATCCCGAACCGATACTGGCCGCCATGGAAGAGCGCCTTACCCTAGGCATCAATGCGACCGGCTTCGGGCCCATGGGCACGGGCGGCGACACGACGGCACTTGGTGTGCATATCGACTATGCTTCGGGCCACGGTTTTACGCCCGTCGCAGTCTGTTTTAACTGCTGGATCAACCGGCGCACCCGCGCCCGCATCCACAATTCAGGGAAGGTGGAAATCATTGAGTGAACGTGTCCTCGATATTCCATTATCTCCCGAGACCGCCCGGTCGCTCCGGTTGGGCGAGATGGTTTACCTGCGTGGCGAGGCAATTGTCACGGCGGGTTTCCCGACCCATCAGCGACTGGCAGCGTCTATCGATAATGATCAAGCGCCGCCGGTCGACTTCTCCGGCAAGGCGTTCCTGCATCTCGGCATCATGAGTGAAGCCCGCGATGCCGCTTTGGAAGCTCTGTACGTCAATCCCACGACGAGCACGCGCTTCAACGTCTTCATGCCGCGCATCATCTCCCATTTCGGCTTGACGGTTGTCGCGGGAAAAGGCGGCCTCGATGAAGCAAGCGTGGCAACAATGCGCGACACAGGCTGTGTTTATCTGTCGATGGTCGGCGGCGGCGCTCCGCTTCTTACCGAAGGCATTGCGGAGGTTATCGAAACCGGTTGGGACGATCTGATCGCCCAGTTTCGATTGACCCGGATCCGCCTTGATATGTTCGGCCCTCTGACGGTGGCGATTGATGCCCATGGCAATTCGCTTTACGCGGATTTGGCGAAGACGGCGCGCGCGAAAGTTCCCGAGATTATGGGCATGCTGGCCAGTCGGCGAAAAGCTCAGCCCTAAAACTTTAATTCACTTTGGCAGCATAGTCGCGGACTGCGGCGGCGGCGGCATTTTTCATCATGCCGTGATCGCTGGAGACAAGCAGTGCGGTAACACCCCACTCCCGCATTTTGGCGGCATCGGCCGGGTTGGTGGCAAGCATCAGAAGGGGTTTACCGGCATGTTGGGCTGCCGTCGCGACGCGCTCGCTAAGTGCAGCAACCTTGGCCGTTGCATCAGGGTCTTTGCTGAACAGTGCGGTCAGATCGCCGCGACCGACGAACAAGGCGTGGATACCGTCGACGGCGGCAATGTCGTCCACCGTGTCCACCGCCTCGATATCTTCGATCATGGCGATGCAGACAATCGAGTTGTCCTGCTCTTCCATATGTTCCGTCGCGCGGCGTGCGCCCCAGTCGGAGGCCCGCGACAATCCAGCAAAGCCACGACTACCCTTGGCATAACGACAAGCCGCCGCAACGGCCTGCGCATCGGCAACCGAGGAAACGTGCGGCACCATCACGCCTGCTGCGCCGCAATCGAGCGCGGTCAAGATCTGGCTGGGGTGGCCGACGCGTACAATCGGCATTATGCCTGCCGCCCGCGCTGCAAGCACCATTAGATCTATTTCGGCCCGACCGAGCGGAGCATGCTCGCTATCGATGACGACGAAATCAAATCCCTCCGAGCCAAGGATCTCGATGGCCTGTGATGTCGGCATCTTGACGAAGGTGCCGAGCAGCGGGGTTTTCAGCCGAAGCTGCTCGCGCAAGTTAGAACTGCTCAATCGTTCACTAGCCATCTTTGACCCCATAAAAATTTCTGATCGGTGCTTAACTTGAGGCCAAGATAGCGCCTGTTTTTGGGGCGCGAAATGGCCAGCAGCCAATGTCAGGCTGTTGTTTCACCACGCGGAACATTGGCATGAATGGATTGCCCAACGGCTGCCTGGCGTGATGGTAGGGCTACTCACCAGCAGGAGCAGACGTTGTCACAGCCAACTATCATCAGCTGCGCGGTAACGGGCAACATCACCACGTTGCAGCAGTCCCCTTATCTTCCATGCACGCCCGAACAGATTGCCAATGCCAGTCTGGATGCCGTGCGGGCCGGAGCGGCCATCATCCATATCCATGTTCGTTATCCCGATGGGCGTCCGAGCATGGAACTGGCGCATTATCGCGAAGTGGTTGAGCGGCTGCGCGCTGCCGACGAGGACGTGATCATTAACCTGACGACGGGGCCGGGCGGGCGCTTCATTCCGAGCGACGATGAACCCAGCCGTGCTGCTCCCGGCACGTCGCTGGCGCGCCCTGAACTTCGAGTCGAGCATATCGAGCGCTTGCGGCCGGAAATCTGCAGTCTGGATTTCAACACCATGTATTCGGGCAGCTCCGTTGTCATCAACACACCGCGCAATCTGGCGATCATGGCCGAGCGGATCCATGCCGCGGGTGTTCTGCCGGAACTGGAAGTTTTCGATTCAGGTGATATCCAGCTTGCAAGGCAGTTTATCGACGAGGGCAAGGTTGCCTCTCCGGCACTGTTTCAGATCGTTCTGGGTGTTCGCTACGGTGCGATCGCCACGCCGCAGACCATGCTCTATCTGACCTCGCTCCTACCTTCGGATGCGCAGTGGGCTGCGTTCGGCGTCGGGCGCTGGGAATTTCCCATGCTGGCTCAGGCCTGGCTGCTCGGCGGTCATGTGCGGGTGGGTCTGGAGGACAATATCTATCTGGAAAAAGGCGTGCTCGCTGAGAGCAATACCGTGCTGGTAGCGAAGGCGGTTCGCATCCTGAAAGAGCTTGGAGGCCGACCCGCAACAGCTGGTGAAGCCCGCGAAATCCTTGGCCTCAAGCGGCAGGACCCGGTTCCATAAGTGCATAGAATAGTTTAGATAGCCGCTCTATCTATTTGTTTTAGAAATATTTGTGCGCGCTTAAACTTGACTGTTTGAGCGCGCACGGCGCTCTAATCGTCCGTTGGCATCGGATAGTCGTCCGCATTGATCACCCATCCCGGCTTGGACGAAAAATCCATGCGAGGCGGGGCGAAAATATCTACCAACTGGTTTTCTCCGGCCCCTTCTGCGGTCGTTGTATGGATCGCAGGCGGCGGGATGACGCAAATGGAGGGCGATTCACACGTCTGGTGCTCGTCTTCCCGCCAGATCGTCATGTCACTTGTCCATGGCCAGCGAATGTGATGGGTGAACGTTCCCGATAATGCCAGCGAACATTGCTCGAAATCGTCGTGATGGTGGGGCGAAACCTTCGTTCTGTCGCGCGGGCCATGTCGCAGGTCAAGATAGTTGATCATGAAGGTGGTACAGCGGAAAATGCGGCCAAAGCGTCCAGCTTCCTGCGGCACGTCAAGACTGTACCATTTAAGCTTCAATCCACTGGCAGGAGCGGGCCAAGGCTTGAAAGGCGGCACGCTTGGGTGCTCTCCCTTGAAGGCATCGGCATTGGCGGCAATATCGGCAAGGTCTGTCGCCTTGGGCGTCACCAGACGAACGATCCGCGTCTTGCTTAAGAGCCGGATCGTGCTCGGACCGGGAGGAACGAATGCGATCGAATAGCCGGACACGCGTTGGGTGCCGTCAACGGTCGTGATCTCAATCTCGCTGTCCTTGTCCGGCAGGATGAGAGCATATTCATCCGTTTGTTCGCTGCGCACCAGCGAGGTTCCCGCGTCGCCTTCGGTATAGGCAACGATGAAATTCTGTCCCCGGCTAACCCAGGTTTTGGACTCCGGCGTGCTGATTTGCGGTTCTGTTGAATAAAACAGGCCATACTCGGCACCGAAGAACTGCTTTGGCGGCGGCGGGCTCGCGGACTCCTTCGCCAACGAGGATCGGGGATCGCTCTTATCATACATTCTAGATTTTCCTCTGTTATTGGCCAGTCTTTGGCTGCAGAACTGCGTTGCAGGCAGAATGAGTGCCTACCGGCGCGGCAACAACGACAATCTGGGGCGGTTTCACGAGGCGGAATCTGCCCGCCGTTACCTCGGCGTAAACTCGGTCATCGCGATATGCCGCACGCCGCCGCCCATCTGGATCGGATCATCGGCGCAGTTGATGTAATAGACTGTCAGCAAGCGGCCCGGTTCATGCTCGATGACCCGAGGATAGCCCAGATCCCAGCTTCCACCATCGTCGCGCAGAATGGTCTCCCCACCCCAGGTTTTGCCGCCATCGGCGCTCAAGCGGCAGCGAATGCCATAGGGCGGAAGCCGGTATCCATAAACGCAAGCGATGCGACTATCCTGCATTTCTACCAGATCGCCGGGGGCTCCCCAATCATTGACGCGAGCAAGAAAGCCGAATGTGCGCCCGCCATCGTCGCTCTCGAAAACTTCCGTCCACAACACACTGGTTGGATCGCGTTGGCAGCGCAGTGCAACGAGGATCCGGCCATCACGCAACTGGATCGGGCGGGGATACATGTAGCGATGCGCGCCAAACCGCGGACTGCCGGAAACCGGCGCGTCGACCTCATCATCGCGCACTGGCGGCGTGATAAAGGACAGGAAGGTCCAGCATTCGCCGTCCAGACTGCCGTACAACAATGGACGCCGATACCAGCCATCCTGGGAGGTTGCTGTGAGCGCCACCAGCCACATGCCGTCAGCCCTGCGCATGAAAGAGCCATGCCCCGAAAGCGAGGCGAGCTTGAACATAGGTAGCTTGAATGCCCGACGCCAGCTGCGGCCACCATCAGGCGAGATCCGAAGCCAGGTCTGCGCTTCGGGCACCAGAAGGGCAGGGCTCGCGCCGACCGCTACCAATGTGTCGGCATCATCGAGCGGGGGCATAGCAGCCTCCGGTTCAAGCTCTCCACCGGCCTCTACGGGCTCGGGCGTCTCGAATACCGTTTGAAGGCTGTCCTGATCCCAGGTTTGTCCATTCGTCGTGGACCGGATCGTACGCATCCGACGGCGGCTGCGCGTGATGACATTGTGATTGACCGCCTCGCCTGAACCGTAATCGCATTCGGCACTCATGAAAGCGACGACCAGATCGCCGTCTCCGGTGCGCCAAAGACCGCCGAGAAAGGGATGGCTGTTGAATTCGGTGTTATTCCTGTAGACGATCCGGTGCACGGCATCATCCGCCATTATCGGCCTCCCCGGTAAACTGGACATTTCCTAGGCTCCTCAAGTTTTGGACTGTGTACGTGGCAGGCGCGGCGACCGATAGCGACCGTAGCGGCAAAACTACCGCCATGCACTGCGCAGCAGCAACACTCCGGCCGGTCGGTTTCATCAGATGAAAGGCACCGAGTCTCTACGCCGGGACGGCGCAAGTTTATGCTCTAAGCGAGTACCTGAACCAGAGGAGGGGTGTCTTGAACGTTCAATCAGAGGGCCATTGCAGCTGGTCCAGCGACAGCATCGTTATTACCGATGTTACCCTGACCATCTTCCGGTGGACGGGACTTCCGCTCATCACCTACACGCGTCACAGCACCAATACCAATGGCGAGGGCCAGCTTGGTCTGGTCACGATCAAGACCGATGCCGGCATCGAGGGACATGCTTTCCTGGGCGCTTCGTTCCGCTCTGCATTGCTCGATGCGCGCGGGCTGATCGACCTGCTCAAGCCGCAGATCGTGGGCAGCAACCCTCTTGATCGGGAGCGGCTCCACCGGGCATTGATGTCGCAGAACCGCGCCGTGATGCTGCGGGCGATCGGGGCTATGGATGTGGCTCTGTGGGACCTCGCTGGCAAGCTGGCCAATCTGCCACTCTATCGGCTGATCGGGGCGCAGCGGACATCGATCCCGGCTTACGCCAGCTCATCCACCCTGCCGAACATCGAGGCGTATGAGCAGCAGGCGGTTGAGGTCAAGGAGGCTGGCTACCATGCCTATAAGATGCATCCGCCCAAGGACCGCGCTCTGCACATTCCCATGCTCAAGCGTGTTCGGGCTGCGGTGGGTGACGATTTTCCGCTGATGTACGATCCTGCCGCCATCTACAATTACGGCGATGCCGTTCGCATTGGCCGCCTTATCGAAGAACTGGGCTATATCTGGTACGAGGACCCGATGCCGGTGGATGACGTCTACGGCTACTCCAAGCTTTGTGCCGAACTCGATATTCCCATCATGGCGACGGAATACAGTTCTGGCGGTTTCCCCGGTTTTGCGACGTGGATTCACAATCGCGCCACCGACGTGTTGCGTGGCGACGTGGCAATCAAGGGCGGGATCACTGCCTGCCTCAAGGCCGCACATCTGGCCGAAGCCTTCAACATGGATTTCGAGATGCATCATGGCGGCAATTCGCTCAACAACGTCGCCAATCTGCATGTGTCGCTGGCAATCGAGAATTGCCGGTACTTCGAAGTGCTGTTGCCTCACTCGGTTCAGCAATATGGGCTGGTCAAGGATTTAAGTCTCGACGCCAATGGCTGTATCGCAGCCCTCAATGGGCCGGGTCTGGGTGCTGAGATCGACTTTGACCTGATCGACAATAACACGATCGAAATTATGCGCTGAGCGGCCTATTCCCGTGCGGGAATAGGCCAGCTATCATGAAATAAAGCAGGTATAGGCAGGACTTCCCGCCTATGCAGGTTCTCCTTCCCGCTCAACATAGTCGAAGTCGATATCAAAGCCGACGCCGGGAATCTGAGGCATGTGGACATAGCCTTCAGCGTCCATTTCATCGGGACGGCGGTGCAGATATTCAGGCTTCGCTTCATAATCGATGAAGGGATGCAGCAGCCCGCGCTCATACCAGCCGACATTGCGTGCCGTGGCGCATACCGTCAGGGCTGCGGGGCCAGCGTGATGGATTTCGCACTCCATGCCGAACGATTCCGCCAAGGCGCACACTTTCAACGTGGCGGAGATTCCGCCAATGTCGGCTACTCCGGCGCGCAGGATGTCGCAAGCGCCTGCTTTCACCCATTCCGCGCGAATTTGCTGACGCCCTTCGATTGTCTCTGGCCCGCATACGGCCACCCCGAGATTTTGCGATAGCCAGACATAGGAGCTGATCGAGCCTTCATACATGGGTTCTTCGTACCAGAGAAAGTTCAGCGCCTCGATCTGCTTGCCCAACCAGAGCGCGTCGCTGCGGCTGTAGCGGTGATAAGGGTCGAGCATCAACGCGATATCGGGGCCTACCGCCTCGCGCACTGCGGCACAGGCGGCGGCGTCAACCTTGGGGTCCGGAGCCCATGACAAAGGCGGGTTCCACGTATGCAGCTTGATGCCGTTGTATCCCTGCGCCACAAGTTTTTCCGCAAAGCTCGCATAGTCGTCGGGCGTGGCAAGGCCGCCTTCGTTTTCATCGCCGCACATGATGCTTCCATAAGCGCGGACCTTATCCCGGTAGCTGCCGATCAGCTTGTAGACAGGCATGCCAAATTTTCGGCCCGCCAGATCCCAAAGGGCGGTTTCGACGATGCCAACGGTCTTGTCCGTCAGATGTCCGCCACTGGAGCGCTGCGCGTCGACAAGTTCGTGCCACAGCCTTTCGCGTTGAAACGCGTCCTGACCAAGCAGGATGGGTTTCAAATGACGCTCTACAATATAGGGGCGCACTGTTTCCGGCGCGCAGAAGCAATGCCCTTCGGTCCCGTCATCCGCAGTCAGGGTCAACAGCGCCATCTTGGACAGATACGGCTCGCAAACGTGCTGATGCCCTTGGCTGTCACGTTTTTCGTGGGACATAAACGGCACAAGCCGCACGCGGATATCGATAATGGATGTCATCATGGCTGCATCTCCCTGGTGGCGTCGATACTAATGGTTCGTAGCGATTTTGCCGCCCTCTTTGACTGTCGATTTCAAGACGCGAAACGGGAAGATCTTATATCTGCAGCGGCGTAACCATTCCGGCAGTTGAAACGTATAGGGTTCCACGCTGTGCATGAATAGGGGCATGTTATTGTTGTTCCCGCCCCTGATGCATTGTCAGGGGTACTGATGTGATACTTCATGCCGGCCTGGCACCCGGTTTCAAGGGAGGAAGAAATGAGTAACAAAAGCAATGCAGTAAAGGGACCTAACCGTCGCCTTTTCCTGGCTGGAGCAGGTGCAGTCGCGACTGTTTCAACCTTCAATATTGGCGGCCGCGCCCAGGCTGCAACCGCAGGCAAGGTCACCTTCTATTCGACCATGCCGACGCGTTACGCCACGGATATGATTAATGCGTTTCAGGCCTCAGAGGTCGGTAAGGCAAGCGGTGTCGAGCTGGAATTGTACTTCGCCAACGGGTATGTGCTTTATGAGCGCGCCATGGCCGAATACACCGCCGGGCGCGTTTCGCATGACCTGATCATGTTGACCGACCCCAGTCTCTTCGTCGCATTAAAAGATCAGAACCGGCTCATGGATTACGTTTCGCCGGAGCTTGAGGCTTATTCGGCGGATCAGCGCGATCCGGATGGAATGTGGTGCAACGGCCGGACGATCCTGACGATCTATGGCTATAACACCCGGCAGGTGCCCAATGGCGCCAGCAAGACCACCTGGGCAGAATTTCTGGACCCCGAATTCGCGGATGGCAAGATCGGGATTACTAATCCGCTGGAATCTGGCGGGGCTATGCAGAACTATATCAACATCCGCAATCATCCCGATCTGGGTCGGAAATTCTGGGAAGACCTCGCTGCGCTCAATCCTACCATTGTCGGCGGACCAAGCCCCCTGACCAAGATGAATATTTCGGGCCAGACGGCGCTGGCGCTCAACAATGACTACAATGTCTACGAGCAAAACAAGAATGGTGCGCCGGTTGCAGCGGTTTATCCGACTGAGGTGATAACCGCGTCAATCACGCCAATGGGTCTGGTCAAGCAAGCGCGTAATCCCGAAGGGGCAAAAGTGGTCTTTGACTGGTGGCTTTCTCAGGAAGGTCAGACGGCTCTGCGT
>JAEWDP010000095.1 GCA_023390055.1 Pseudomonadota bacterium | reverse complement strand
GCTGGACGTTGCCCGGCATGCAAAAGTCTCGCGCGCAACAGCTTTCCTCGTTATCCGCAAAAGCCCCTTGGTAGGTGCCGAGACACGTCAACGCGTCGAAGACGCCATCCAGGCACTTGGCTATGTTTACAATATAGGAGCAGCACGTTTACGCGCCGAAAGAAGTCACACGGTAGGTGTCATTGTTCCAAACCTCACTAACCCATTTTTTGCAGAGCTTCTGGCCGGCATAGAGCAGGCTATTGATGCTGCGGACATGGTGGTCATTCTCGCCAACAGCGGCGACGTCGTGTCTCGGCAAGATGTCCTGATACGCCGCATGCGCGAGCATGGCGTCGATGGTGTAATCCTTTGCCCTGCTGCAGATACCGAACCGGGCCTTCCTTCCCAAATCAGCAACTGGGGACTACCAATCGTCCAGGCTTTGCGACACGTGACAGGAGAGACTGACTATGCCGGTGCTAACTACGCCGGTGGAATGAAGCAGGCCGTTGACTATCTTGCTATGCTCGGCCACACGGATATTGCATTTGCGGTTCATGGTCCGGTTCATTCAGCCTACCACGAACGGGTCGACGGCTTTCGCAATGCAATGAGAACACGAGCATTGGATACGACCGCCGTCATACGCGTGCCCAATGATCTCGTGGAGATAGCCAGCGCTACACGCGTTCTCTTTGAGCAGAGAAAGAGGCTCACGGCGGTTATCTGCTTCAACGATGTTGTTGCGCACGGGGTGGCGGCAGGACTTTATGATCGCAACTTAACTATCGGCAACGATTTCTCCCTGATCGGCTTTGATGACGTCAGTGACGCTGAAGCAATGCGTCCGCGTCTCACCTCAGTTTCTACGGCTCCAGTAACAATTGGTGCAAACGCGGCACAGTTGCTGCTTGCCCGTATCGCTAATCCCCTTCTTCCTGTTCGCCAAATCGTCAGCGAGACCTATCTTCATATCCGTGAATCCTGCGGACCGGCTCCACAATTTGTGATTTAACGGGCATATTGCCCGTTGACTGGCGGCTACAAGAAATTTAGATCGATCTAAACTAGCATAAGGTCTGCATAAGCAGAGGAGATCAAGCACGTGTATGATTTCAACTTTGCACCTGTTTTTGCATCGTTTGATCAATTGTTGGTGGGTGCATGGCTAACAGTTCGGCTCTCTTGTGCGGCCATGCTGATCGGGTTGACCGTCTCTATCATCTGCGCATGGGGCAAGACATCCGGGCCCGCACCAGTACGTTTCGTTGTAAATGCCTATGTCGAGATCATTCGCAACACGCCATTCCTGGTTCAGATTTTCTTCATCTTCTTTGGTCTGCCTGCTCTCGGTCTGCGTCTCTCACCGAATAGTGCGGCGCTTCTGGCTCTCGTTATCAATTTCGGTGCCTACGGTACCGAGATTATACGCGCTGGAATCGAATCCGTTCAGAGGGGACAGGTCGAAGCCGGAACTGCTCTTGGCCTTTCGAAGCTGCAGATATTCCGTTACATCATCATGAAGCCGGCATTGCGCACGGTCTATCCGTCCCTTACCAGCCAGTTCATCTACCTGATGCTCACCTCGAGCGTCGTCTCTGTTATTTCGGCGGATGACCTTGCCGCAGCGGGCAACGATCTGCAGTCCGCAACGTTTGCAAGTTTCGAAGTCTATATAGTCGTCACACTGATGTACCTTGTCATGTCGATCGCGTTCTCTGCAATCTTTGCAGCGATCGACAAGATGACATTCAAGTATCCGCTGAGCCGATAGGAGATTACAATGATCAGACCTTTCGGCTGGAACGAATTTATTATTATCATCATGGCGGCGCAGTGGACAATCGCACTTTCCGCGATTGCATTCGCCGGAGGCGGACTTGGCGGGCTGTTGATTGCGCTTTCTCGGACTTCGGACATCCGCCCGCTAAGAATTGCTGCGCTGGCTTTCATAAGGATCTTCCAGGGAACCCCACTGCTAATGCAGCTCTTCCTGGTATTCTTTGGGATGAACATATTTGGTTTCGCGATCAATCCCTGGGCTGCCGCAGCAATTGCCCTGACATTGCATGCGAGCGCCTTTCTGGGCGAGATATGGCGAGGCTGTATCGAGGCAGTTCCGCCTGGCCAACGGGAAGCGGCAACGGCGCTGGGCCTGCGGTACTATAATCGGATGCGCTATATCCTCTTGCCACAGGCCACTCGCATCGCCGTTGCTCCTACTGTTGGCTTCTTGGTACAACTCATCAAGGGAACATCACTGGCCGCAATCATCGGGTTCACAGAACTCACCCGCCAAGGGCAGATTATCAATAACGCGACATTCAGCCCGTTCCTGGTCTTCGGAACTGTTGCGGCAATGTACTTTGTGCTGTGCTGGCCACTATCGATCCTGGCACGCCGAATGGAGTTGAAATTTTCCCGCGCAACACAACGTTGAGGGACCCAGCCGGCGGGAGGGCCGGTAGTAAAAAAAGGGTAGGTAACTATGAACATTTCAAGACGTGCAGCAATGTCCGTGATCGGTGCAGGCTTCATAGCCGGCATCGTCACCTTCCCCGCGACAGCGCAGACTGTCGAGAGTATCAAATCGGCCGGCACCGTAAAAATCGGTATGCTCGTCGATTTTCCTCCGTTCGGTATCATGAATGAAAGCAATGAGCCTGACGGTTATGATGCCGATGTTGCCAAGCTGCTTGCCAAGGAATGGGGCGTGGAACTTCAGATAGTTCCGGTCACTGGCCCGAACCGTATTCCCTATCTGCAAAGCAATCAGGTTGATCTGCTGGTCGCATCGCTCGGCATAACGGAGGAGCGCGCAAAGAGCGTTGATTTTTCAAAACCTTACGCGGGCATTTCCATTGGTGTTTTTGGTGCTGAAGGTGTGGAAGTCTCTTCCGCCGAGGATCTTTCCGGAAAGACCATCGGCGTCGCCCGTGCCAGCACTCAGGATACTGCAGTCACAAAGATTGCCCCGCCTGATGCCACAATCCAACGTTTCGATGATGATGCCAGTGCCGTTCAGGCCCTGCTATCTGGGCAGGTCGAATTGATCGGCGTATCGAACGTTGTCGCTGCCCAGATTGAGCAGGCGGCTCCAGGCCGTTTTAACCAGAAGCTTGAGTTGAGTCAGCAGGTTCAGGGCATTGCCGTACGCAAGGGTTCAAGCGAGCTTCTAGAAGCCGTGAATGCTTTCCTTGAAAAGGTGAAAGCTGATGGCCAGCTCAGCAGTATTCACGAGAAATGGCTTGGCACACCGCTACCAAACTTTGTCGCTGAACAGAAATAATAGGATAACACAGGAGTTCCTCGCATGATTGAGGCGAATACATCGGCGACACCCATGCGGGGAGCTTCCAATCTGGCTGTAAGCATGGAGGGCGTCAATAAATGGTATGCCGACTTCCATGCTCTCAAGGAAGTCAATCTATCCGTCAATCGGGGCGAACGCATCGTCATCTGCGGGCCATCCGGTTCTGGGAAATCAACTCTTATCCGCTGTATCAACCAGCTGGAAAGCATCCAGAAAGGTCGCATCGTTGTAGATGGACACGATCTGACCGCTGGCGGCAGGAATGTCGATATCGTCAGGCAGGAAACGGGGATGGTCTTCCAGAGCTTCAATCTCTTCCCGCACATGACAGTTCTGGAGAACTGCACCCTTGCGCCGATGAAAGTCCGCGGCATCTCCAGAAATGATTCGGAAACGACAGCTCTGAAATTTCTGGAACGTGTCCGTATCCCCGAGCAGGCGGGAAAGTATCCCGCACAGCTTTCCGGTGGTCAGCAACAACGGGTAGCCATCGCCCGTGCTCTTTGCATGAATCCGAAGATCATGCTCTTCGATGAACCGACCTCGGCACTCGATCCTGAAATGGTGAAGGAGGTTCTGGATACGATGATCGATCTTGCCAATGAAGGTATGACCATGCTGTGTGTGACACACGAAATGGGTTTTGCACGTCAGGTCGCAGACCGGGTGATCTTTATGGACCAAGGCGAAATCGTTGAAATCGGAACGCCTGAAGAATTCTTCAGCAATCCGAAGCATGAGCGAACTCGCAATTTCCTCGGCCAGATTTCCTGAATACCCGATGCTTGTGGAGCGCTGCATGAAACCAGATTTTCTACTGGTTAAGCTCATGGCCTCAATCGAAATCAAGCTGGACGAAGCCAGTTATCTAGCCTGTTTCGATGGCGGTGCAACGAACGCTATACTCAACCAACCATATCGGGACATAGGATGATTATTCGTCAGGCATTCTTCGACGGCCAAATCCATCACGGCAAGGAAGCAGCATTCAGAAAGTATGTCGCTGACAAGCTAATGCCAATGTGGCTGGCATTCCCCGGTGTTAAAGAAGTTCGCGTGCTCTATGCCATCGAGCGCGACGACGGCGCCCCGACCTACCCAATGGTTCTCTCAACGAGCTACGATAGTCGTGAGGCTTTGGCACAGGCGCTGGTATCACCTATACGTTATGAAAGCCGCGAGGTTACGAAAGGCTTGCTCAGCATGTTCGATGGTCACATTCATCACCATGTCTTCGATGTTTCGGCCCAACTCTCCTAGACTTATACACGTCAGACATCTCAACGCTATTCAGTTACAATGAACTTTTCCACGACTGATAACGCGCCTTGGTCTCGGCATTCATGGGATAGAGTCCAGGCAGAGCCACACCGCGGTCCACCTCCGTCATGATCCAGGCTTCCATTCTTTCCTGCTCCGGTGCCTCTGTCAGCACGAGATCAAGCAGCTTTTGCGGGATGAGGACAGCTCCATCCTGATCCGCAACGACTACATCGTCCGGAAGAACTGCAACGCCTCCACACGCAATCGGCTCCTGCCATCCCACAAATGTTAGCCCTGCAACCGAAGGCGGTGCCGCCACGCCGCCGCACCAGACATCCATCCCCGTCCCCAGTACGCCTTCTGCATCTCGCATGGCTCCATCCGTGACCAGGCCGGCAACACCCCGCTTCACCATCCGAGAGCAGAGAATATCGCCGAAAATTCCAGCATCCAGGACTCCTCTGGCATCAGCGATGGCGAGACATCCTTCGGGCATTGCTTCAATTGCAGCACGAGTAGAAATAGGAGACGCCCAACTCTCTGGCGTAGCCAGGTCTTCGCGCGCAGGAACAAATCGAAGGGTAAATGCCAAGCCGACGGCGCGATCCTGTCCTGGCTTCAGAGGCTTTGTGCCTCGCATCCATATATTACGGAGTCCCTTCTTCAACAAAACAGTCGTTATTGTGGCTGTGGAGATACCTTTGAGCGTTTCGATGGCCTTAGCGTCAAGTGACATGAATAGCCTCCACTGATCATTTTACGCCCACTACGCGAATAGTAGAGCACAGGAAATATAGCGTTTCTCTCTTCACTCATTAAAAAAATCTTGGCATTGAGAATTTTTCTTATCGTGGCGCAACACAGACCGGTAGGCCCGGTCATCGCATTTGTTTGGAAATCAGAAGTTCCAAAGCCTGCACCGCAAAGGGATAACCCTGGGCCCCAAGACCAGCCATCACCGTCGTTGCCGTCATCGACACATAGGACCGATGATAGATTGGTTCACGACGATGGACGTTGCTGATATGGAACTCAATGATCGGACCCTTAAACATCTTAAGTGCATCAAGCAGCGCCAGTGAGGTGAATGTGAAGGCGGCAGGATTGATGATAATCCCCGCGCCTTCGTCAATCGCTTCATGAACCCAGTCAATCAGCTTTTCCTCGCTGTTCGTCTGTCGAAATTCGATCGGACGGTCTCCCGCAGCTTCCCGACACCATGTTTCAACTTCCGATAGCGTGGTTGTGCCATAGATCTCAGGTTCGCGTTTTCCGAGCCTGTTGAGGTTCGGTCCATTCAGAATGTAAATTGGCTTCAATGTGAGCATCCTCAATTATCCCTGATAACCCAGCAGACGTGGGAGCCAGAGAACCGTGTCCGGAACAAATGTGATGATCATCAGGCATACCACCATCCAGAACAGGAAGGGCAATGCATCGCGGATGATGTCCTTTACCGGGCAACCCGAGATGTTGGTCATGATGAAAAGCAACAATCCATAGGGCGGTGTAACCAAGCCCAACATGATATTGACGACGACAACAACACCAAAATGAACCAGGTCAATTCCCAACGCCTGTGCAGTTGGAATAAAGACCGGCACGATAATGAGGAGTATCGCGGTGCCTTCCAGTATGCATCCGAGTAGAAGCAGGATTATATTCACGAGGATCAGGAAACCGGTGGGCGACAGATCCATGCCCGTCAACATCACACGGAGGCTATCGGGAATATTCTCGATCGTAACCACATAGTTGAAGACCAGAGCGCCGGCGATGAGCAGCCCTATCGACGCGGTCGACTTCGCACTGATCAACAGAGAGCCATAGAAATCTTTGAACGAGATACTCCGATAAAGCACGACAGAAATTACAAGGGCGTAGGCTGCAGCGATTGCCGCTGCCTCTGTTGGTGTCGTGACGCCGGTATAGATGCAACCCAACAAGACCACTGGCATCATCAGGGCTGGGAATGCCTTGATCGTGATACCTGGGACATCTCGCAAAGCAACCGGTTCTTCGACCGGGAAGTTCTTCCGACGTGCCGTAATTGCAATCTGCAGCATCTGGAGTCCTGCCATTAGCAACCCGGGCACCATTCCAGCTAGAAACAGGTAGCCGATGGAGGCGTCAGAAACGAGTGCATAGATGATCATCGGGATCGAAGGGGGGATGATCGGTCCGATAACCGCCGTAACGACAGTCAATGCGGCAGCGTAGCTCGGCGTATAACGACCTTCACGGGTCATCATGTTCTGCATCATTCGACCGCTTCCCGCCGCATCTGCAATCGCCGAGCCTGACATGCCGGCAAAGATGATACTTTGCACCACGTTTACTTGCGCCAATCCACCGCGGAATCGTCCAACAAGGACATTGCAGAAATTCAGCAAGCGTTCCGTCATCGAGCCTATGTTCATGAATTCAGCTGCCAGAATAAAGAGCGGTACTGCGAGGATCACATAATTCGAATACATGCCATTCAGGAACTGTTCAGCAGCAATCCCCATGTCTGCCCCGACAAGGTACAGATACAGTATCGATCCACTGATCATGGAAAGCCCAATCGGCAATCCGAGAAAGGCTAATGCCGTGATAACGACAATGGAGATGGAAAAGGGACTTGCAATATTCATACGCCTGAGCCTGCCTTGAGCGGATCAAATACATCCGGCGCCTTGCCTCGTATCGCCTGTATGCCAAGCCACATGTATCGAACGATCATCGCCACGGCGAACACCACATAAATTGAATAGAGATAGTCAAAGCGGATCTTCAGATAGGCTGTGCTTTCAACCTTCATGAACATCACGTAGTCGACAACGGCCGGCAACGAGACGCCAAACAAAACGACGAGGGCTGCTGCAAAAATCACTTGCATAACACGTCGACCTTTGTCTCCAGCTCCGCCCCAAAAAAGATCGAAACGGATTTCGTCCACTTCGCGAACAACAAAAGCTGAACCGAACAGAACGATCCAAATCCACAATGCAACGCTGATCTCATGCGTCCAACCGATTGATAGGTTGAGCAGATAGCGGAAAACGATCTGCAAGATGAAGACGACAAACATCGCCAACAACATGAAGCTGAGAACATTCTCCGCCCGCCGCCTCAGCCACTCGCCGGCTACCACATGCCTTGGAGCCATCAACAAAGCCCTCCCAAATTGCGAGGATGGGCAATGCTAACGCACACCCAACCTCCATTCCCCTCAAGTTTTAAAGGGCCGCGACTTTTTCGAGTACGCCTTCTGGCCACGATTCGGCTAGGTCCGAATTGAGGTACATGTCTTGAGCAAACTTGCGGAAGGCCTCCAGATCTGGCTCATAGATTTCGAGGCCTGCGGCCTTGAATTCGTCTATCAGCGATTTTTCCTGAGCCAGATGCTGCTCCTCACTCCATTTCATCGCCTTGTCAGCAGCCGCCTGGAATGCTTCCTGCTCTTCTGGTGACATTGCGTTCCAGACCTCGTTTGAAACGACGAGAAGATCATATCCGATCAGATGTGACGTGAGGACAATCTGGGACATCACTTCATAGAACTTCATATTCTTGACGTTCGGAAGCGGATTATCCTGGCCGTCAATGGCTCCGGTCTGAAGCGCGGTATAAACTTCGGCATAAGCGACAGGCACAGGATTGGCACCGATGGCCTCGCCCAGAAACTGCCAGGCGTCACCACCAGGCATACGCAGCTTAATGCCAGCCATATCCT
>JAEWDP010000015.1 GCA_023390055.1 Pseudomonadota bacterium | reverse complement strand
GTTCTGGTGTGGACGCGATGCTTCTTGCATCCCTGGTCGATGCTGCAGGTCCGATAAGCGTTGCAGATCTTGGCGCGGGAGCCGGTGCTGCAGGTCTTGCAGTCGCATCAAGGCTCAGATCCGCCAGGGTTCTTCTGGTGGAACGTTCTCCATCGATGGTCGCCTATGCGCGAAAAACCCTTGAATTGCCTGACAACCGCCATCTTGCGGAAAGGGTCACGATTATCGAGGCCGATGTGACGCTGACCGGCAAGGCGCGTATGGCGGTTGGACTTGAAGATGAGGTTCATGATCATGTCATCATGAACCCGCCCTTCAATGACCCGTCGGATCGGCGCACGCCGGACGGCTTGAAGGCACAAGCGCATGCCATGTGCGAGGGACTTTTCGAAAGCTGGATACGGTGTGCCGGCGCGATCATGAAACCCGGCGGCCAGTTGTCGCTGATTGCAAGGCCACAATCGATTGCACACATCATGGACGCATGTGGGAAGCGCTTAGGTGGTCTGGAAATCACGCCCGTCCATCCGCGCCCGGATGAGGATGCAATCCGCATTCTGGTAACGGCAATCAAAGGATCAAGGGCACGGCTGGCTTTTCGCGCACCGCTTTTCGTGCATGCCCGCGACGGGCATGCATTCGATCCCGCCGCGGATGATCTCAATAACGGGCGCGTTGCCTATGCCCGAAGGCGGGCATTGAAGCGTTGAGTTTCTCTGCGCCTGAAAGGCGAGGTGTCCATGCTCGTCAAGGATGATGAGTGCGCGTGACAACGATCATGCTGGCGGCTTAAACCGGACGAAAACGGACCGGGTGCCATTGTGTTTGGTGTCGACGATCATACATTCGCATCACGAGTATTCCGGAGAAAGGTTTGAAATGGCTGGCCTGTTGTCGCGTATTTTGCCAAAGCGGTTCCGCAAGCAGGGGATAGTGATCCCCGTCGTCAGGCTTCAGGGCGTCATCATGACGGGTGGAAACCAGTTCAAGCCCACTCTCAACCTCGCCAATGTAGCGCCGATGCTGGAAAAGGCCTTTTCCAGAAAGGAGGCGCCGGTCGTCGCCATCTCCATCAATTCTCCCGGTGGTTCTCCGGTGCAGTCGCGCCTGATCTATCAGCGTATTCGCGCCCTTGCGGAGGAAAAGGACAAGAAAGTTCTCATATTTGTGGAGGATGTCGCCGCATCGGGCGGCTACATGATCGCCCTTGCCGGTGATGAGATCTTTGCCGATCCGACATCCATTGTCGGGTCGATCGGCGTTGTTTCCGGCGGTTTTGGTTTTCCGGAACTTCTGCGCAAGGTTGGTGTTGAACGACGTGTCTACACAGCCGGCGAAAACAAGGTGATCCTTGATCCTTTCCAGCCCGAAAAAGAAAGCGATATCGAATACCTGAAGACATTGCAGCTCGAGATCCACAAGGTGTTCATTGACATGGTGAAGGATCGTCGTGGCAGCCGTCTTGCCGATGAAGACACAATCTTTTCCGGTTTGTTCTGGACCGGCACGCGTGGCCTCGATCTCGGACTGATCGACGGTATTGGTGATATGCGTGAGACATTGAAGCGCCGCTATGGAAAAAAGACCCGTATGGAACTCATTGGTGGTGCCCGCACCATGTTTGGCAGGCGGCTGCCGGGGGTCATGCGCGGCAGCACTGCTGCCGATTTCGGGATTGCTGCCGTGACGGGACTTGCGGAAAGTCTGGAGGAAAAGGCAATGTGGAACCGATACGGGCTCTGATTCACGAAATGAGGTGAGGGGAAGATGGTTCAGCTCATCTTTTTCATTCTGGTTGTTGGGGGCGGATGGCTTCTCTACAGACGATTTGTCGCAGCCGCGCAGGAAGTGACGACCCGTGCCCGCGAACGAGAGAAGGAGCGCGAAACCGGCGCGCTTGGGACACTCGTCAAGGATCCGGTCACCGGTGAGTACCGGGTGAAGCAGGATGATGATTGATGCATATGGCCCACATCTTAATAGACGTAGCCATCTCTGCTGCGAAGAGCGAATGTTGTCGGCACAAAACCCAAGACAATATTGGTTAAGTCCATTGTTATGGACATCTCATCAGAGGTGGTCGAGCCAGCGCAACCTAAGCTGCTGCCAGAGCTACGGAGAATGGCGGCAGCACTGGCTGCTTAAGTCGGACGTATCACCAACGATTGTGCCTTTGGGGCCGTTCGCGGCCGACATCACTGCCACCATCAACAAGGCGATGGCGATCACGCACCTACGGGTGAAAGGAATGCATCGCCCGCTGCGGCACGTCGGAATGTCTCTGGAGACAACGTAAGCCCGCGCCGCCGCTGCCTGTGCCTATTGCTGCAGTTTTTTGCCGCATATGTGCCGGTCGGGCCAACTGCCATTGCATTTTTGACTTGTGATTGCGTCTCTTTAAGTGTCGAAGCAATTATCTTTCCAGGCAATTGATGGCTTGCACACATTTGCAACGCAAGCCACATTGGCCCTGTCAGAGGAGCTTGGATGTCCGAGAAAAAATTCATCAGCGCGGAGGAAGTGGCAAGGCATGCTGGCGTTTCCCGCTCGGCCGTTTCCCGGACGTTTACGCGCGGTGCGAGCGTGTCGCCGGAAACGCGGCGCAAGGTCATCGATGCCGCGGAAGCGCTCGGATACCACGTCAATCACCTGGCTCGTGGCTTGATTCGCAACAAGAGCGGTATCGTTTGTCTGATCGCCTCGGAACTTGCCACACCCTACCGGTCTTCGCTGGTCAGCGTCCTCACGCAGAAGCTGCAGGATGCTGGCAAAGTTGCAATGCTGATCAATACGGACCGCTCGGACGGGAGCTTCGATGCAGCTCTCAGGCAGGCAATCGGCTATCGGGCAGATGCATCCATCATCATTTCGGGCCTGCCGGACAAATCCATTGTGGCGCAATGCCTCAAAAGTGGATTACGCTTGGTCCTCATCAATCGCGATGATGACCAGCACGGTCCGCTCAATATAAAGATTGACGAAGCAGCCGCTGGACAAAGGATCATGACCGCCTTCCTGCGGGCAGGCTGTCGGCGCCTCACATTTGTCAATTCCGATGCCGGAACGCCGAGTTTGATGGCTCGTGAGCAAGGGTTTGTTGCCGCCGGAAAGGCCGCCGGTATAGAGGTTTGCGTCGAGCGATACGGGCAGACTGGCTACGACGCAGGCCGCATTTTGGCTCAACGCGTTCTCACCCGCACCGAACGACCAGACGGCGTATTTTGCGCAACTGACCTGATTGCCTGCGGGTTCATGGATACAGCGCGCCACGAATTCCTTCTGTCTGTTCCGGACCAGCTCTGTGTTGCCGGATTTGACAATATCGAGCAGGCGCGCTGGGCTGCATATGATCTGACAACATTTTCCCAACCGATCGAAAGGATTGCCTCCGAGGCCGTCAACTGGCTGGTTCAGTCTTCCCCTGAGGGTGATGACGATGAGATCGCCAACGTGCAACTGAACGCAGAACTTGTCTGGCGTTCTTCGATCAGGGGAGGTTAGTGCATGCCACCGCAAATCGCCGTCACATCGGCTGGATCGTCTGGACTAGATCGGGCCGTATAAGTTCTGTGCACACGTGTGCATAAACGACTTGATCCTGGAACAGAAAAAAGAGATGTTCCGCTGACGGCGGTTGTACCGGCGTTTCAAAAAGGGAGGATGACTTGCTTAAGGTTGGATTGCTCGGTGCGGGCCGCATAGGACGTGTGCATGCTGCAAATATTGCTGGCCACTCCAGGAGCGCTCTGGTGGCTGTCGCGGACATGGACGCTAGTTCCGCACGCGACGTTGCCGAAAAATATGATGCGCAGGTCCGTAGTACGGAAGATATTTTGAATGATCCGGCCGTTGATGCCGTTCTTGTCGCGACCTCTACCGATACGCATGCAGATCTGATCGAGCGGGCGGCCGCTGCCGGCAAGGCCGTTCTTTGCGAAAAGCCGCTGGACCTGTCCCTGGAACGAGCAAAGACGACGTCTGCCAGAGTGGCCGATGCGCCACGGCCGATCATGATCGGGTTCAACAGGCGCTTTGATGCAAATTTTGCCTCTGTCAGGCAGTCGCTCGTTGCCGGGGATATCGGAAAGGCCGAATTGCTGTCGATCACCTCGTTTGACCCGGCGCCCCCGCCGATCAGTTACGTGCGTGTGTCGGGTGGTCTCTTCCGCGACATGATGATCCATGATCTGGACATGGCAAGTTTTATCATGGGCGATAGGCCTGTTGCCGTGCAGGCAGTCGGTTCGGCACTTGTCGATCCGGAAATAGAGGCTGCAGGCGATGTTGACACAGCTGTCGTGACGCTTCGTTATGCAGATGGACGTATCGCCGTCATCAAGAATAGCAGGCGCGCCGTCTATGGTTATGATCAGCGCCTCGAACTGCTCGGGTCGGACGGGCTGCTTTCAGTTGCAAACGTGCCTGAAAACACGGTCTCCAGGGCGACAAGGGACGGGATTACAGCCGCAAAGCCGCAATTCTTCTTCCTTGCGCGCTACATGCAGGCCTATCGCACGGAATGGGATGCCTTTGTCTCAAGCGTGCTTGATGGTGCAGATGTTCCCGTGACACTGGATGACGGTGTTGCAGCACTGGCACTTGCCGAGGCGGCGCTTCAGTCCTTGCAGTCAGGCGTGCCGGTCAAGCCCGATCTTTGAGATGAAAGACCTCGTCGGATTGGGGTTGTTTGCGTACCGAGGCGGGAACCTATCTGGTGGTCAGGTTCGGCCAAAGGGCGATTACATCTCAATTGCATCTGCGGGTGCTCAGCAATGATCCATATCGAAAGGTAGGGAAGTGAAAAAGTCTCTCGATGTCATTACCATCGGCCGCGCCGGTGTCGATCTCTACGGCTCGCAGATTGGCGGTCGCCTCGAAGACATGGCGTCCTTTGAAAAATACATCGGCGGTTCACCCACCAATATTGCCTGTGGCAGCGCACGTCTGGGGCTGAAGAGTGCTCTTATCAGCCGTGTTGGTGACGAACATATGGGGCGTTTCATCCTTGAGCAACTGGCCCGCGAAGGGGTTGTGACGAAAGGGGTCAAGGTCGATCCGGAACGTCTCACCGCGCTGGTCATTCTCGGGATCCGCGATGACGAACAGTTCCCACTGATCTTCTATCGCGAAAACTGCGCCGACATGGCGCTTTGTGAAGATGATATCGATGAGGCATTCATTGCCTCCGCAAGGGCAGTGGTCGTGACGGGAACGCATCTGAGCCATCCGCGCACCGAAGCCGCAGTCATCAAGGCACTGAAGCTGGCTAGAAAACATGGCCTTCGCACGGCGCTCGATATCGACTATCGCCCCAATCTTTGGGGTGTGGCCGGTCATGGAGATGGTGAGAGCCGTTTTGTGGAAAGTGCGGCGGTCACTCAGCGGCTCCAATCCACGCTGCACTATTTCGATCTGATCGTTGGAACGGAGGAAGAATTCCATATTGCCGGAGGTTCCACCGACACGATCACAGCGCTTCGTGCCGTTCGCACCGTCAGCAACGCGACACTGGTTTGCAAGCGGGGCCCGTTGGGGGCGGTTGCTCTTGAAGATGCCATTCCGGAAAGCCTTGACGACGGAACGACCGGGCAGGGCTTCCCGATCGAGGTCTTCAATGTTCTGGGGGCAGGCGATGGCTTCTTTTCGGGATTGCTGCGTGGATGGATGACAGGTGAGGACTGGCCGACGTCGCTCAAGTTCGCCAATGCCTGTGGTGCCTTTGCCGTGAGCCGTCACGGCTGCACGCCGGCCTATCCGAGTTGGGACGAATTGCAGTATTTCCTTGAACGTGGCGTCGTGCGGCCAGACCTGCGCAATGACCGCGAGCTTGAACAGATACACTGGTCGACGACACGCCACACGCGACCGGCCGGCACCTGGCCGAAGATGCGGGTATTCGCCTTTGACCATCGTATGCAGCTGGAAAACATGGCGGGTTATACGCTTGAGAAGGGCAGCACGTTCAAGGAACTGTGCCTTGACGCAGCACTTCGGGTAAAGGCGGGTCAACCCGGATACGGCATCCTGTGTGATAATCGTATAGGGCGCTCCGCCTTGCATCGTGCTTCCGGATCGGGCCTGTGGATCGGGCGACCAGCGGAATGGCCGGGCTCGCGACCGCTTGCACTTGAGCCGGAGCTCGGTTCGGATTGTGGCACGTTGAAGGAGTGGCCAAGCGAAAACGCGGTCAAGGTCTTGTGTTTTTGTCATCCGGATGATGACGACAAGACGCGTGCCGGGCAGGAGGAAACGGTCGCCAGGCTTTTTGAAGCGGCACGCCGCAACAGGCTGGAATTTTTGCTGGAGATCATTCCCTCCAAGGTTGGCCCCGTTGATGACATGACGGTAGCCACGCTGATCAATCAGTTCTATGCGGCCGGGATCTACCCCGACTGGTGGAAACTGGAGCCGTTGAAGACACATGATGGCTGGAAGAATGCCATTGCAGCAATCGAGGCCCATGACAGGCACACGAATGGAATTGTCATTCTTGGACTGGACGCGCCCGAAGCCGAGCTTTCCAAGAGCTTTTCGATTGCCGCGCAGTTTGAACTGGTCAAGGGATTTGCCGTCGGACGAACCATTTTTGGTGATGTGGCACGTCGATGGTTTTCAGGCGAGTTGACGGATGCGGATGCCGTGTCCGAGATGGCAACGCGTTATGGTCGCCTCTGCAGCATCTGGGATGAGGCAGAGCGCAAGACGCGGGAGGAGTTGACATGAACACGATCCGCTTAACAGCAGCCCAGGCGATGGTGAAATGGCTGTCGGCACAACTGACGGAAGAGGGAGACCGTTTCGTCGATGGCGTATGGGCAATATTCGGCCATGGCAATGTAGCAGGTCTTGGCGAGGCGTTGCAGAAGGCGGCAAACAGCTTGCCGACATGGCGTGGCCAGAACGAACAGACGATGGCCCATGCGGCTATCGCTTACGCCAAGGCAATGAAACGCCGCCGCGTGCAGGCTGTAACCTCTTCCATTGGTCCTGGTGCAACCAATATGGTAACGGCGGCGGCGCTTGCGCATGTCAATCGTCTCCCGGTCCTCTTCATTCCGGGTGACGTCTTTGCTAATCGTCGGCCGGATCCAGTGCTTCAGCAGGTCGAGGATTTCGGGGATGGAACGGTGTCGGCCAATGACTGCTTCCGTCCGGTCAGCCGCTATTTCGATCGCATCACGCGGCCAGAACAGCTTTTGACGGCCCTGCCGCGCGCGCTGCGTGTCATGACGGACCCCGCCGATTGTGGCCCGGTCACCCTGTCCTTTTGTCAGGATGTGCAAGCTGAGGCCTTTGACTGGCCTGAAGCCTTTTTCGAGCGCAAGGTCTGGCGCATCCGCAGGCCCGCTCCCGATGAACGCGACCTGGTCGACGTCGCAGGACTTGTTCGAGCCGCCAAAAATCCGGTGATCGTCGCTGGAGGCGGTGTCATCTACAGTGAAGCCGAAGACGAACTTGCCTCCTTTTCAACGCGCCATGCCATTCCGGTGATCGAAACCCAGGCAGGCAAGTCCGCGATTGCACAATGCGACCCTTACAATTTCGGCGCTGCAGGTGTCGATGGTTCGGCGGCGGCCAACGGGCTCGCACGCAAGGCGGATCTGGTGATTGGCATTGGTACCCGCTTCCAGGATTTCACCACGGGTTCGTGGTCGCTGTTTCAGCGGGAAGACTGCCGCATCGTCTCCATCAATGCCCATGGTTATGATGCGGACAAACATGATGCAATCGGTCTGGTCGCGGATGCAAAGATTGCACTTGTTGCCCTCAGCAAGCTGCTCGGTGATCATCGTGCACCCGAGCCGGACGCCACGGCGCGCACCGAATGGCTGGCCGCCGTCGATCGTCATTGTGCCGCTCCGACAAAAGCGGGAAAGCCGACGGATGCGCAGGTGATTGGCGCGGTGCAACGTACGAGCAATGAAAAGACGATCGCGATGTGCGCTGCCGGGACAATGCCTGGAGCCCTCAAGCTGTTATGGCAGCCGAGCCAGGGCGGTTATCACATGGAGTATGGCTATTCCTGCATGGGCTACGAGATTGCCGGTGCGATGGGGTTGAAACTTGCCCGTCCCGACCGCGAAATTGTCTGCTTTGTCGGTGACGGATCCTACATGATGGCCAATTCGGAATTGGCGACAGCTGTCATGCGCAAGGTGCCATTTACTGTCGTCTTGACCGACAACCGCGGTTTCGGCTGCATTAACCGCCTGCAACAAGCAACCGGTGGCGCGCCGTTCAATAATCTCTACGAAGACTGCAACATCGAGCAGGATGTACACATCGACTTTGTCGCTCATGCCGGATCGATGGGTGCGCATGCGATCAAGGCAAAGGACATAAGAGACCTTGAATACCAGATCGGTCTTGCGCGCGAACGCGATATTCCAACGGTCATAGTCATCGAAACGGACCCGGAAAACGGCCCGGGTTTCGGTGATGCAGGTCAATGGTGGGATGTCGCGGTGCCACAGGTCGCAACGACTGAAGCCCTGGCAAAAGCCTATGCCAAATATCTCGAAAATGCTGCCAAACAGAAACTCGTGAATTGAGAACGCAACAATGATCCGTTTTGGAACAAACCCGATTGCCTGGGCCAATGATGACGACAGAAGTCTTGGCGCCAATATTCCGACCGATCAGATCCTGCGTGAAGCTGCGCAGATCGGTTTTGACGGCATTGAAAATGGCCATCGGTGGCCCGATGAGCCGGAAGCTCTCAAGCAGTTGCTCTCATCCCACGGGCTTGCCTTTGTTTCCGGCTGGCATTCTCTCAACCTTCTCACGCGGTCTCTTGATGACGAGAAGAAGGCGATCCAGCCGCATCTTGATAAGCTCAAACACAATGGCTGCACGGTCTGCATCGCCTGTGAAACCTCCAACAGTATTCAGGGTTTGCAGGTGCCGCTGTCTCAAAGTCCGGTCCTGTCGGAAGCTGAGATGGCGAGTTTTGGTGCGAAAGTCGAAGCGCTTGCAGCGTTTACTGCACAACAGGGTATTGAGCTCTCCTATCACCATCATATGGGCACAGTTGTCGAAACGCTCGAGGAAATCGATGCCTTCATGGCTGCAACGGGGCCGCACACAGGGCTGCTCTTTGATGCCGGCCACTGCTATTTTGGTGGTAATGGCCGCGATCCGGAGACCGTGTTGCGCCGTCATATCGACCGCACCAGCCATTTTCATGCCAAGAATGTTCGCCCTGCGATCATGCAAAAGGCCCGTGAAGAAGGCATGAGCTTCATGGATGCCGTCCGAGCAGGTGTATTCACCGTGCCGGGAGATGCAGAAGGTGCCGTTGATTTTGCTCCGTTGCTGAAATTACTCAAGAACGCCCACTATGATGGCTGGATCGTGATCGAAGCGGAGCAGGATCCAGCCGTCCGCAATCCGTTTGAATACCAGTCCCTTGGTTTGAAGACGCTGAAGGAAGTTGCGTCAGACGCTGGCCTCATCTGAAGAACAGAACTGGAGAAAGCATGCCCGATCTGCTCCATCGCCCCTTTGGTGCCCACGGCAAGGTACATGAGATAACGCCGGCCTCAGCTGGCTGGCGTTACGTTGGCTTCTCGCTCTACCGCTTGCGTCCTGGCGAAATCGCTTCAGAACTGACGGGCGAACGTGAAGTCATGCTCGTGATGGTCGAAGGCAAGGCGGCAATTGCGGGGGCAAAGCGCGATTGGGGCGTCCTTGGTGAGCGCATGAGCGTTTTCGAAAAGATCCCGCCCCATTGTCTCTACCTGCCGAACGGATGCAAATGGAAAGCCGAGGCAAAGACAGACTGCGTCATCGCGGTCTGTTCGGCACCGGGCAAGGGTGGACACGAAGCGCACCTGATCGGGCCAGACGGTATCACCCTGACTAAGCGCGGGGAGGGGACAAATACGCGCTTTATCAACAATATCGCGATGGAGAACGAAGACTATTGCGATTCCCTTCTCGTGACGGAGGTCTTTACGCCCGCCGGTCACTGGTCGAGCTTTCCGAGCCATCGCCATGACGAGGATGATTTTCCGCGCATTACCTATCTCGAAGAGACCTATTATCACAGATTGAATCCAGCAGACGGGTTTGGGGTTCAAAGGGTCTATACCGATGACCTGCAGTTGAACGAGACGATGGCCGTTCATGATGGTGATGTCGTTTGTGTACCGCGCGGGCATCACCCTTGCGGTGCGCCGTTCGGTTTCGAAATGTATTATCTGAACGTGATGGCCGGACCCTTGCGCAAGTGGCGTTTTGTTCCAGCGCCAAATGTCGAGCACCTTATGCGCTAGCTGCCGCCTTATGTGTGACTGAGTGAAACATTGCTACGGTTGACGCGACACTCACTTTCAAAAGCGGGCCGATACGTTCTGTCGATCAATGGTTTCTCACCATCTGACCGTGCTTGTCGAACAGATACTCTGGAAGCTGTCTCATGCGCAGTCGTGGCGTCAATTTTGTGCAGTCCTTTTCGACAGAGACCTTCATATAGCTGTCATATCGATCACGTAATAGCGAAATGAGGTTGATCATCCGGTCGCCGTCAGCGCCCAGCTATCGTCATTGACAACATTGCACAGCTGTGCAATCGATTGTGTGAAATTTGGAGGTAGAGGACTTGAATGCACGTGAGGAGAGGGCTGCGTTCTGCCGTAGCCTGGTCGTTGACGCCGGCGATTTTGTCATGAAGGCCTTTGGCCGTGCCCGGATATTCGACATGAAGGGACCTCAGGACTATCTGACCGAGACGGACGGCGCGTGCGAAGCCTTCATTCGCGAGCGGATCGCCTCTTCATATCCTTTAGACGGGTTTTTCGGTGAAGAGACCGGCGGCATCAGCTCCGACAGCATGTGGGTCGTCGATCCGATCGACGGGACTGCCAATTTTGCCCGCAATATTCCCCATTTTTGCGTGGCAATCGCCTATGTTGCCTCGGGGAATGTGGAAATCGGAGCCATTTACAATCCAGCAGTCGGTGATCTCTATTTTGCTGAACGCGGGCGCGGTGCAACGTTGAACGGGCGTGAGATCAGGGTCTCTGCGAGCAATCAGGCGTCTGCCGCCACCGTGGAGCTTGGCTGGTCGACGCGTGTCCCGAAGTGCCACTATATGCAGGTTCTTGATGCTCTCCTGGAAACAGGCTTCAATGTCCGGCGTGCGGGCTCGGGTGCACTTGGTCTTGCCTACGTTGCCGACGGGCGCAACGAAGGTTATGTCGAAAGCCACATGAACTCCTGGGACTGCCTGGCCGGCCTCTTGCTGGTCAAGGAGGCCGGCGGGCGGATCTGCTCGTTCGCCGGACAAGAGACACTCATTAATGGCGGGGCGGTTCTGGCAGCGGCGCCGGGACTTGCCGAAAAGATCAGTACTGCCGCGAAGATCGCATTGCGTGAAGATGTCTGATTGCGTGCCGGGCACGGTCGTGTGGTCGATGGTCGAGAAGGTCGCAGACAAACGGTGCACTGCTGTGCATTCAAGGGTGATACTGGGAGGCGATGTTGGGCGGATATCTTGAGGTTTCTGGAGCCCGGGTGCGTTACGGCGAAGTCGAGGTTCTGAAAGGTATCGACCTTTCGGTCGACAAGGGTGAATTTGTCGCCTTGCTTGGATCCTCCGGCTGCGGCAAGACGACATTGCTTCGCACTATTGCCGGGTTCAATTCACCGACGCATGGTGCCATCCAGATTGGTGGGCGCGACGTCACGCGGTTGCCGCCGGACAAGCGTGGAATGGCCCTGGTCTTTCAATCCTACGCGCTGTGGCCCCACATGAGCATCGACCAGAATATCGGTTACGGCCTGAAGCTCAGGCGCACGCCCGCCGATGTGGCCAGAAAACGGGTCGACGAGTTGAAGAACCTGCTTGGTCTTGAAGCACTCGGCAACCGAAAGCCATCGGAACTGTCGGGCGGGCAACGTCAGCGCGTGGCTCTTGGGCGGGCACTGGCGATCAATCCTGAGATCCTTCTGCTCGATGAACCACTGTCCAATCTTGATGCCCGCATCCGCCTGACGGTTCGTCACGAAATCAGCGCGCTTCAGCGAAGGCTGGGCATCACCGCCGTTCACGTCACGCATGACCGTGAGGAGGCAATGGTCATGGCCGACCGCATCGTCATCTTGAATGGTGGAGAAATTGCTCAGGCGGGAACGCCGCAGGAAGTCTACAACCAGCCGAATTCCGCTTTCGTTGCAGCGTTCATGGGAGCCGAAAACATCATCGAAATCGATGTCGTCGTGACGGGTAACCAGGTCGAGATTGCTGAGGGGCCACACAATCCTCGAACCGTCTTGCGCCGCAATGGCGAAACAGCGGTGACGGGCGCGGCCATCGCACGCTTTCGCAGTGAATCCATTCGACTTTGTGCTCTCGATGATCACGACGATGAGGCCGGTAAAGACGGCCTTGTCCTGACTGGCGTGGTCGACCGGGTCAGCTATCCGGGTGGGATCTGGCGCCACGTGGTTCATCTCGGCTCCAATACTGTTCTCGTCGATGCTGAACAGCGTTTTGAAGACGGCAGTGCGGTGCGCCTTCGCATCCCGGCTGACCGGCTTTACATCTTCCCCCGCACATAGAGGGGGCGGGAGGCTGTCGGGAGGTCTCGTGAGTGCATGAAGCTCATCCCGATCTGCATGGGGAAGGCCGCCAGCCGGCCTTCCTGGGTTACGACCAGACACAGGGTGAATATCAACCGTGCTGCCTGGAGGCAGGACACATAGGGAGAACTTGGTAATGAGGAAAATGTTTTGCTCGATGATCGTGCTGGGAATGAGCACGTCACCATTGATGGCACAGGAACTGACCGTCATTACGGCGGGCGACCAGAACATGGTCGATTACATCAACGAGTATCTGGGGCCTTTGTTCGAGGAACAGAACCCTGGCACGAGCGTGCGCGCGATCGGTACCGGTGCAGGTGATGCAGGATCCCAGAAGATCCTCGAACGTTTCGACGCGCAAAAACAGGCCAATGTCGAAGAATTTGATGCAGACGTTGCCATCATTCACGAAAAATTTGCCGGTCCGATGGTCGAAAGAGGCCATCTGGAGAAGTACCGTGACAACATCGAAAGCGGCAAACTGGTAACGAACGCCAATGCGAAGATGGCGCTCGGTTCGAATGTCGAAGGCTATGTTATGCCGATGTTCAACAGCCAGACAGCGCTGGCCTATAACCCGATCCTGGTTCCAGAGCCGCCAAGAAGCTACGAGGAACTGGTGGCCTGGGCGAAGGAGAACCCCAAGCAGTTCGGCTATAACGGGATCAAGGGCGGCGCATCAGGCGTCAGCTTCGTCATGGGCTGGATCTATGCCTTTGCTGGTGATGCAGACAAGCTGATGAACGGGCCTTTTGAGGAAAGCCAGGCCGAGACCTGGAATGACGCCTTCGCCAAGCTCAAGGATTTCTCGACAAACGCGACATTCACGCCGGGCAATGCCGGTACGCTCGATATGCTGAGCCGTGGCGAGATCTCCATCGGCCCGGTCTGGGTGGACATGTTCTATTCCTGGATTGCCAACGGCCAGCTGCCGCCGGACATGAAGCTCGTATTACCGGCCCCCGGCATGCCCGGTCAGCCGATGCATTACGTCATTCCTGCCAAGGCGCCGAACAAGGAACTGGCCGAAAAGTTCGTCAACCTTGCGACGAGCCCCAAGGTCCAGGCGGAAGGCATTGTTGAGCGCTTCAACTGGTATCCGGGCATCGATCCACAATATGTCCAGGCCGAACTCGATGAAGCCACATGGGCGAAGCTCTTCGACGATGTTTCCCCCGAGGATCTGGCGAAATATGGCAAGTCCTTCCCGATTGCGCCCTACAACACCGCAATCCTCGAAGCCTATGAGCGCCAGGTCGGTAACTGATCAAAACCGGCACCGGGCCTTGCCAGGTCCGGTGCCGGTCCAGCGTGGCGCATTCCCGGCCGCGGTGCTTTCTATTCAGGATGCTTCTCATGCCGTTACCACTCATCGGCCTCTTTTTGGTTACGCCGGCACTTATCATTGTCGTGCTCTTGTTTATCGTGCCTTTGGCCAGCTCGATCACGGGTGCCTTCGATGTCGATGGCAATCTTGGCTTCGGCAATTTCCACAAGGCGTTTGAACTTTACGCAAGCGATATCCTGTTCACGCTTGTGATCGTCGTCTTGTCGTCCGCTCTGATCGGCCTATGCTCGATCGCGATCGGCGGATATCTGACGCTCGGCTCCAATCCACGGGCGGTAACGATCCTCAGATGGCTCTATCGCTGGCCCTTGTTCGTGCCGTTCATTGTTGTTGGGCAGATCCTGCGAACATTTTTGGCAAAAAATGGCCTTATGAACAGCATGCTGGTCGAAGGCGGTATCCTTTCTGCTGCACAGACGATGAGCTTCCTTGACTGGCGCGGAATAGTCATCGCCTTTGTATGGAAGCAGACACCATTCGTAACTCTCCTCCTGGCAGGTGCCATGGCGTCGCTTGACCGGTCCATGATCGAGTCCGCCCGCAACCTTGGGGCAAACCGCCTGCGCATCCTGATCGAAATCATCCTGCCCCAGGTACTGCCGACACTGATGGTCGGCCTCATCTTGAGCTTCGTGACGATGATGTCGGTCCTGTCGGTGCCACTGATGATCAATGCTCATTCCCCGACCATGATCACAGCCAGCATGGCCTTCCGTATCAATGCCTATGGTGACTACGGCGTGGCGAATGCGCTCGGTGTCATCTCGTTGCTTGCGACGAGCGTTGTTGCCTGGGTCTATCTCAGACAAACCATGAGGGAAAACCGATGAGCGCCGGCCAACTCGACCTGAAATGGATCCCGCGGGCAATCGGTCTCGGCATTCTCGCCTTCGTGATTTTCGGCCCCTTGACCAACCTGCTCCTGTGGGCGGTTGCCGAACGCTGGTATTTTCCATACGCCTTGCCGATCGATTACGGTTTTTCCTATTGGTTCAACGTCTTTTCTCCGCGCGGAAACGCGACCTCGTCGCTGATCATGAGCGTGTTCATCGCTACCCTCACCGTGATCGTGTCCATCGGCCTGGCAATACCGTCGGGCTACGCGCTTGCAAGACTGCCCTTGCCACAACGCGGCCTCATCCTGCTCATCCTGCTAATTCCACAAGCATTCCCAAACCTGCCGGTTTATGTGAATATTGCACGTCTCTTCTATCAGTTCGGTCTCAATGGGACGGTTCTCGGCGTGGTGCTTGTTCATGTGACCCACGGCCTTGTCTATGCCGTGTGGATTGCAACGGCGGCATTTTCGTCAATTGACAGGGAGCTCGAAGAGGCGGCCCGCTCGATGGGGGCATCGGCGCTTCGGACATTTCGTGACGTGACATTGCCGATTGCAGCTCCCGGGCTTCTGGCAAGTGCAATCTTTGTATTCCTCGAATCACTCGATGAATTCACAGGCACCTATTTTGTCGGCGCTCCCAACATTTCCACCTTGCCGCTATTGCTCTACACGGCTGGCTCCGGCGGCAACTACCAGATTGCCTCCATCACCGCATTGATCCTGCTTGTTCCATCCATCGCCTTCATGTTTGTGATCGAGCGGTTCCTTCGGGCCGATGTCCTCTCGAAGGTCGGGCGATAATTGCGTCTGCGACATTGACCGGGAAAAACGTGGCCCGCCCCGTGAGGGGCGGCTTGCAACACATGAAATGCGATGCGCACAGGGACATCGGCTGGCTGCCGTCGTCTTCTTGAGCGCAACAATCAAGGGCCGGGCGAAACCGGTGCAGACAAGAAAATTGCGCAACATGATCAAACAGCATTCCCTCTGGCTTATGCCATGTGCGAGCGATCTGGCATTCCTCCAGTCGATTGTTGACCGGCTGGCGGTGACCTACGGTACAAAGGTATTTTGTCCGCATTTGACACTTCAGGAAGACATGCCGATTTCGGCAACTGGTCTTGCCGAAGTGGTCGAGCAGAATTTTGCAGGGCATGCGGCATTCAGTTCGCCGATTTCACGGGTTGCGGGACTGCCACTCTTCTATCGTTCGCTGTTTGCGCAATTTGAACCAAGCGATCGTCTTCTTGGCATGAAGACGATCGCTGTCACGTGCCTGTCGAAGGGGGATGTCGAAAGCTTCCTCCCGCATATTTCGCTTGCCTATGGTGTTGCCGAAGACAGGAAAGCTTCTGCGATCGCGGCGCTGAACGGGGAGCTGGAAGGCCGTGTCGTGCATTTTGACACGATCGCGGTCGCTGCATCATCGCAGGAAATTCCAATCGAGGAATGGGTCGTCGTGCATCGTCATCTCTTGCGATAACCTTCGCGATGTCCGGATCCTGGCAGATCTCCTATAAAACCTTGACCCCTGCGGTTCAGCGTGGCACTCGTCCGCCATCCAGTTTCACATGCCGGCGATAGCGATGACCGATCTTCCAGACCACATGTCCCCGACCCGCTCCTTTCAAGCGCTGATCCTTGCGCTTCACAACTATTGGGCCGATCAGGGCTGCGCGATCCTGCAACCTTATGACATGGAGGTCGGAGCCGGCACATTCCATCCGGCCACGACCTTGCGTTCCCTTGGGCCAAAGCCGTGGAAGGCTGCCTATGTACAGCCGTCTCGCAGGCCTTCTGATGGTCGCTACGGCGAAAACCCCAACCGTTTGCAGCACTACTATCAGTACCAGGTGATCCTGAAGCCGAACCCTTCGAACCTGCAAGAACTCTATCTTGGATCTTTGAAGGCAATCGGCCTTGATCCCCTGCTGCACGATGTACGCTTCGTCGAAGACGACTGGGAAAGCCCGACCCTTGGAGCCTGGGGGCTCGGATGGGAATGCTGGTGCGACGGCATGGAGGTTTCGCAGTTTACCTATTTCCAGCAGATCTGCGGGATCGAATGCTCTCCTGTTGCCGGTGAGCTGACCTATGGTCTTGAACGTCTGGCGATGTATGTCCAGGGCGTGGACAATGTTTACGATTTGAATTTCAACGGCCGTGAAGGTGACGAGAAAATCACATATGGCGACGTCTTCCTGCAGGCGGAGCAGGAATATTCCCGCCACAATTTCGAATTTGCCGACACAGCCATCCTGCACCGACATTTCATCGATGCCGAAACCGAGTGCCAGGCGCTTCTTGCTGCTGGTGCGCCCAAGGGCAGCGAAAATGAGCGCCTCCACAAGTGTGTCCTGCCGGCTTATGACCAGTGCATCAAGGCGTCCCACACCTTCAATCTTCTGGATGCGCGCGGGGTCATTTCCGTAACGGAACGTCAAAGCTATATTTTAAGGGTCCGCACGCTGGCCAAAGCCTGCGGCGAGGCTTTCCTCCTGACCGATGCCGGCGGCGCAAATTTCAACAGCGCGACCTGATTTCACGCCGCAGTCAAGTCGCATGATCATCGCTTGCAGCGAGTGGAACCAAGCAGTTCGGCATCGGCTGATCGGGAGCCGATTGTTGATGTGCCTTGGCATTCGCTGCATCAGTCATTGATAATTGAGGTGCGGGAAACCTTTGCACCGATCACTGTTTGACGGGTTCCATAAAGCTTTCTAGTGTCCGCCGACGTTACCAGCCATTTTGGGGTTCTCGGATGTATGTTCTCATCGGTATTATTGTTCTTCTCGTTCTATATGGCGTCTTCCTCTACAATACTCTCGTCAAGGCACGGCAGATGGCCGAAGAAGCCTGGTCCGGTATCGATGTGCAGCTCAAGCGCCGCGCAGACCTCATTCCCAACCTGATCGAAACGGTGAAGGGCTATGCGGCCCATGAAAAGACAACGCTCGAAGAGGTTATCGAACTTCGTAATCGTGCCCAGACGGTGCCATCCGGAGATGTTGCCGGTCGTGCTGTAGTGGAAGGCATGTTGAGCCAGGCTCTGGGGAAACTCTTTGCACTTGCGGAAGCCTATCCGGACCTCAAGGCGAACCAGAACTTTCTGGAACTGCAAAATTCGCTCGAGACGATCGAAAGTGAGATCCAGATGTCGCGCCGTTACTATAACGGCGCCGCGCGCGACTTGAACGTCAAGGTGGAAAGCGTTCCCTCCAATATCATCGCCAGCCAGTTCGGATTTTCAAAAAGGGACTATTTCGAGATCGACAATCCGGCAGACCGGGCAGTTCCGACCGTCCAGTTCTAGGCTGCAGGACAATGATGGCTCGGATCCTTTTTACCCTCCTGGTCTGGTGCACAGTTGCCCTTCCGGTATCTGCCGCGGAATATATCCGTTCCTATCATTCGGACATCCAGATTGCCGCGGATGGCGAATTGACCGTGGCCGAGACGATTACGGTCAATGCCGAAGGAAGAGATATCCGTCGCGGTATCTTCCGCGATTTTCCACTCACCATGGAAGACGACGAAGGTCGTAGCGTTCGCGTCGGTTTCGAGGTCCTGTCCGTTACCCGTGATGGTGCTCCGGAAAGCTTTCGAACGGAGAACGTCGCGGGTGGCATCCGCATCTATACCGGTTCGCAGGACGTCTTCTTGCAACGCGGCGAACATACGTTCGTCATCACCTATTCGACGGACCGGCAGATCCGACATTTTGGAGACCATGACGAACTTTACTGGAACGTCACGGGCAACGGCTGGGCGTTCCGCATTGATCAGGCATCCGCGCGTGTCACCCTGCCGGAAGGCGGGCAGATCACAGAGACGATCGCTTATACGGGCCCGCTCGGTTCTGCAGACACGAATGCCGAAAGTCGCGTGAGCGGCAATACGGCGGTTTTTTCGACCACCCGGCCACTCATGCGACACGAGGGGTTGACCATCGTTGCCGGTTTTCAAAAAGGTATTGTGGCTCCCCCATCCGCCGAGCAGGTACGCAGTTGGTGGTTGCGCGACAATATCAATCTTGTTTTGGGCTTTGGGGGGCTGATACTCGTTGCGCTCTATTACGCCCGCAACTGGACACGTGTCGGGCGTGATCCAGCCAAGGGTGTCATGGTTCCGCGCTGGGACGCCCCGGACGGTGCATCGCCCGCACTTGTCAACTACATCGATAATCAGGGATTTTCAGGAAAGGGCTGGACGGCAATTTCCGCAACGGCGCTCGATCTTGCGGTCAAGGGATTTGTCGTCCTTGAAGACCTCGAGAACTCGATCACGATCCGCCGCACAGACAAACCCGATGACAAGCCACTGCCTGTTGCACACAGAGCGCTCCTGAAGGAGATCGTTCAGCCGGGGGATCAGCTTGTCATCAACAAGGCCAATGGCAGCCGGGTCCAGACCGTCGGCGGAAATTTCAGAAGTGCCATGGAAAAGGAGCACCGCGACAAGTACTACCGATCCAATCGGGGTTATGTCATCGGGGGTGTTCTATTAAGCGCGCTTGCGCTTGGGTCTCTCTTCGTCTTCGGCAATGCATTGCCGGAGACGATCATGGTCCTGTTGGTTCCGGTTTTCTTTGCAGTCTTTTTTGGAGTGTTTGCCGTCAAGACGGGGAGGGCGATGCTGCGAGGAAAATCGCTGATCTCCAGGATTGCGGCCGTCATCACCTTCGGTTTCATTGGTCTGGTTGCGCTGTCGATGATCTCCAGCTTTCTCGTGCTCATTGCGGACGAATTGTCCGGGGGCAAGGACTGGCCGGTACTTGTCTCGATCAGCGGCATAATCCTCGTGAACGTCATCTTCTATTTCCTCATGGGAGCGCCGACACCGCTTGGGCGCAAGATGATGGACGGTATTGAGGGGCTGCGGACATATCTGACATTGGCGGAAAAAGATCGCCTCAACATGGCTGGCGCGCCAACAATGTCGCCCCAGCATTTCGAAACCCTGCTTCCCTATGCAGTGGCACTCGGCGTGGAAAAGCCATGGAGTCGCACATTCGAGACCTGGCTTGCAACGGCTGCGGCAGGAACGGCCGCCGCAGCCTACGCACCCGGCTGGTATAGCGGCAGCGACCCGGGACGTTTTGGAGATCGTATCGGCAATTTCTCCTCATCGATGGCCTCCACCATCGCCTCGACCATTCCGACACCCACGGCAAGCACGTCGTCCGGGTTTTCTACCGGTGGTGGCTTCTCCGGCGGTGGCGGAGGAGGGGGTGGAGGCGGCGGCTGGTGACGGCGTGCGCCGCATCGTTGATCCAGGATCGAAGAGTGCGTGATGGCTTGTCCTGGCTGGTCAAGGTTTTGACGACAGGCCACATTTGCCATTGTGCAACGACCGCTAACTTTGCTAGCAGAAACCCGTAAATCGCATCACACCCTGGCACCCGGTGCCATCCCTCTTCCTAGAGACGAGGGTGAGGAAAAAAATATGCCTGATCTGCTTTTAGAACTCCGCTCGGAGGAAATTCCCGCCCGCATGCAGCGCAAGGCTGCAGGAGATCTGAAGAAACGCGTCACTGACGCGCTCGTGGAAGCCGGTCTCACCTATGAAGGCGCTCGTGAATACTGGACGCCGCGGCGTCTGACGCTCGATATTCGCGGTTTGATTGCCCGTTCAGCCGATCAGCGCGAGGAAATCAAGGGACCGTCAACGAAAGCACCTGACCAGGCCGTCCAGGGCTTTCTGCGAAAGGCGGGCCTGTCATCCGTTTCCGAAGCCAAGACGGTCAGCGACCCGAAGAAGGGTGAGCACTATGTCGCGGTGATCCTGCGCCCCGGACGTGCGGCAGAAGAGATCATTGCCGAGGTAATGCCCGATATCATCCGCAATTTTCCCTGGCCGAAATCCATGCGCTGGGGTGCTGCTTCCATGCCGAAGGGAACTTCCTATCACGAGATCGAGGGAAAGGGTTCTGAAAGTCTTCGCTGGGTACGGCCTTTGCAGTCGATTGTCTGCGTCTTCGGCCCGGAACATGACGAAACCAGGGTCATCCCGTTTGAAATCGACGGTCTGGTTGCCGGCAATGTGACCTATGGGCATCGCTTCCACGCACCCGAAGCCATTACCGTCCGTCGTTTCGAGGACTATGCCATCAACCTTGAAAAGGCGAAGGTCATGCTGGATGCGGAGCGTCGCAAGGATGTCATCCTTCATGATGCCCGTGATCTAGCCTTTGCCAATGGCCTTCAGCTGGTTGAAGATGAAGGGCTTCTGGACGAAGTCTCGGGTCTGGTCGAATGGCCGCATGTGCTTTTGGGCGCGTTCGAGGAAGACTATCTTGAAATCCCCTCCGAGATCATCCGCTTGACGATCAAGACAAACCAGAAATGCTTTGTCACTCGCGCGCAGGATGGTGAACGTCTCTCGAACCATTTCGTCCTGATTTCGAACATTGAGGCGAGCGATGGTGGCAAGGAAATCGTTCATGGCAACGGCAAGGTTGTTCGGGCGCGCCTGTCCGATGCCAAGCATTTCTGGACCCGTGACCAGGGTGACCTGCCAGACCTGGCCGAACTGGTCGCATCCGGTGAAAGATTTGATCTCGACCTGAAAAAACCGCTCGACCAGCGCATGGCCAAGCTCGATGCGCTCAATGTCACCTTCCATGCCAAGCTGGGAACACAGGGAGAAAGGGTCCGGCGGATCCGTAACCTGGCAAAATACCTGGCACCGATCGTCGGTTCGGATGCAGCTCTTGCAGAACGTGCAGCGGTGCTTGCCAAGGCTGACCTTTGTACCGAAGCAGTTGGTGAGTTTCCCGAACTGCAGGGCCTGATGGGACGTCGTTATGCTGCCCTGCAGGGAGAAAACGCATCTGTCGCGGCTGCAATCGAAGACCATTACAAGCCGCAGGGTCCGTCTGACCGGGTACCGGAAGACAAGGTCGCAATTACGATTGCGCTTGCTGACAAGCTGGACACGCTGGTCGGTTTCTGGGCAATCAACGAGAAGCCGACAGGGTCCAAGGATCCCTATGCCTTGCGCAGGGCAGCACTTGGTGTCGTGCGCATTCTCCTCGAGCGGGACGTTCGCTTGCCAATCTACAAGACGCTTGTGGCGGCGAATAATGATGCGGCCTTAGGAGGAAAGCGCGATATCGGCTTGAATGAGACCATTCTGTTTGATCTGCTTTCCTTCTTCCACGATCGAGTGAAAGTCTATCTGCGCGATCTTGGCGCCCGCCACGACATCATCGATGCAGTACTGACACCTGAGGCGGACGATCTGTTGATGGTTGCGCGCCGGGCAGAGGCATTGACCGCCTTCATTGCGTCGGAAGACGGCAAGAACCTGCTCGCCGGCGCCAAACGTGCCATGCAGCTTCTTGCCGCCGAGGAGAAGAAAGGCACTGTCGTTGCAGACGGTGTTTCGGAAGAGCTCTTGAAGCTTGATGCTGAAGTGGCGCTGTGGTCGGCAATTCGGGCCGCATCGAAGGAAGCGGCTGATGCGATTGTCAATGAGGACTTCCGCTCCGCCATGGCAGCACTTTCAAGACTTCGCCTGCCGGTGGACCGGTTCTTCGAGGACGTTCTGGTTGTCGATGAGGATGCCGCAATCCGTGCCAATCGTCTCGCTCTGTTGAAAGCGATCCGTGAGGCAACGGCAACGGTTGCCGATTTTTCGAAGATCAGCGGGTAAGCCGGACGATTAGGGAAGGGCTCGTAGTTTTTCCGATCCAGCGCTTCATGGCGCTTTGAATCCAGGGAACAGACAGGCAGCCCTTGTCCGTTCCCTGGAAAGACTGTCGTCAGCCTGCCTTGCGCATTTCGGCTGCCATGTTCTGCAGCCCCCGCACAGGGGATGCATTTGCAACCTTGAAAGTGCGGATCAATGCCAGAAGTTCTTCCGTATCGGTTGCAAGGGCTTCGGCGGACGCCGTCGTTTCCTCCGCCATCGCGGCATTATGCTGTGTTGCCGCATCCAGCTGATTGAGCGATGACGAAATCGAACGCAAAGTTGTGTCCTGTTCGACGGCCGAATGCGCGATCTTGGTCACGACTTCGCTCGCGGCCTTCACCTGCTCGGAAATGCGCTTCAGCGTGTCACCCGCCTCACCGACAAGACGAACGCCGTTTTGGACTTCGCCGGACGAGCGCGAGATCTGGTCCTTGATTTCCTTCGCGGCTGCGGCGGAACGCTGTGCCAGTTCGCGGACTTCCTGCGCCACAACAGCAAAGCCTTTGCCGGATTCGCCCGCGCGGGCGGCTTCGACACCTGCATTGAGCGCCAGAAGATTGGTCTGAAACGCGATATCGTCGATAACACCGATGATTTTGGCAATCTCTGATGATGACTGTTCGATGCCGCTCATGGCATTGATCGCTTCGGTGACAACGCTGTCGCTGCGTCCAGCCTCCGAACTGACCGAGGTGACGCGCTCGGCGGCTTCCTGGGCACCTTCGGCTGTCTGACGGACTGCGACGGTCAGTTCGTCCAGTGCTGCCGAAGTTTCTTCCAGGTTTGCTGCCTGACGTTCGGTGCGTTGTGACAATTCGTTCGATGCGCGGCGAATTTCCTCCTTCGATCCGCTGATATCGATGCCTTTTGCATTCACCTTGGCCATCGCGGCCTCGAGATGGGAAATGGCGTCATTGAAGTTGTCGCGCAGTGTCCCATAGCGTGTGCCAAGGTCGCCGCAACGAATGGTCAGGTCGCCTTTTGCCAGTGCTTCGAGTGCCGCGCCGATCGTTGTGACGACGCGTGTCTGAAGCTGCGCCTCTTCATGTTGCATGGCGGCGCTGTTTTCGCGCTCTGCATCCAGTTCTAGCTTTTGTCGTTCCTGCTCGGCTGCAAGAGTATGACGTTCGCGCACCTTTTCCTGCAATTGAGCGGTGGCTTTTGCCATCATACCGACTTCATTGCCGAGTTCGGTGTGCGGGATGATCACGGACACGTCTTCATCGGCAACCGCTTCAAGCGCATTGTGGACGGCGCCAAGCGGCCGTGTGATATTACGGATGACAGCAAATGCAAGCCCGACTGCGAGTAGGAGAGCGACAAGACCGAAGCCGATGACTTCGAAGATGATGCGGTTGACCTTCGCCTCCAGGTCATCGACATAGACGCCGGTGGCCACGATATCCTGCCATGGCTCAAACATCTTCGAATAGACGGCCTTCTTGTAGACCTTTTCGCCGGGGGTGCCGGGCTTTTCCCAGTGATATTCGGTAATGCCGCCACCGGCCTGTGCGTTCTTGACAATTTCTTCGCGGAAGAGCTTGCCCATCTTGTCCGGGTTGCCCTTTTGCGAGGTCCCAACATTCTTTGAATTGTAGTGGAAGGTCATGACGATATCCTTGGTCATGCCAAAGATATAGCCGGCCGGCTCGTACTTGATGTTGGCCACGACCGCATAGGCACGTTCCTTTGCCTCTTCGCGGGTCAATGTGCCGGCTTTTTCGAGGTCGGCATAGGTCTGCATGATGGATGTTGCCGATTCCACCTGGGTACGCAGCATATCGTAGCGCTCGGCATAGATCGATGCGACGGAAGTGCGGATCTGGTAGTAGGCAACACCTGCAAAGGCGATCATCAGTCCGGCAATCAGAATGAACAGCTGCTGGATATTTTGAGGTTTTTCATTTTGGACCCGTACGACCAGACCGCTCGCTTTTAGACAAAGCGGTCCTGTCAATCTGGATTGGGAGGGAAGCGCATCCTGCGCTGTTGGCGGTGCTGCAGCGCACTTAGCTTAAGGTTTTGAATCAGGATGTCTGAAGATTGCTTTAATTCGGTTCTATATTCGGCCCGACGCTGGATAATCGAATCGCATTTCAAGCTGGGTTGGCGAGTGAATGCGACATCGGTCGCCGTGTGATGGTGGGCTAGTAGTAAGTTATGGACGAGTGGCGTTGATCCGTGCGACTAGGACGACCTGGGGCAAGACGTGCAATGTGGCTTCGACCACAATGTCTATCCCGAGGCATCAAGGTCACGGGTTAAGATACAAGGGCACTCAAATTTAAAACGTGACACATTCCACGGAGAGTGGAACTGCACCATCGCACCAAAGCCGAGCATCTAACATGATCGACAATCCCGAACAGACTGCTCTATTCATTGAGAAGCTCAAGGCTGTATTACCGATCGAGGCAAATCTACCCCGGGAGTTGCAGCAGAGCCTTTCATCCAAGGCATCCGACACGCACATCCCTGCGACAGCCCAGGTCGTCGACGCGCATTATCTCGGAGATTTCGCTGGCGTCACCTGTTGCCTCGATATCGGTGGTGATGAGACAAAAGATCTCCACCTCGTCTCCATCACACAGCTGCGTTTCAGTCGCCGTACGCCGCTTTTCCGTGAAATTGACACTTATCAGCGCAGGCGCGCCAAAAAACTACGCAAGGAGAATGGCGGTAGCTTTGGACCCGCCGACCTCATTATCGAGCCCAATCGCCGTCCTGCCACAGGGAAATGATGCGATTGTTCGATGTTAGACCCTTTAGAGCCACCGTGCTCGGCATAAATCGGATCATCGATGTCGACGCCCAGTTCAGATGCGAAGAATTCCGGGAAGCAGAGAGCTCGGGGACGTAATCCACGCCCTCGAACGAAGTCATCGATAAAGGCGCAGGTTGATAGCCCTTGCTTCCAAGCTGCTGGCCTCTTGCTATTTGTTCGTTGTTTCCTGGAAAGCCGCGACATTGGCAAGTATCTCGTCGAACGATGGCGGGCTGTCGTCGAACATCATGGGGGCCATTGCCCTATAGTCGGCACGCAGATCCTTCATCCGGCTTTCGTCCGGCAGGAGCCGCAGCGTGCCTGGACGGGCGGTGTCGTAATTCGCCCAGCCAGATCGAAAAAAGGTGGCTTTGTGCTTGGCGACTTGCGCGAGAAGTTCGAAATCGGTGGCTGCGGTTTTTCCTTCGTCCGTTGCAAGCAGCATGGCGAGATCATAATAGTGCCTCGAGAAGTATTGCGGTGACGGGGACGCGGCAGGGCGATGCGCCTCGGCATGCAATGCGGTCGCCTTCTCCCAAAAGGTGCGGCGGGCGGAGAGAACGACGACGGTGGTGTCAGGGTCCTCGAAGAAATCGGGATAGTCATCTGCCGCATAGGGCCGGATCACTCGTTTCTCGGTCGGCCACGGGTCTCCGCGGGCGCCGAGTTCGAGTTTTACCCGTGGGGTGATGTACCCCATGCTTTCGTATTCGGCTCCCCTAAGTGCCGTGGGATAGTGAAAATTCACCGTCTGCGCGTCAGCGGTATCTATCTCCAGCGACCATTCCCCTTTCGCCGGCTCGCCCAGTTGGTCGACGATTGTCGACCGGAGCGCTGGAAGCAGTTTCTCTGCAATATGCTGCTCGACGTCGCTCACGAGGGCGTCGATGAGTTTGTTCGCCTGTTTCTTGCTGATACCTTCTTTCTCGGGATCGCGGTCACCGGTGTAACCGAGATCCGCTCGGTCGAAGGAAAGGTCGATGTCTTCGGAAAACCGACGTATGGCACCAAACGCCTTGGAGAGAGAGGTGCCACCCTTGAATACAAGGGTGGCCGCATCCTCCTCATGCAGTCCGAATACACGCTTCAAGGTCCAGCAGACCCAGAAGTCCTTTTCGATGATCGTATTTGCGACTCCTCGGTCGGCGCCCGTTTCGCCAAACAGCGCTGTCCGATCAGCGGCCGGAAGAAGAGCCACCTTATCTATCGATCTCCCCCGACGCTGCGTTGGCGATCGAGACGAGCGTCGGCCGCATCCAGGCAGGCGCCTGGACAGCAGAGGATGCGAGCGTCTTTTTATCGCTAGTCGACAGACGACGCGCCGCGACCTGCGCAACGTCGTGGGCACGTACAGCCCCAACGTGACGAAGGGCCTGTACGACTGTGCCGGCAGCGCTCCCCGGAGCTATGAGATGCTTGGGCGATGCGTGACGCAGATCGACCACGCGCTTGCCCAATACGATACGGCGGGAGGGGCCATCGGTCAGATAGGTGCTTTTTGCCGGTACCTGGGTGGAAAGGCCGAGGGCATTGGCTGCGCGCGCACCTGCAATCTGCACCCGCGATCCTGTCTCCCGTGCCAATGCCTTTGCGACATCGTCTGGGGTCGGAGAGAGGGGGCCGAGTTGCGGATGAATCTTCGGAAAATCATACAGGCCTCGCACCAGGCGCCGTAGCTTACCGTTCTTGACGAGTCTGGAGAGCGCCTGATCGACGGCCGCGCGCCCGGCGATATCCAGAAAATCACTGGGCGTGAAAACGCCACCACGCCCGCCTGCGCGGAGGCGCCTCATGATTTGATCTGGTACCGATGTTGCGGCAATTTTCATGTGTCAGAAAATAGTATATTTTCTTCTGACATTCAAGCCAGCGTCGAAGGATGCGACACTGATCCCCGCTTATCAGCGCAGGCGCGTCAGAAAACTACGTAAAGTGGAGGTAGTTGTGGACACCCACGACCTCCACATTGAACCCACTGGCCGTCGTGTCACCGGGGAATGATGGGATTGTTCGCGTCAGAGCCTTAGTGCCGAAATCGATCAGTTCAACCGAAGGCGCATGCCTTCAAGGTCGATTTCTGCAGGCTGGTCCGGACTGATCGTGGCCCCCATTGTGGCCTGCACGGCGCCGACCTTGGATGTATGATCAATGCCATCGGGCGCTGTAATGGCCGCGAGCGTGGTACCGCCTTCCGGCATCCAGTCATGGACCTTGCTCACATGGACCACAGGTGAGCCGCCAAGAAAGGCTTCTGTCCGGATCAGCATCTTCTCACCGCCGATTTCGACGACCTCGGTCTTTTGCAGGCCGGTTTCAAGGACCGGAACCTTGTAGTCGGCTTTGTCATTGTCGTCTTGGACAGGTGGGCAGGTGTCGCAGGACTTGACGATGACACTGTCATTGCCGCCATGGCCGACGAGTGGCGTGATCGACGACGCAAAGGCCGTTCCACTTGTCAGGATCAGGATGCCGCTCAGCAATAGTCGCATGATACTACTCCACGTGTTGTGGAGAGGTATTAGCATCCGAAGGTTTCAAACCAGTCAGCAGGACTGGTAAGCATTTGGTAAAGATTGTGGTTGCCGGTTTATGAGTTTTCGCGTTCCGTGGCACGCCAGCCGATGTCGCGGCGGCAAAAGCCGTTTTCCCATTCGATCCTGTCAACCATGCGATAGGCACGTGCTTTCGCCTCGCTGACCGAATTTCCGGTGGCCGTGACATTGAGGACCCGTCCTCCGGTCGCAACCAGCTTGCCGTCCAGACAGGCGGTTCCCGCATGGAAGACCTTTTCACCGGCTGACCCCTGCGGCAGGGCAGGGATCGGCGTGTTCTTCGCGTAAGCGCCGGGATATCCCCTGGATGCCATCACGACGGTCAAGGCAGCCTCATCGCTCCATTGTGCCGAAACCTGGTCCAGGCTTCCGGTTGCTGCGGCATAAAGGAGCGGCAACAGGTCGCTTGTCATCCGCATCATCAGCACCTGGCACTCCGGATCGCCAAAGCGAACATTGTATTCGATGAGTTCCGGTCCCCTGGCCGTGATCATCAGGCCCGCAAAAAAGACGCCGCAGAACGGATGACCGGCTTCTGCCATGCCATGGATTGTCGGCTCGATGATTTCCCGCATCGTCCGGTTCACCATATTGGCTGTCATGACCGGAGCTGGTGAATAAGCGCCCATCCCGCCTGTATTCGGACCGGTATCGCCTTCGCCAACCCGCTTGTGGTCCTGGGCGGTCGCCAGCGGCAGGGCCGTCTTGCCGTCGCATAGGCAAAAAAAGCTCGCTTCCTCGCCCTCAAGGAAAGCCTCCACGACGACCTCTGCCCCCGCACGCCCGAAGCTTCCCGAAAAACACTCGTCAATTGCGGCGGTTGCTTCCTCAAGCGTCATGGCAACGGTCACGCCCTTGCCGGCGGCAAGGCCATCTGCCTTTATGACGATTGGAGCGCCCTGTTTTTGCGTATAGGCCTTGGCATCGTCCGCATTGCTGAAACGTTGGTATGCCCCTGTTGGAATGCCATGACGGCGGCACAGGTCTTTCGTAAACCCCTTGGAGCCTTCGAGCTGTGCAGCAGCCGCAGATGGACCGAAGGCATTGATGCCGCTTTTTCGCAATGCATCCGCAAGGCCTGCAACAAGCGGCGCTTCCGGGCCGATCACGACAAGGTCTATGCCGTTGTCGCGACAAAAGCCGCAGACTGCGTCATGATCATTGATGTCCAGCGCGACAATCTGCGCATGCTCGGCGATGCCCGGATTTCCAGGAGCGGCAAAAAGCGTCGTCAGCTTCGGTGACTGGCCAATTTTCCAGGCCAAAGCGTGTTCGCGTCCACCCGAGCCGATCAAGAGAACTTTCATGAGCGTTGGTCCTAGCTTCGTCTATCCCCGGCGGTTAAGGGGACGCGGATGAAAGGTCAAGCGTGCATCCTGTGGAATCGCCAGCTTGTGCATTGCCTTGCCTTGAAGTTTGACTATGGTCGCCCCCCTTGCTGAACGAGAGACTGCCATGGCCGCCGATATTCGCCTTCTTGCCGCCACCATCGCTGCAGAAATTAATGCCAGAGCGGAGCAGACGTCTGCTGCCATCGCGCTGATTGACGAAGGGGCGACCGTCCCCTTCATTGCCCGTTACCGCAAGGAAGTAACGGGCGGCCTTGATGATACACAATTGCGGACCTTGTCCGAGCGTCTGGTTTACCTGCGGGAACTCGAGACGCGGCGAGCTGCAATCGTTGCCTCCATCGACGGGCAGGACAAGATGACCGACGAGCTGGCAACAAGGATTGCCGCGGCGACGACGAAAGCCGAACTTGAAGACCTTTATCTTCCATACAAGCCGAAACGTCGCACCCGCGCCGAGATTGCCCGTGAACGTGGGCTTGGACCATTGGCCGAAGCGCTTTGGGCAGACCGTACGGCCGATCCGCTAGCACTTGCGGCAGGATATCTGGGGGAGGACGTCACGGACGTGAAGATGGCGCTCGACGGTGCCCGTGACATTGTCGCCGAAACCATCAGCGAGGATGCCAACCTTCTTGGCCGCCTGCGTCAGCACATGCGTGCCGGCGCGATCCTGAGGGCGAAGGTTGTCGACGGCAAGCAGGAAACGGGCGCGAAGTTCGCCGATTATTTCGATCATTTCGAACGCTGGGCAACAGTGCCTGGCCACCGTGCCCTTGCCATGCTTCGTGGCTGGAACGAGGAGATCTTGACGCTGTCGATCGAGGTGGACAAGGCTGATCCAGCACCGGTCAAACCAGCACATCACATCATTGCAAACGCATTTTCGATTGCCGACAAGGGGCCCGCAGACCGCTGGTTGATGGAGGCCGCCGGCTGGACATGGAGGGTGAAACTCTCGACCTCGTTGTCGCTTGATCTCATGCGCGAACTGCGTGAACGCGCCGAAGAAGAGGCGATCCAGGTGTTTGCGCGCAATCTCAAGGATCTTCTGCTTGCAGCGCCCGCAGGCTCACGTGCCACAATGGGGCTTGATCCCGGCATCCGTACGGGCGTGAAGGTGGCCGTCGTCGACGGGACCGGAAAGCTGCTTGATACGACGACAGTCTATCCATTCGCGCCAAGGAATGACATCCGGGGCGCGCAAGCCGAGCTTGCTTCACTGATCCGCAAATACGGTATCGAGCTGATTGCGATCGGCAATGGGACCGGCAGCCGTGAGACGGAGAAGCTTACGGCCGACATGCTCGCAAGCCTTCCGGCGTCTTCTTCCGCAACAAAGCCCACCAAGGTCATCGTTTCCGAGGCAGGCGCTTCTGTCTATTCGGCGTCGGAGGCCGCAGCTGCGGAATTTCCAGGACTTGATGTTTCGCTGCGTGGCGCTGTCTCGATTGCAAGGCGTCTGCAGGATCCCCTTGCCGAACTGGTGAAGATCGAACCGAAATCGATCGGCGTTGGCCAGTACCAGCATGACGTCGACCAGGCAAAGCTGTCGCGCTCGCTTGGAGCCGTCGTGGAAGATGCCGTGAACGCTGTCGGCGTCGACCTCAACACCGCCTCTGCCCCGCTGCTTTCGCGTGTATCCGGGCTTAGCAAGTCGATTGCGGACGCAATCATCATTCATCGCGACCAGAATGGACCGTTTGCAAGCCGCAAGGACCTCTTGAAGGTGGCCAGGCTTGGCAGCCGTACCTTCGAACAGGCTGCTGGCTTCCTGCGCATACCAAATGGCAAGGAGCCGCTTGATGCTTCTGCAGTCCATCCTGAAGCATACGGGGTTGCGAAGAAGATTGTTGCGGCCTGTGGACGCGACCTGCGCGCGCTGATGGGTGACAGCGCTGCCTTGCGGGCGGTCGATCCACGCCAGTTCATCGACGACAAGTTCGGCCTGCCAACGGTCCGTGACATCATTTCCGAGCTGGAAAAGCCCGGTCGTGATCCACGCCCGAGCTTCAAGACGGCGACATTTGCAGAAGGCGTCGACGAGATTACCGACCTCAAGCCCGGCATGATCCTGGAAGGGACGGTCACCAATGTCGCGGCCTTTGGCGCTTTCGTCGATATTGGGGTCCATCAGGACGGACTGGTCCATGTTTCCCAGCTTGCCGACCGCTTTATCAAGGATCCCCATGAAGTCGTGAAAGCCGGTGATGTCGTTAAGGTCAAGGTTGTGGAGGTCGATGTCAGGCGCAAGCGGATCGGCCTGACAATGCGCAAGGATGGTGGAGAAGCCACCGGGGTAAGTCGTGGTGGCGGACAGGACAGCCAGCGCCATAATGCCAGGAAGATGACCGCCGGGACAAATGAGAAAGGGTCTCAAAGTGCGTTGGGGGCAGCACTTTCTGAGGCCTTGAAAAAGCGCTGAGCCAGCAGGAATTTTCGTGCCGAAGCGCCGGTTTTCGGCTCATTTGCCCGGCGGATGGTGATTTTACGGCATTTTCTTGGCAACAACCCGCTTGCTCTTGCAAATGAAGACGCTAGATTTTCGAAATCGTAAGGTTAGTCTTTGTTTCTCGGAGCTGTTTCCATGGCCTCGTCCCTTAACGACATTTTCAGGAAAATTATCAAGACCGGAAACCTGACGGTGCGTAGCTCGCAAGGTGAGCACCGCTACGGCAATGGTGGTGGCCGCAAGGTCACGATCAGGCTGGTCGATGAACAGGCGGAACGAGAATTGCGATCCGATCCGCAGTTGAAGCTTGGCGAACTCTACATGGATGGGCGCCTGATCATTGAAGAAGGCGATATCTACGAGTTCCTCGCCCTGGTAAAGGACAATACGCTGAGCGAGGCGTTGTCTTTCTCCATGGTCTGGCGCGGTATCGTCAGGTTGATTGCCTCACAGTTTCGCACCCGGGTACCGATCAATCACAATCGCCGCAATGTTGCGCATCACTATGACCTTGACGAGCGGCTTTTCTCGCTCTTCCTTGATGAGGACTGGCAGTATTCCTGTGGCTATTTCAATCCACCGGGCATCTCGCTGGATGAGGCCCAACTCGTCAAGAAACGCCATATCGCGGCGAAGCTTCTGGTAGAGCCCGGTCAGCAGATACTGGAGATCGGATCCGGCTGGGGCGGCATGGCACTCTATCTTGCTGAGGCGTCCGGTGCCGATGTCACGGGGATCACGCTTTCCACGCAACAGTTGAAAATATCAAAAGAGCGCGCAATCAGGCGCGGGCTTGCCGACAATGTCCATTTCGAGCTGCAGGACTATTATTACCTGCCTGCCGACAACCGTTATGACCGCATCGTATCGGTCGGCATGTTCGAACATGTCGGGCGTCGCAATCACCGCAAGTTCTTCAAGAAGGTAACCGATGTCCTCGCCGATGACGGGGTCATGATCCTGCATTCGATCGGCCAGCCATATCCGGCACTTTACAACGCCCCCTGGATAGAAAAATACATCTTTCCAGGCGGCTACATACCGGCACTTTCCGAAGTCATGCCAGCCATCGAAAAGGCGGGCCTGCTCGTCTCCGACATCGAAATCCTGCCCATGCACTACGCCCATACCTTGCGACATTGGCGAAAGCGTTTTCTGGAGCGCCGGCAGGAGGCAGCCGAACTTTACGACGAGCGTTTTGTACGCATGTGGGAATTTTATCTTGCCGCATCGGAGATGGCCTTCACGCACGAAAACTTCTTCATCATGCAGATCCAGATCGTCAAGAAGCGGACCGCCGTGCCGGATAATCGCGACTACATCAACAGGCGAGAGGCGGAGCTGAAGGCATTTGAGGAGCGCCGCAATCCGCTCGACAGGATCGCCGTCTAGCCGGTAGCGTTCTTTGAAAGCTGCGATTGCTTGACCGGTCAGTTTGCAGACCTGTAGAAGCCAATCATGAGCAATGTTGATCTTTCGAGCGACCGGGTCGCGGACGCGCCATCGAACAATTGGGTTTACCGGGTCCTGCCCCGGAAATTGTGGCCGCATGCGCAACTGGCAAGGTGGGATCGGCCAATTGGCTGGCAGCTCCTGATGTGGCCCTGCTTCTGGTCTTCCGCACTCGGCGCCAACCTTGCGATTGAGACCGGCAGCCTGTCGATACCCCTCTTCGTCTTTCACCTGTTCCTGTTTTTCACAGGCTCGGTTGCGATGCGGGGGGCCGGTTGTACCTATAATGATCTCGTCGACCACGATATCGACAATGCCGTGGCTCGCACGCGATCACGACCCCTGCCGTCCGGCCGCGTCAGTCGCCTTGAAGCGAAAGTCTTTTTAGGCTTGCAGGCCCTGGTCGGCCTGATCGTGCTTGTCCAGTTCAATGGCTTTGCGATCATGCTTGGCATCCTGTCGCTTGCCGTTGTCGCCATCTATCCGTTTGCAAAACGGTTCACGGACTGGCCGCAATTTTTCCTCGGACTGGCATTTTCCTGGGGCGGCTTGATGGGATGGGCGGCAATGTTTGGAAATCTCACGCTGGCGCCGATCCTGCTTTACCTTGGTGCGGTTGCCTGGACGATCGGCTATGACACGATCTACGCCCACCAGGACAAGGAGGATGATGCGCTCGTTGGCGTCCGTTCGACCGCGCGGCTGTTCGGGGAGAATACCAAGAAATGGCTGGTTGGGC
>JAEWDP010000013.1 GCA_023390055.1 Pseudomonadota bacterium | reverse complement strand
TGCAGCATATCTTAGGGACGTCCAGTTGGGGAGCAGGACGCGAATGAGTGCGACATTTCCTTCCCGTTACCCATTCATGCGGCTGGACCACATATTCGTTTCATCCAAGATCAAGGTCTTGGATGTCGAGGTAATATCGACACCACTTACTCGCAAAGCCTCGGATCATCTGCCATTGGTCGCAACGATTGAGGTCTGACATGACGGACCCAAAAAAAAAGCCGCTATTCTGAGGCTTCCGGTAGCCGAGGGATCCCGACCCTCTCCGCGTCGGCAGTTTTTCCGTTGCCTAGGCAATATTTGGCAGATCAGCATCTGAAATCTCGTCTTTTGAATTTTCCTCACGTCGAGCGGGAACATTTTCTCGCTCGACGTGTTCACAGAGGGTCGAATGCCACTTGATGACTGCGACAGCGTCAAAACTCCCTCCCCAACTGACGCTTCCCCGCTTGCGAGGAAGCGTCGCTTTTTTTCAATTCCGGCACTCAAGACATACGGCCGGTCTGCACTCGACCTTCCACGCGAAATTGCCCCAGCCGGCATCGCCAATGGCGCGCGCCAGAGTGCAGTTTTTCATCATGTTATTCACGCAGCTTCTCCAGGTCGGTCGCTTGGAACCCGGAACTCGCAAGATCCTCATGGGCTCGTGCGAGCTTTCTACGCGCCTTTGCCGGGTCTTCGACACCTTCATCCTGCGCGACAGTTCCTTCTGCCATGGCCTGAACTTCTTCGTTGCCTGGAGTAAGATCCCCAATCCAGGAAAATGTCATTTGCACAAAGACGCTATCCTTCGTATCCAACAAGCAACATGAAGGCCTCTCACAAACAATCCAGGGATTGAACATGCGCTACGCATCCGTCACCGATCGCCTTGCAGACACCGGCTCCAACCGCTGGGCAGTCCACATAGCGGCCCGCCAGATGAAGCAGGCCGGCGATGACATAATCGAACTGACCATCGGGGAACCAGATGTCATGCCCGATCGTGCCCTTCTCGATGAGGCATCCCGTGCGATGTATTCCGGTCGTTTCCGTTACTCGAATGGCCGAGGCGAACCTGCAGTCGTGCAGGCATTGGTAGACAAGTACTCAAAGCGCAGACACGACGTGAACCATCAAAATTTTCTCTGCTTTCCGGGCACCCAGACAGCACTTTTCACTGTCATGTCAGGGCTGGTGGAAACGGGTGATGGTGTTCTCGTCGGTGATCCTCTCTATGCCACCTACGAAGGCGTAATTTCCGCCACAGGGGCCCACCCCGTTTACGTACAACTACGTCCCGAAGACCGCTTCCATCTGAAGGCGGAAGCCTTGGAGAAGGCCGTCACACCTGAATGCCGGGCAGTGCTCTTGAACACACCTCACAATCCCACGGGTGCCGTCCTGACGGCAGAAGAGATTGCTGCGATCGGCGAGGTCTGCCGCAAGCACGATCTATGGATTATCTGCGACGAGGTGTATGAACAGCTGGTCTTCGACAATATTCCGTTCGCCTCACCATTTGACCTGCCGGAACTTGCCGAGCGCACAATCGTCGTCTCATCAATTTCCAAGTCACACGCAGTACCGGGCTTTCGTAGCGGTTGGGCGGCCGGGCCCGCCGAATTCTGCGCAAAGTTGCTTCCGATTTCGGAAACCATGCTCTTCGGAGTGCAACCCTTTATTGCCGACATGACGGCCATGGCCTTGTCGCGAGAGTTCGACATGGCCCCGACAATGCGGGAAAACTTCCGTCGTCGAGCGCTGATAGCCGAGCAGGTTCTGGACGGCAACGGCCTTGTCAAACCGCTATTGCCAGAGGGGGGCATGTTTATATTGATAGACGTGTCCGCCACGGGCCTTACTGGATTGGAATTCGCGTGGGAATTGCTTCGCCAGGAAAAGGTAGCAGTCATGCCCGGCGGATCTTTCGGGCAACAGGCAAACGGCTTTCTTCGCATTTCACTGACCGTACCAGATGACACGCTCGAAAAAGCCATGACCCGCATCGGAACCCTCGCTCACCAGCTTGTACAGTTCCGCAAAATTTACGCAAATGCATGAGAATCCAGCGGCAATGTAAACGAAACCGCAGTCATCAACATACCGTGCCAGCGGAGAAGTCCCGCAACCGCCCGTCAAGCATCCTGATCGTCGAAACATCTGCATTGGCAAAGGCAAAACGCAGATAACGTTCCTGGCCCTCGCCGAAATAAGTTCCCGGAATGCAGATAATACCTGCTGTCGTCGCCAGACGCTCGGCAACCATCGCAGAATTAAGTGTCGGGTACGGATGTCGGATGAAAGCGAAGTAGGCACCAATGGCATCGATCCTCCAGTCCGCCACTTTCTCCATCGTTGTTTTCAGCGCTTCAGCACGACGAACTATTTCCTGCCTGTTTTTTTCCCGCCAATCTGCAAGCAACGGAAGTGCGGCAGCAACCGCAGCCTGCGCTGCTCTTGGAGCACAGATTTGCAGATTGTCCATAATCTTGGCTATCTGTTCAATGGCCTTGCGCCCCGCTGTAATAGCGCCAAGTCGGTGACCTGGGATGCAAAACGACTTCGAAAAACTGTAAAGGCAAATCAGTCTTTCTTCCCAATTCTCCTCGCAGAACAGGGCATGTGGTGCCTGTCCGGCTCTGGGTAGGAAATCACGATAGGTTTCATCAACAATCAACCAGATATCTTTCTTTCGGCAGAGCTCAAAGACTGAATGCAAAAGTTCGGGCGGATAGACCGCACCTGTCGGGTTGTTCGGCGACACCAGAGCTACAGCGCGAACATCTGGCGTGATGGCAGCCGCAATTGCCTCTACCTGCGGAAGAAATCCATCTTCAGCCCGACAGGGGACAGTCCGAATTGATACACCCATCATCGCTAATGTCGTATCATGGTTGAAGTAGAAGGGATTGGTCATCAGAACGGTTTCGCCCGGCCCCGAAACGGCCATCGCAGCACTCACAAAGGCCTCATTGCAGCCGGACGTAATATGGATATTCTCGTCCACGATACGTGCGCCGTAGACTTCGCCCATGTGATTTGCATAGGCAACGCGAAGTTCTCCGTCTCCCTCAATCGGACCGTAACCGCAATAAGCAGTCGATGATGCCTTTTCTCCCAGAAGGGATAATATAAGTGGGTGTGGAGGGTAGCCCGGCACTGCCTGTGACAGGTCGATCAGTGGCCCGCACGATCCGTCGTAGGATCGACCCCATGCAAATACCGACGGAACGGGTGGAGGAGCAAGTTTTTCGACAAGCGGATTGAAAGCAGGCATGAGTATTCCGGATCGGGAAGTGTTGAGGCGGGATGATATGTCCACTCATTCACCAGAATGTCATCTCTGGCAAGGAAGATGTCATCGCAAGACCGCAAGATATTATCGACAGACCCACCAGACTTCAGCGAACCAGGGTGGCAAGGAGAAAAATGCAGGATATCTTTCGGTGGCATCTCTCAAGTCGATCGACGTCATGAAGGTGGCTGATGCCGGACGTATCAATTTTCCTGCCGCAGGAAATTGATAAGCCCAGAAAAATCGTCGTCACCGTGGCCGAGGGCATTGAACCGTTCATAGAGATCAGCCGCGTGGGCACCCAACTCGGTCTTTGCGCCGGCCGAAGTGGCTGCTTCTTGAGACAGTTTGAGATCCTTCAACATCAACGCTGCTGCAAAACCGGGCTTGTAGCCATTATTGGCGGGCGATGTCGGAACCGGTCCGGGAACCGGGCAATATGTGTTAATCGACCAGCATTGTCCCGAAGACGTGGAAGCAACATCAAACAATGCCTGGTGTGACAGGCCAAGCTTCTCACCGAGAACGAACGCCTCGCAGACCCCCGCCATTGTGATGCCGAGGATCATGTTATTGCATATCTTTGCAGCCTGGCCAGCCCCTGCATCACCGCAGTGGACGATCCGTTTTCCCATCGCCTGAAGAACAGCCTCTCCTCTTCTAAAGGCCTTCTCTGTGCCCCCCACCATGAATGTAAGCGTCGCGGCAGCTGCACCACCTGTCCCGCCAGAAACGGGCGCGTCGAGGGAAATGCAGCCTGAATCCTTTGCCAGCGCATGAGCTTGCCGAGCGCTTTCCACATCGATTGTCGAGCAATCGATTAACAATGCTCCGGGCGCCACCGAGGTAACAAGCTCTTGCCACACCGCCAATACGTGTTTTCCGGCGGGCAACATGGTGACAACAGTTTCTGCCTTTTCCACCGCAGCAACGAGGTTCGGGGAAATTCCTACGCCATTCGCCGCGGCGGCTTCACAAGATGCCGCTGACAGATCCAGGCCTGCTACCTGATATCCGGCCTTCACCAGGTTGGCAGCCATCGGGCCGCCCATGTTTCCTAAGCCGATAAATGCGATTGTGTCGGCCATGTCTTTCCTCCCTTAGCGAGCAGGCATTGCACGTTGCGTGTTTAGCCCGGAGCCCGAAATTTTTCCCTATCCGTCCAATGGCGGCCGCCCCACAATAGAGCGCCCAATAATAACGTTCATGATTTCGTTGGTTCCTTCGAGGATTTGATGCACCCTGAGATCCCGCACAATCTTTTCGACGCCATAGTCGACAAGATAGCCATAGCCGCCATGCATCTGAAGCGCACTGTTTGCAACCTCGAAGCAACGGTCGGTGATTAGTCGCTTTGCCATTGCGCAAAGTGTGATGGAATCGTTGGTTCCTGCTTCGAGCTCTGTCGCTGCCCGCCACAGGAAGGTCCTGCACATCTCAAGGTTGGCCGCCATATCCGCGAGGGAGAACTGCAAAGCCTGGAACTCGGCTAGCCGTTGTCCGAACGCCTTCCGCTGCTTCATGTAGACCAATGCCTTATCATATGCCGACTGAGAACCACCCAGCGAAGCCGCCGCTATATTCAGCCGGCCACCATTCAGCCCGGCCATGGCTATTTTGAAACCATCTCCCTCATTGCCCAATCGGTTAGCTACCGGGATCCTCACTCCATCCAGAATGACGGCACGAGTGGGTTGAGCGTTCCAACCCATCTTTCGCTCGTTGGCTCCAAATGAAAGTCCAGACGCATCTGCCGGTACAATCATTGCTGACACACCATTCGGGCCATCGTCTCCCGTTCTTGCCATGATCACATAGATGTCTGATGTTCCCGCACCGGATATAAACTGCTTCTGTCCCGTCAGCACATAGTTACCATCGTCGAGAACAGCCCTTGTTTTCAGCGCTCCAGCATCCGAGCCCGAGCCAGGCTCGGTCAGGCAGTAACTCGCCAGTTTTTCCATCGTCACAAGAGCGGGGAGCCAATACGCTCGCTGCTCATCGTTCCCAAAACGGTCGATCATCCATGCGCACATGTTATGGATGGATATATAAGACGCAACTGCCGCGCATCCGGTTGCCAATGCTTCGACAATTAGCACCGATTCCATTCGCCCTAGACCCGCCCCGCCGACATCTTCCCGGACATAGATGCCACCCAGTCCGAGCGCGCCTGCTTTTCGAATGGTGTCTATGGGGAAAAACTTGCCCTGATCCCACTCTATAGCAAAGGGAGCAATTTCATCATTCGCAAAGTCTTGCGCCATCTGGCGGATAGCGACCTGCTCGTCACTGAGGGTAAAATCCATATCCTTTCCTCCTCTTGCTTGTGAATTTCAGCGATGAGGACTGCGCTCGAGGCTGTGACATAACCAAGCTTCCCTGGATTTTGCACAAGCTGATGCAATGTACCAGTAAAGCATCACATATTCTGACAATTTGCCGATATGGCTGGCCACTGGCCCAGCTTGGCGGTCTGTTTGTTTCCAAATAAAGGAGTTTCTATAGCCAGTTCCGGCCAGTATGAAACATGCACAATAATTTCAATTATCACGCCGCGATTGGATCTCCGGCGACGCCGGGGAATCGCTTCGTCAAATCAGGTATTTCGTCCGCGCAGGTAGGCCCTCCCCATGTTTTGGGGTTCAGGCAGATGATCAGTATCAAGTGATGAGAACAGCCAGTCGATGAAGACCCGAACGATTGGCGCTGCTCGTGCTTCCCGACGACAAGCCACATAGAATGCATCATTGGCCGGAACACTACGATCGAAAGGCACCAGCAACTGGCCTTCAGCAATCAGCCGTGCCGCAGTGATCGTATCCCCCAGGGCAATGCCCTGCCCATGCAGGGCCGCCTCTGTCGAGTAACGAGCATCTCCCATGAAATGTTGCTTCTGACGTGGTAGATGACAACCATCAACGGCAGCAAGCCATGTATTCCATTCGCGACCGTCCCGGTCTCCATGCAGAATTACATGGTCTTCGAGATCCTTAAGTGATCGCAACGGACGACTGTTCAAAAGCGTCGGGCTTCCGATTGGAAATAGCTTGAGGTTACTCCACAAGCGTGTCCAGACATCGGACCAGTTTCCATCCCCGTACAGGATACAGACATCCATCTCCGGCGTGTGCAGATGGGTCGGATCATTGGAGGCTGCGATAGTCAGTGTCACCTCCGGATATTGATCGGTAAACGTGTGGAGGCGCGGTAAGATCCAGAACGACAAAAGCGCCGGAACGCAGGTAATGGAAAGACTTCCAGTTGTAGCGGGCCGCGTCAATTGGGCGGTTGCCGTCGCGATGCTATTGAACGCCCGGGTTACAGCCGGAAGCAACAGCGCCCCTTCAGCCGTCAGCCTGATACGCTTTCCGCCACGATGAAAAAGTTTTGTGTTGAGGGAAGTCTCAAGTGCCCTCAGTTGGTGGCTCACAGCACCATGAGTAACGCGCAACTCACGAGCTGCGGCTGAAACTGAAGCCAGCCGCGCTGTAGCCTCGAATGCACGAAGTGGATTGAGCGGTGGAAGTCGGCCGGACATTGACGCTATCTCGATGTGAATTTTTCTCACATTAACTGCTAGAACAATGTGAATTGCATTTCCAGCCTCTCTCTGCCGATAATACCTGAAACACAAGGCTGCAGTGCCCGTGGCAATAACGCAGGCACCACAGCCCTAGAGGCAGGAGATCACGGCCGTGGATCAAGAGAAACTTCGCCAGCTAAGGGAGCAATACGGATCAGGCCACGGTGGTGACCTTCATGATCCGGATTTCCGCAAAGTCGCCGACAAGATCTTTTCAGCAAGTGGCTCACGAGTGGCCCCCTATGCCGGCGTGCCGACCTTCCTTTCTGCACCCCATCTGCCTGTCGATGCGGAAAGTCCAAACTTTGATAACCTCCAGGTTGCCATAACCGGTGTACCGATGGATCTTGGTGTCACGAACCGCAATGGAGCGCGTTTCGGGCCGCGTGCATTACGCGCAATCGAACGCATCGGGCCCTATAATCACGTCCTCAAAACGGCCCCCGTATTTGACTTGCGGGTTGCCGACATTGGAGACGTTCCGTTCCGCAGCCGCTATAGCCTGGAGATGTGCCATGAGGATATCGAAAAGCGCTTCAACCAGATTGTCGATGCGGGCGTTGTTCCACTAGCTGTCGGAGGGGACCATTCGATTAGCCAGTCCATCCTGAGAGCCATCGGCAAAAAGTCGCCGGTCGGTTTGATCCACATAGATGCCCATTGTGACACGAGCGGACCTTTTGACCACACAAAGTTCCACCATGCTGGGCCGTTCCGAAATGCTGTACTTGACGGCGTTCTCGATCCCGCACGGACCATCCAGATAGGAATTCGAGGTGCTGCGGAATACATCTGGGAATTCTCTTATGCCGCCGGGATGACCGTGGTCCATGCTGAAGATGTCTCCGGGCTCGGCATCCCGGCCATCATCGAAATGGCCAGGGAAGTCGTCGGCGAAGGACCAACCTACCTTTCATTCGATATTGACAGCCTCGATCCAAGCTTCGCTCCTGGCACGGGCACGCCTGAAATCGGTGGATTGACAACACGGGAGGTTCTGGAACTGCTTCGCGGCCTAAAAGGGGTAAATCTCATAGGTGGGGACGTCGTAGAAGTCGCGCCTCAGTATGATGCGACCACGAACACTGCTCAGGCCGGAGCGCAGATGCTGTTCGAAATCCTCAGTCTGATGGTATTCAGCCCTTCCGTACTAGCCAGGACATGACATAAAATAATATCAAGAGTGGAACCGGCCGCGCAGCATAGACTGGCGGCAACCATAGGAGTACGAAATGCGCGACATCTTGAAAACGACAGCCAGTCGACGGGCGATCCTCGGCGCAAGCATTGCTGGCGCATCCATGCTGGCTATGCCAGCCATTCTACGCGCGCAGGACAGGTCGTTGAAGGTTGGTGTCTACGGAGGCTATTTCAAGGATTCCTTTGACAGCAACATCTTCCCCGACTTCACCAAGGCGACGGGTATCGCTATCGAATCCATCGCCGAGCCGACCGGCGAAGCGTGGCTGGTACAATTGGAACAGGCCGCACGGGCAGGCCGGACCCCGGCAGATGTGTCGATGATGTCGCAAGTGGCAATGCTCAAGGGACAGGCAACAGATCTCTGGGCGCCTCTGGACATGGAAGCGATGAAAAATACCTCGGGGCTGATTGAAACCTTCATAAACAAATATCCAGACGGCAGGGTTGCGGGTATTGGCGCCGTCTCCTGGTACATCACACTGGTCACAAACACTGATGTCTACAAAGAAGCCCCGACTTCCTGGGCGGCATTGTGGGATCCAGCCAATGCCGACAAGATTGGGCTACTGGCGCTGGTATCCAACTCCTTCCTTCTTGAAGTGACAGCAAAGACGCATTTCGATGGAACCGGCATTCTCGATACCGAGGAAGGTATCCTGCAGGTGTTCGAAAAGCTTGCCGAGGTCAAACCCAATGTCCGCTTGTGGTACAGGGACGAAGCTCAATTCGAGCAGGCGCTTAAGTCCGGTGAAATCCCGATGGGTCAATACTATCACGACGTGACAGGTCTTGCTGCAGCCGACGGTCATCCCGTACGCTCGACCTTTCCGAAAGAAGGCGGCATTCTCGATGCTGGCTGCTGGGCCCTTTCGCGGGCATCGGAAAAGAGCGAGGAAGCCCACCTATTCATAGACTATATGTGCCAGCCGGAAATCCAGGCAACACTCTCGCGCAAAGTTGGAACGTCACCGACGATCAGGAGAGATCTTCTGGATCTGACCGCCGAAGAATTCGATTCCGTGTCATCGGAAATTGAGCCTATCATTCCGCGTTATGATCTTTATCAGACCAAATCCGATTTCCTAAACCAGAAGTGGACGGAAATGATTGCTGGCTGATTGATACATACCAGCCACTCTTGCGTTATCGGAAGGGTGGCTGTCTGGTCGCTATTGCGCTAGAGCGCGCGCGACAATCAAGGCGGAGATCGAATGTCCCGATTAATCCTAACCGAAGTGACAAAACAGTTCGGCACTTTCACAGCTGTAAACGACGTCAGTCTCAGCGTTCCGGAAGGGACATTTGTATGTCTTCTTGGCCCTTCTGGTTGCGGCAAGACCACGCTGATGCGGATGATCGCAGGCCTTGATGTGCCAACGAACGGCTCCATTTCCCTTGGCGGCGAGGACATCACACGTGTTGCGACCCATAAGCGAGACCTCGGCATGGTGTTCCAGTCCCTCGCGCTTTTTCCGCATATGACAGTCGGTGAAAATATCGCCTATGCACTGCGCATCCGCGGGGTGTCCAAGTCAGATCAAAAAAAACGTGTCGATGAACTCCTGGCGATGATCCATCTGTCTGGGTTTTCCGATCGATCCGTTAACAAGCTTTCCGGAGGTCAGCGTCAACGGGTGGCGATTGCCCGCGCACTTGCAATATCTCCAAGACTCTTTCTCCTTGACGAACCACTATCTGCACTCGACGCAAAATTGCGGGAAGCCATGCAAGTTGAGTTGCGCCAGTTGCAACAGAACCTCGGCATAACCACGATTGTCGTTACACATGATCAACGTGAAGCAATGACGATGGCTGATACGGTCGTGGTCATGAACGGCGGACAGATCCGTCAGGCAGCATCCCCGGTTGATATATATCGCCGGCCGGCAGATTCTTTCGTTGCCGACTTCATCGGATCCACGAACCTCATCCCGTTCTCAAGCGACGGAAATGGAGCAGCAATCGTGCTCGGCACCCAAACCGGAGGGTTCGCTCTGGAAGGAGCAAAATCGGGGATGATCTCGGTGCGGCCAGAAGACATCCAGCTGACAGCGCCCGGCGCGGGCGTCATCACAGGTAAAGTAACCTTCATTCGAGACCTTGGCGGGACCGTCGAGACATTCCTTGACGCCAGCGGGCATCAAATTATCGCCGTTTCCGCCCCCCGAGCGCGCCCGCAGATCGCTGTTGGCCAGACGGTCGGCATTCAATTGGATCCTGCAACCAGTGTGGTATTGACGCAATGAGGCGAGAGGCACCACAGCGCATCACCGACTATGGACCGCTTGTCTTTCCCGCAGGAATGCTGATCACTTTCTTTGTCATTCCTTTCGCGACAATGATCGCGGTTTCATTTTTCGAACGGATCCAGGGCGGTTTTTATCAGCCGGCTTTCGTATGGGACAATTATGCACGATTTCTCAGCCCATTCTTTGGAAAGGTCCTTGGCTTTTCTCTTTTTTTGGCAATCGGCGTGGCCGTTGCCTGTGTCGTGATCGGCGTTCCATTTACATATCTTCTGTCACGTTCCACACGCAGGGTTCAGGTCTTCTGGCTCGTCGCGCTCTTGTCCATCCTGTCACTTTCCGAAGTCATGATCGGATTTGCCTGGTCGACACTGTTCTCACGTACCGCCGGACTTACAAACTTTTTCGTCGCACTTGGCCTGATGGCCGAGCCGCAAGCCCTCACACCCAGCTTTGGAGCCGTCATGACCGCAATGACGTACCAGGCGCTGCCCTATACAGTTCTTGTGTTGTATCCGGCAATCATACGTCTTGACCCCCAGCTAACCGAAGCTGCCAGAACACTTGGGGCTTCCCCTGTCCGGGCTTTCTTTACGGTTGTCATTCCCTCGCTGCGAAATACGGTTCTTGCAACTTTGATAATGGTCTTCATTTTCGCCCTTGGCTCCTATCTTCTGCCACAGGTCCTCGGCCGCCCGCAGCATTGGACACTGTCCGTCCTCATCACCGACCAGGCAATTTATCAATCCAACATGCCATTTGCTGCCGCAATGGCCATATTCCTGGTTCTGGTATCGCTCGCACTGGTAAGTCTCGCTGTCTATGCCGGGCGAAGAACGGAGACGACATGATGAACGCTTTCTTTCATCGCATTTTCTTCTGCGCCGTCGGCCTTTTCCTCACCATGCCTTTGATCGTTGTTGCCGGAGTCTCGATAAACGAGAAACAATCGCTTATCTTCCCGCCTGAGGGGCTTTCGTTTGCATGGTACAGCGAGATATTCGCTAATATCGAATGGCGTAATGCCCTGTTTGCCTCATTGACCCTTGCGGCATGTTCGGCGGCCTTGGCACTTCTGACAGCACTTCCGCTATCCTGGTTCCTTTGGCGTCGAGTTGCTCCCTGGGCCAATATCTTTCAACTGCTTGGCATTGCTCCATTCACTCTTCCCCCAGTTATCACGGCACTCGGTTTGCTCACTTTCTGGGCTACCACCGGATTTTACGGAGAGCCGTGGACGGCCGTCATCAGCCATGCAATCTTTTTTGTAACACTGCCACTGGTCACCCTGTCTCTTGGTTTTTCAGCCATTGACCGCTCGCTCGTGGAAGCGGCTGCCACGATGGGTGCCGATGACAGGACTGTCTTCCGCACCGTCGTGGTACCGCTGCTCTTGCCATACATAGTTTCCGGCTACGCCTTCGCTTTTGTCTTGTCACTCAACGAATATATTGTTGCATACATGACCGTGGGCTTCACAATGGAGACCCTGCCGATCAAGATTTTCAATGCCTTACGGTATGGCTATACGCCCACCATGGCATCCGTCACAGTACTCTTCCTCGCAATTGCCGCTGTGGTTTTCGGACTGATTGCACGATTTGGCGATCTCCCCAAACTCCTTGGTGCCATGGCGGATGAACAATGAGAATCGTGGGATTTCAGATGCGGTCTGTCGTCGGCAACATCCCGGAGAACCTCGACAAGATCGAAGTTGCCGCACGGGATGCCGCAGCTCAGGGAGGACGCTTGCTGATCACCCCCGAGCTCGCTCTGACCGGATATGGCGCCGACCATTCCTTCATCCACCTTGCGGTGCCTGCGAACAGCCACGTGACCGATCGGCTGGACGACATTGCCAGGAGGAACAATATCGCGATTATTGCCGGTTTTGCGCAACAGGACGGGGACGCAATCTTCAACAGTGCTCTCTTCACCGAAGGCAGGGGAGAAACCCGGATCTATCGCAAGTCTCATCTCTATGGCCCGTACGAGAAACACTGGTTTTGCGCAGATGACCCGAGCTCTGTTCTGATCGCGGTGGAAAATATCAAGATCGGCATGCTCATCTGTTATGATGTTGAATTCCCCGAAAATGTGCGCCGGTTGGCCAAGGCTGGTGCAGACTTGGTTGTCGTTCCAACAGCACTGCCGAGCGGGGCGTCAGGCCACTTCATCGCCAACCACATGATCCGTGTGCGAGCATTCGAGAACCAGGTATTTCTAGCCTATGTCAATCATTGTGGGTCGGATGAGAAATTCTCCTACGCTGGGCTTTCCCAGGTTGCCGCACCGGACGGAAGACTGCTGGCGCAAGCTTCCCCAGAAGAAGAGGGCCTCATCTTTGCAGAGATCGATCCTTCGGCCTTCGACAAATCACGATCGGAAAACTCATACCTCAGCGACCTTCGTTAGGCCGGCATCTGCGCCGCGACAGTCTTGTTGACGAGACGTCAGCTGTGCGGGAACATCTCCTGGACCGCAATATTTCTAGGAAGACGCGATAAATCGAGGTGTTGGCATGCAGTCGACAAATATGACGGAAGATACTTGGAAGTATCTCTGCCAGATACGTGAGAAACACATCGATCCCTTTGGCAGTCCTGCCGGGATCGATGCCGCAAGCGTCGCGCTTTATAAACCGATTGCGCGCCGCGACAGACCTTTTGTCATGGCCCAAGTCGGTCAGTCCCTCGACGGGCGCATTGCCACTCGCACCGGAGACGCCCAGGACGTTTCAGGGTGCGACGGTATTGCTCATCTTCACCGATGCCGTGCTTTGACGGATGCCGTCATTGTCGGTGTCGGGACGGTCGTGGCCGACGATCCGAGCCTCTCCGTCCGCGCTGTCGCGGGCCAAAGCCCTATCAGGGTTGTCATCGACTGCAACGGCCGTATTCCGGCCAATGCCAAGCTGCTTCGCGACAATGGTGCACCCGTTATTATTGTCCAGGCAGACGACGTTGATATACGAAATCACGATCATGATCTGATCCGACTGCCCCGCTGCGGAGAGGGCCTTCATCCACGCGAGATACTTGAAGCCTTGGCCAAGAGGCATCTCACCACCATCCTCATCGAAGGCGGTGCAAAGACAATAGCACGCTTTGTCGATGCCCATCTGGTGGATCGACTGCATGTTTCAGTAGCACCCATTATCATCGGTTCTGGGCCAGCGGGCATCAATCTTGCTCCGGTGGACCGTCTCAGCGAGGCCTGGCGGCCTGCTATGAGCGTCTACAATATCGGGACTGATGTCGTCTTCGATTGCGCCATGCATCCCACAGCCACTCAACGAGAAAAATCAGGCGACTGCGAGAATGTCCTGGTGACCAACCCGACATGAACACTTTCCTTCACAGATAAGATCGACACGAAAGCGGTACCATTCCTTTAGCAGATCCTCTGCAATTTCGCGTGTTTCGGCAACGGCATTTACAACGCCACCGAGAAAGGCCTGTTGAAGCGGTACATCGATCTTTGACAGGATCCATGGGCTAGCGGCCGTAGAAACATGAAACCCTCGTGCCGTAAGAGAACCTGCCAGTACCTGCCACGCGTCGGGCCCTGCAGCCGGGGCAAATCCCTTGTCCGACTTCTGGTGCCGGTTGAACGCGGCGTTAACGACCCCATCCAGCCGGTGAGGAACAGACCAGGATATTTCACCATCGTAATTAAGAGTGGCGTAGACACCTCGGCAGTTGTCTTTTACTTGGCTGGCAAACCCGTCAATATACGGTGCGGAACAGAGATCGAAAAAGGCAAAGGCAGTCACAAGAGTATGAACATCACTCGGCAATGACGACAGGTCGCTGAGGTCCCCCTTGATGAAGGAGATCATCTTCCCTTGGTGACGACGCTTGGCCTCTGCAAGCAGGCTCTTGTCGTGATCAAACAGCCGCCAGCGAACGTTAGCGCCTGATCCAGCCCCCAGTGCTCTGTATGTGGCTCCTGTACCGCAACCAATATCGAGAACTGTCGGGTATACCGTAGCTTTGATGATCCGAATGGCGGTATCTTGCAACTGCCGATCTCGGGCTCGCTCATCTGCCGGCTCTCGAAGCGCAAGCCAGTCCTTGTCGAACCCGCTCATGTTCGTTCATCCAAAAACTCTGCGATCTTTGTTGCTGTTTCCTGCCAGGATGGGAGTGCTCTTCCCACCGCCGCAGCAGCATCCGCCATTTTCGATCGCGTATGTGGCTCCACCAGGAGTCGTCGCAACGCATCTGCAAAGGATACGGGATCATTTGGCTCTACCAGAATGCCGGCCGACTGGGGCACAACTTCGGATACAGCGCCAACCGCACAGCCGACAACCGGCAGGCCTCGAACCATCGCTTCGGCAAAAGCCATGCCATAACCCTCATAGCGGCTGGCCAGGACAAATACATCAGCCTGGTCAAATTCGTCGCTCAGGTTTTCCATTTCACCCGCCAGGATAACCCGTTCGCGCAGTAGAGCTTCCCCGATCATGGTATCCAGCTCCCCAGCAACTTTCGGATCCATTATTTCGCTGCCGACGATACGGCATATCCATGGGAGGTCGCGAAGCAGGCAGAGGGAAGCGATCAGCACATCATGGCCCTTGCGGTGCGTAAGGGATCCAACGGATAAAAGGCGCACCGGATCACCTGTTCCGATAGCCAATGGTGCAGCATCAACTCCTGGATGGGCGACAACGATCCGGCTTCTCATGACGTCATAGTTGTTCCTCAATTCTCGGGCCGTTGCATGCGAAGTGACAACAACACCATGAGCGTAAGACAGCGCCGCGCGTTCATGGCGTAACAGTTTCGCACGCCGTCGTGGTGCTATTCCCGTTTCAAGCGCAAGGGGATGATGAACGAGCGCAAAGAGTTTGAGGCGTATGGACTGTTTGGATGCCCACCCATCAAGAAGACCATAGGCCAGTCCATCCACCACGACGGTAGCGCCATCTGGTAGAATGGACAACACGTCTTCAGCGTGACGCAACTGCTGCAGCGTTGGATCCGGAAAACCGTCTCCAAGTGGGAGAACTTTGATATCCCATCCGAGATCACGCAGTGCATTGATCACCCGCCGGTCATAGCCATACCCACCGGTTCGCATATCTAGGTTTCCCGGATGCGCAAAATACAGGAAACCCTTCACAGATCCGCCTCATACCAGCCACGTGCGAGATGCGATTCATGCAACGTGACCCTTAATCTGCAAATGCGCGCTCCAGAAGAACCAAGACGTCCAGCCGTGATGGCAGCCGTCAGTTCGTCAAAGATATGCTTGGCAAGAAACTCGGTCGTTGTCACCTTACCTTGAAACACCTGAATCTCATCAAGATTTTGATAATTCAACGGCTGCAGTACTTCTCCAAGAACTTGGGTTACAAGTCCGATATCGACGGCAAGGCCGTTGTCATCAAGATCGCGTGCAAAAAATGCCGCGTCGACCAAGAATGTGGCTCCATGCAAGGCCTGTGCCGGCCCGAACGCGGGTCGCGGAAGACTGTGTGCGACCATAACATGGTCTCTAACTTCAACGGCAAACATGGATGGCCTTTCAATAGTGAACTCGGTGACAAAGGGTGTCGCGACAAGCGATAATATCCGGATAGGCAGCGGCAATGCTCGAAAACGGTGTTTCTCCCGATATCAGCACGTCGAGACAGTCGTCCGCTAATAATTGAAGTGCCTTTTCGAGCCTGCGTGAACGATTCCACCTGGCACGCTGGCGGGCAGGGACAGAACCTACCTGCGAACTGATAACCGTGAGACGGCGGGTATGAAAGGCGCCACCCAAGGGTATGTTGGCGCGCACCTGCCCGTACCAGCTTGCTTCCACGATGCGTGCTTCAAACCCAGCCCTGTCAAGCGCCATCTCCAGCGCTTCTGGCGCAGCGGACGCATTGATGAGCAGGTCGCAATTGTCCGCAACTCCCTCCGGTGAGCTAAACATCAAGCCAAGCGCATCAGCTGCGTATGCGCGCTCCGGACGTAAATCACAGATAACAACCTCGGTACCGACAATACGTGACGCCACATAGGCAGTAAGGAGCCCCACAACACCCGCTCCGAAAACGGCAATTCGATCCCCGGGCAAGGCTTCGGCGTCCCAAATAATATTGAGAGCAGTTTCCATGTTGGCAGCAAGAACAGCTCTCGCCGGCGGAACATCCGGCGGCAATGGATAGACTTGCGAAGCCGGTAACCGAAACCAGTCCTGATGCGGGTGCAGACAAAATACCGGTAACCCGACGAGGGATTGGGGCCCTTCCTCAACCTCGCCCACCAGAGCATAACCGTATTTAACAGGAAACGGAAACTGCCCGGCTTGATGCGGCGCTCGCATTCGTTCACGTTCGCTTGCGGGAACTTTTCCGGAAAAGACAATCGATTCCGTGCCACGGCTGATACCGCTGAACAGGGCGCGCACCGTCACTGCGTCCGGATCAGCCAGCGATAGCCTTTCCGTACATAATCTGCATTCGTTCGGGGCCTCGAACCAAAGGGCCGTTGCGTCCATCTCCTCCAGATCTTCGCCATTGCGTGAGCGCGAGCTCTCCACGACTGCCACCTCTTCTTCCCTCGGCACTCATGGGCAGTTAGAGAGAATAGGCATCTAGGCAAGGGGTCCGTTCATGGGAGCCTGCATCATGAGAAATTGACGGTCTAGAAATGAGCTCTATGTACGTCATACAGGCATATCCGACATGTCCTGCGAGATTTCGGGCGCAACAGCCCGCCGTCCGCGGCTTCTTTATCGCATCGCACAGGCAGCAGCGGAGGCTTGGTTCACCACTGCGATTTATCAATCTAGGAAATGATTCTAATATGCATCAAGATCATACCTTCCGGACTTTCAGCGCCGTCATGCAACATGCGCTGCTTGCGCGCTGGTGACACCACAGGGAGCATTTCGATGGCTAACCAGGCCGGGTGGCCGCGGTCCAGACAGATCTTCAGGCGACAAAGACCACCGGTCACCTATTTCCAGGCCGGCGCGACCATGATGACACTTGCTGCCATCATATTTCTCGTACCCCATGTGGGAGCAGTCTGGTTGATCATGACCCCACTGGCTACGGTTATTGCGTTGCTTCTTCATTCAGCCATTGCCACCATAGTACTTGCGCGCCTCGATACCTACCCTCACTTACATTTCGGTATGGCCAACATGATAACGGCGTCTCGCGCTGCACTCACAGCCATGATCGGTGGAACGGTACTGGCGGGTGATGCTCATCACCCCTCAGTTACGATGTCGCTATTCATTACCGCACTGGCTGCGCTCAGCCTGACCCTGGACGGCATGGACGGATACCTTGCACGGCGAAGCAGACTAACGTCAGACTACGGTGCGCGTTTTGACATGGAAGTAGATGCCCTGCTGATATTCTTGCTTGCGGTAGCAGTTTTTTTCCAGCAAAAGGCCGGAGTTTGGGTCTTACTGATAGGGTCGATGCGCTACGCGTTCCTGTTCGCGCAAATGAGCATCCCCCGTTTGAGGGGCACACTTCCCGATTCCGGCAGACGCAAGACAATCTGCGTCATGCAGGGTATCTCACTCTGCCTGGCGCTTGTCCCATTCATCCCACACATGCTGCAAGTATCACTGCTAGCAACAGCGCTCGTTCTTCTCATCTATTCCTTTATGATAGACATCCGGTACCTGTGGCGAAAGCCAAAGCAGGTTACCGAGGAATTTGCCCCCACATTATGCATCAACAATGGTGCATCCTGTGATCAGGCGATCTCCACAAATTTTCGATACCACCGGTCACCTGGCCAGTAGTGCGAGCATGGGCGGCACGAGACTTCCAGACAACCTCCTGCGCAAGCGACCGGATATCAAGCGGGACGACGACAGTCCGTTACGTCCACAAACATCATCATGGCTACGTATTGCGGTGTTGTTCACAACAGGAACGATCATCCTTGGCCTGCCAGCGCACTTTTCCGGTTCAGACACGTTCCACCCAAGGTTTCCATTGGAAATTCTGTGGCTGACCCTTGCTGCACTGCTGGTGCCTAGAACCCTCTATCCGATCTTTCGACTTGCGACCACTGCCTGCTTGTTGTTGATCTTGTTCCTGAAACTTGCCGACATCGGCACCGACCTGGCGTTCCAGCGACCTTTCAATCCTTATCTGGACTTCAAGCTCATGTTGGACGGCTGGGACCTGTTGAGCAGGTCAATCGGCAGACTTCATGCGATAGTCCTGGTAGTTGCCAGCCTTGTAGTTTGGCTTCTGACCGGCCTCAGCCTGCTCTGGTCTTTGGGCGGCTTTAGAACTTTATCCCGCTTCGGCACCCGAGCTTTGGGCGCCTCGACGGTGGTGGGCCTCCTGATCGGGACATTCATGCTGACTGCACCGGTCTCCATGCCACTGTCTGCCGGCATTGTGACCTACGTTACAAACCGTGCTTCAACTATCCAAGGATCCATCAATGATCTGGTCCGTTTCGAGCAAGAGCTGGAGTCCGATCCGCTCGGTGACCTGCCGTTCCGCAAGCATTTCTCATATCTTGCGGGCATGGACGTCATCTTCATTTTCATTGAGTCCTACGGTCGCAGCGCAGTGGAAAATCCAGCTTTTGCGTCAACCATTCAGGCTCGGTTGCGCGAAATGGAACAAAAGGTATCGTCGGCGGGGCTGAAAGCTCGCAGTGGATGGTTGACATCTCCCACAGTGGCGGGCTTGAGCTGGCTTGCTCATGGTACGCTTCTGTCCGGCCTGTGGACCAACAATCAGGCTCGCTACGACAGGATGATCACAAGTCATCGCCCTTCCCTCAACGCTCTGTTTCAAAGGGCCGGTTGGCAGACCGTTGCAGTCATGCCCGCAATTACCAGGGAATGGCCTGAGAGTTCCTATTTCGGCTACGACACCATAAGAAATGCCACAGGCCTCGGTTATCGCGGCAAGCCCTTCAATTGGGTGACAATGCCCGACCAGTACACCTTATCCGCATTCGAACGCCTGCATCGAGGTGCCGGGCATTCACCTGTCATGGCAGAGATCGCTCTTATATCTAGTCATGCACCGTGGACACCGGTCCCGACCTTGGTTGACTGGACCAATGTCGCAGATGGCCGGATCTTCGATGACCAGGCGATATCAGGAGATCCACCATCCGTTGTCTGGTCGGATCCTGATCGAGTACGCAGTCAGTACTGCGCATCCATCGACTATGTGTTGCAGGTACTATCCTCCTATATTCCACGATTTGGTCGAAACACGCTGTTCCTATTACTTGGCGATCACCAGCCAGCAGGGCTTGTAACGGGAGATAGTGCGTCACGTGATGTTCCAATTCACATCATAGGCCCTCCGGTGCTGCTCAAACGCATCGCACACTTCGAATGGACCGAAGGAATGATACCTGCGTCCGACCTGCCGTCTCTACGAATGGACAGGTTACGAGAACGATTTGTTCGCGCATTCAGTGGAGGCCGCTCTGCGAAACCAACACAAATCTTTCCCTAGCTTAATGAAGCTCTGTGGTGAGGCAGCCAGTTCGGTTTCAGCTTCACCAGGGCCCGTTTCACGCGCAGCTTTCGAACCGCACCAAGGCGTTCATCTCCACAGGCCCCTGAGCATAAGTTCAGACCGCCTCGCGTTGTCCGCTACTTGCAGACCGCAACAACGCGTCAATCAACCTGTGGACTTTGAGCGCCTCGCGACCGCTTACTTTCGGTTGGATATTCTTGCCAATTGAATTGACGAAATCATGCAACACCTCCCTATGATGTAGATGCGAGAACGCCATCGGATCTGAACCGGCACCACCGCCAGCGTCACCATCGTCGAGCGTCATTTCCGTTCCATCGTGGAATTTCGCAATCAAGCGAGAACCTTCAATCCTGGCCGTTCCCATGGTGCCGATCACTTCAATTTCGTCAGGTATTCCGGGATAATTGCAAGTTGTCGCACTGATAGTTCCAAGAGAATGATTCGAAAACCGGACAGCGCCTGCGACCATATCCTCTGTTTCCATCTGGTGAATAGGGGTGGTGACGGCATACGCAACGGCCTCAACCGGAGTGCCGGCCAATGAAATCAGAAGATCTAACGTATGGATCCCCTGGGTCAGCAATACGCCACCGCCATCCCTCGCCTTCGTCCCGCGGCCCGGTTCGTCATAATAGCTCTGCGGGCGCCAATTCGACAGGCGTGCCGATGCCCCGACAATCTGACCAAGGCGGCCATCTGAAACGATTTTAGACAGCGCGACGCTGACCGGTCGAAAACGATGCTGCAGAACAACGCCGAGCTTGATGTTCGCCCGTTCTGCAGCACTGACAACAGCTTCGGCCCGCTCCATCGAAATCTCAAGCGGCTTTTCCAAAAGCACATGCTTTCCCGCGGCAGCCGCACGTTCGACAAGTTCAAGGTGGCAGTTGGGAGGTGCTAAAACGAGCACCGTATTGATCGATGGGTCACAAAATATCGCTTCCAGATCGTCACATACAGGCATATCCCAACGTGCAACAAAGGAATTCCTTCTTTCAAGAGTCGGACTGTATGCGGCAGCGACTTCAACGTGATCCTTCAGGTCAATTAGACTCTGAACATGTGGAGCACAGGCCATTCCAAGGCCGATAATCGCAGTTCGCATAAAAATTTCTCCTCGCCATGGCGTCTGAAGACAGGGCTTATCCAAACTTGTCATACAAGATACTAATTTTTGTATGTTGACATACGGGTGCTCTCCGTTTTAGCGATAACGTGTCGATGGAGGAGCGACAACCAGCATGGCCTCACTTGTGCATCCAGACGTCTTGTTTCCGACAGATAGCAGCGCGCGGTCGATAGCCCGCGCCCTCTACCAGACGGTCGCAGATTTACCAATCATCAGCCCTCACGGCCATACGGACCCTCGGTGGTACGCTTTGGACGAAGCTTTTCCTGATCCGGCTCAGTTGCTAATCGTGCCGGACCACTACATTTTCCGTATGCTTTTCAGTCAAGGTATTCGCCTGGAGGATCTCGGCGTTCGCCGGATCGATGAATCAACCGTTCAGACTGACGGACGTCGCATTTGGAAGATATTTGCCCAGAACTACTTCCTTTTCCGCGCTACACCGACGCGCCTTTGGATGGATTATGTACTGTCATCATTATTTGGCGTCCAAGAACGGCTGGATGCAACAACCGCCGATAACATCTATGATCAGATTTCCGAAAAGCTCCACCAGCCCGAGTATCGTCCACGCGCACTTTTCAAGAGGTTCAACATCGAAGTGATCGCCACAACGGAAGGCGCACTGGATGACCTCCGCTGGCACAAAATGATCCGGGACAGTGACTGGGGCGGACGTGTCGTGACGGCCTATCGTCCTGACGCCGTTGTCGATCCTGACTTTGAGGGTTTTGCGGACAATGTCGATCAACTTGGCGACATAACCGGCGAAGACACGGGAACATGGCAGGGTTATCTTGTCGCTCACCGCAAGCGCCGTGAATATTTCAAGCTGTTCGGTGCAACCTCTTCAGACCATGGGCACATTACTGCCGACACCGCCAACCTGGATCCTTCCGCGGCTGCCAGCCTTTTTGACAAGGTAAGGACGCATAAAGCCGACCCGGTCGAGCGTCAGCTCTTCCGCGCACAGATGCTGACAGAGATGGCAAAAATGAGCCTCGATGACGGCTTGGTGCTGCAGATACATCCCGGTTCCCAACGCAATCATTCACCATCTGTGCTCGCCCGTCACGGTCGAGATATGGGTTTCGACATTCCCCGCCGTACCGATTACGTAAGCGCACTGAAGCCGCTTCTGGATGCGGTAGGCCTCGAGCCCGACCTGACTGTCGTACTCTTCACATTGGATGAGACATCCTATTCTCGAGAATTGGCACCATTGGCAGGCGTCTATCCTGCGTTGCGCCTGGGGCCAGCCTGGTGGTTTCACGACAGCCCGGAAGGGATGCGACGCTTCCGCGAAATGACGACCGAAACCGCTGGCTTTTACAATACGGTTGGTTTCAATGACGATACGCGCGCCTTCCCTTCGATACCGGCGCGTCACGATATTGCCCGGCGGGTAGACTGCGCATTTCTGGCGCGGCTCGTCGCCGAGCACCGGCTCAGGGAGGAGGAGGCTTTCGAACTGGCCGGGGAGCTTGCCTATACGCTCGCAAAGAACGCGTATCGGCTTTGAGGGCGCATAGCGCCAGAACGTAACGGGAGGAGACCATGTTGCATATTGGAAAGTTTGCTGCGTTTATGACGGTCGCAGCGTCACTGCTGGCCGGAACGGCTACAGCGCAAACCGTATTACGGTCCGCGGACACACATCCGGACGGTTACCCGACTGTTGAAGCGGTAAAGTACTTCGGAGAGTTGGTCGAGGAACGGACTGACGGCCGATACACAGTTGAAGTTTACCATTCTTCACAATTGGGTCAGGAAGCGGATACAATCGAACAGGTCCGCACCGGCGTGATCGACCTAAACCGAGTTTCCCTGGGACCGTGGAATGGCCTGATTCCCGAAACCACAGTTCCCTCACTACCGTACATCTTCCGCTCGGTCGAACATGCACGCAAGGTCATGAACGGTCCGATCGGCGATGAAATTCTTGCAGCGTTTGAGCCGCATGGCGTTGTTGGGCTTGCATTTTACGACGGGGGTGCCCGGTCGTTCTACAACTCCAGCAAACCCATCAATACCGTTGAAGACTTGCACGGGATGAAATTTCGGGTGATGCAGTCCGACATCTTCGTCGACATGGTAGCCGCTCTCGGTGCCAGCGCAACACCAATGCCATACGGTGAAGTCTACACCGGTATCGAAACCGGGGTCATCGACGGTGCTGAGAACAATTTCCCAAGCTACGATACCGCCAAGCATGCCGAAGTCGCAAAATACTTCTCGCTTGATGAACACCTGATCGTGCCGGAAGTCCTGGTGATGTCGAAAGTGACCTGGGACAAGCTTTCTTCTGAGGACCAGGCAATCATTAAACAGGCTGCGAAGGACAGCATCCAGAAGCAATACGAACTTTGGGATGCCCAGGTTGCAAAGTCACGTGAAACTGTTGAAGCATCCGGCTCGACAATCACGCAGCCTGACAAACAGGCCTTCATCGATGCAATGAAGCCCGTCTATGAGAAACACGTCACGGATCCGAAATTGCAGGATCTCGTAAAGCGCATTCAAGAAACACCGTGACATAAACAGGGGACGGGTACTCCCGTCCCCTGTAGCACCTTGATTCTATACCAGGAAAATGGATATGGCAGAGGCGAAGATCCTCCGCGAGACAGCTCCGACGGCCGAAGCGCCAAGGATCGAAGGTTTCGCACGCGTGCTCAAAACAATATGCGACTGGGCGCTTTACATCGCTGGCATCGCACTTGTCGTCATGACGTGCATCGTCACATGGCAGGTGTTCGTCCGATATGTTCTCAACTGGACCAATACCTGGACCGAGATCACTGCTGTCTTATTGATGAGCTGGTTCATTTTCCTTGGGGCAGCCGTTGGTGTCCGGGAGAACTACCATCTCGGCTTTGACGTACTGCTCTATGTGCTGCCTCCCGGCGGCAAGAAGTACCTGAGAACGATCTCGGATGTGGTCGTCCTAGCCTTCTCGATCGGCATGATCATCTACGGCGTACAGCTCGTACTGCTCCAGTGGCCCGCTCGAATGCCGGCTCTCGGGGTTCCGGAAGGCATCCGTTACCTGCCGCTGGTTGGCGGCGGCATCCTGATTAGCCTGTTTGCTGTCGAGCGGATCGTACTGCGTCTCTACGGCTATGACGTGGACAGCGAAGTCGAGGATGAAGTGACCGAAGCACTCGATGCGATTAAGGAGGCATGATCATGGCGTACTGGATCTTGTTCGGTACTTTTACCGCTTTGATGTTTATCGGCACTCCGATTGCCTTCTGTCTCGGCGTTGCCAGCTTTCTGACAGTGCTCTATATGGGGCTTCCGCCGCTCGTGATCTTTCAACAGATGAATTCCGGCATGAGCGTGTTTACACTGCTTGCTATTCCGTTCTTTATCTATGCAGGCGACCTGATGGTTCGCGGTGGGATTGCGCAGCGCATCGTTTCCTTTGCCGGCTCAATGATCGGGCATGTGCGCGGTGGCCTCGGCCAAGTTAACATTGCGGCATCCACTTTGTTTGGAGGCATTTCGGGCTCGGCGGTTGCCGAGGCTGCCGCTGTGGGCGGCCTTATGATCCCGCAAATGAAGGCCCGGGGATACGGAACCGATTACGCGGTGAATATCACGTCAATGGCGGCTCTCATCGCATTGTTGATGCCGCCATCACACAATATGATCATCTACTCGATCGCAGCCGGCGGAAAGATCTCCATCGCTGACCTCTTCACCGCCGGCATCATTCCGGGATTGCTCTTTGCAGCAGCCCTGATGATCACTGCATATTTTGTCGCCCGCTCCCGCGGGTATCCAACCGAGCCTTTTCCCGGCTTTGGGCGGATCGGCTACTACTTTATGAATTCACTACCAGGCCTGATGCTTATCGTGATCATATTCGGTGGGGTCCGGTCCGGAATTTTTACTGCAACAGAGAGTTCTTGCATCGCTGTTGGCTATGCATTTCTTGTCACACTCTTCGTATATCGATCGTTGGACTGGAAGACATTCGTGCATGCAACGCTTGGTGCCGTGCGAACCACGGCGATGGTTCTCCTGATCCTCGGCACTGCGGCATCCTTTTCCTGGCTTATGGCCTATTTGAGGGTACCTGCACAGCTGGTTGAACTACTAAATCACATATCGCAGGATCCTCTGACCATCCTACTTTTGCTCAACATCTTGATGTTGATACTGGGCACTTTCATGGATATGGGGCCGATGATCATCATCTGCACGCCGATATTCCTGCCAGTCGTCGTTGCCTACGGTGTTGATCCGGTGCATTTCGGGGTGATCCTGATCCTCAATCTGGGTATTGGACTGAACACTCCGCCAGTGGGTGCAGTCCAATTTGTGGCATGTGCGGTCGGCAAGATCACCGTCTGGGAAGCCATGCGTTCAGTCTGGCCCTTCTACCTCGCCAGCATCGTCGTACTCGGTCTCGTTACATATGTACCTGCACTATCACTCTGGTTACCGAGCGTATTCAATTAGGAAGAAACATGCCAGCCGACAACAGTGCTCCGACCAAGCAGGAAAGAAGACCCAAGCTATCTGAGCACGTAGCATCAACGCTGCGCAAACAGATCCTCTCGGGTGAAATCCGCCCGGGAGACAAGCTTCTTACCGAAAGCCAGTTGAGCGAAACATTTCAGGTCAGTCGAACCGTCGTTCGCGAAGCCGTCGCCAGCTTGAACGCTGACGGGCTGGTGGAATCCCGTCAGGGCGCCGGCATATTTGTATGCAACCGACCGGCAATGGCGTTCAGTTCCATTACGCAGGATATCGGCGCGAAGATTTCCCATGCACTGAATGTCATTGAGGTACGAATGGGCCTTGAAATAGAGAGCGCCGGCCTTGCAGCAGAACGTCGGAATGCAGCGCAGGAGGCGGCCATTCAGGAAGCTTTCTTTGAATTTGATACCCGGTTGACCCAGGGCTGCGCGACAGGCCGCAGCGACTTCACTTTCCATCGCGCAATTGCTGAAGCCACCAATAATCCATTCTATGTCGAAGTGTTGGATGCGCTCGGCACGCGTGCCATCCCTTGCGATATTACTTCACCGTGGGGTACGGACAGCATACTGTCTCGAGATTATCAGATAACCCTCCAGCAGGAGCATCTGGCCATCCTCAAGGCAATTTCTGCACGCGATCCCGATGCTGCCCGAGCGGCAATGCGCGCTCATCTCGTCGTCAGTCAGCAGCGCTATCGTGAACGACTGACAAGCCAGCAGGCTGAATACCGCTTCGGCGTGACGACGACTTCTTGAGCTATCTGAACAGCCATAAACAGCGAGGATGTCATGACTTCGAACACTATCCACTACTCTATCCGTCAGGCCTATGACCCGGCCACAGGTGCATGCATGGGCAGTGGGGAGTTGCGAGAGAATTTTCATATCAACAATCTCTTCGCGCCCGGGCAGATCAACCTCACTTACACGCATTACGACCGGATGATCGTTGGAGGCGCCATGCCGACAGGATCTTCCTTGCCGCTCGAGGCCATAAGGCCAACAGGCACTCCGGAATTTCTGACACGCCGAGAACTGATTGTCGTTAATGTCGGAGGAAAGGGAGATATTGACGTCAATGGTGAACGTCATACCCTCGATAATCGTGACATGCTTTATGTCGGCATGGGACGTCAGGTGGAATTTTCTTCTAGTGACCCAACCACTCCCGCAAAGTTCTATCTGTTGAGTGCCCCCGCTCATCAGACATATCCGACCAAGCTGATCCGTATCGGAGATGCCAAACGTGTCGACCTCGGTAGTCAGGCCACGTCCAATGAACGATCAATTTTCCAGTTCATCCATCCGGAAGGCGTCAAGACATGCCAGTTGGTGGTCGGCATGACGCAACTTGCACCAGGGTCGGTGTGGAACACAATGCCGTGCCACGTCCATGATCGTCGAATGGAGGCCTACCTCTATTTCGATCTTCCTGAGGACGCGCGTGTCTTCCATTTCATGGGTGAGCCCGATGAAACACGCCACATAGTCATGTCAAATGAAGAAGCTGTCATTTCTCCTCCCTGGTCTATCCATTCCGGATGTGGCACCGCCAATTATGCGTTCATCTGGGCGATGGCAGGCGATAATGTCGATTACACGGATGTCGATCCCGTATCGATGGAAACCTTGCGCTAAGTGGCATCGTTGCGGCGTCACTCGCGGCATCTTTCAAACCAGGAATGGGTCCAATGTCCGAAACCAAACTCTTTTTTCACCAGACGGATGACGGCTGGTCCGATCTCGGCAAAGGCAATCGCCGCCGCGTGCTGGTATACACGGATGAATTGATGATGGTCGAATTCGCATTTGAAAAGGGCGCCGTTGGCGCTCTTCACTCTCATCCGCATGTTCAGGCAAGCTATGTGGCCGAAGGTACCTTCGAAGTTTCTGTCGGAGACCGGACCGATACGCTGGTTGCGGGAGATTCCTTTATCGTTCCGCCCAACATTGTCCACGGAGTGAAGGCTCTGGAGGCCGGGCGCCTGGTGGACAGTTTCACCCCGCATCGCACCGATTTCCTCAGTTGATCGAGCTCACCTTGCCTGGCCCGTATTGTTGGATCTGACAATCAAAGCCTTCGATTTCCCACTTTGTTCGCAGACTTCACAGCTTCGATGCCCGCATCTGGCTTCTCCTGTCCATAGTCATTGACTTCGGCTCCTGGCCTTCCCGACACGAACTGCCATAGACTATGTCATCCGGCCGAAACGGAGATAGCCTGATGGAGTCGCGACCTCCGTAACAGCACTGTCTTCGACGATTGGAGAATCCTGCCTCCTGCAGGTTGATACTTCTATGGTCGCTTGTCGTAGTCATCGGTTAGTCACGATAGCCTCCACAGATCAACCACGTTCCGCAAATATCACAGCCTAACGCACTTGATGACCATGCAGATGAGACGAACAAGGCTGGCTTTCATTTTGAAAGTCCGCCATGATGCTTCCTTTCGTTAAGTGAGAAAACGAAAGACCACTCATGCACCTTACCAGCCGACAGGCAGAAATCATCGAGCTCGCAAAACTGGATGGGCGCGTTCTCGTTGAAGATTTATCGGGTCGCTACGCCGTTTCACCGCAGACCATTCGCAAGGATCTGAATGATCTCTGTGACCGACAGTTGCTAAACCGAATCCATGGCGGAGCAACGTTTCCAAGCGGCACGGAAAACATGGAGTACGAGGCACGCAGGCAGATTGCCTCTAGGGAGAAACAGGCGATCGGACTGGCTGCGGCCGGCCTCATTGCAAGCAACGCTTCTCTCTTCATCAATATAGGCACGACTACAGAGGCGGTCGGCGAGGCACTGACAAACCATCAGGAAATGATGGTCATTACCAATAATATAAATGTTGCCAATAAATTACGTCTTCGTCCGTCCATTGAAGTGATCATTGCAGGTGGCGTTGTCCGCGGCTCGGATGGTGGGATCGTCGGCGAAGCGGCGGTCGACTTCATCCGGCAATTCAAAGTTGATTTTGCCGTCATTGGCGCCTCTGCCATTGATGCTGATGGCGCCCTTCTCGATTTTGACTTTCGGGAGGTAAAGGTCGCGCAAGCCATCATTGCCAATGCCCGTCATGTCATTCTCGTTGCCGATTCAACAAAGTTCGAAAGGACGGCTCCGGTGCGTATCGCTCAGATCGTTCAAGTTCACACATTCATCACGGATCGCTGTCCGATACCGTCCCTGCGCCGTATCTGCAGCGACAACAATGTCAACCTGATCGAAACCAATCCGGAGGCCTGAAAGGCATTTCGTTTGACATTCGAATAAATTTCATATGAACTACTATTAGTTTCGATATTATTGTTGACGAATAATATGTGAAACGCTGGGGCAATATGATCGAGCCGGAATTTGACATCTTCATAATTGGCGGTGGAATTAACGGATGCGGCATTGCGCGTGATGCGGCTGGTCGCGGCTATAAGGTCGCACTCGCCGAAATGAACGACTTCGCCTCTGGCACCTCCTCCGGCTCCACCAAACTGATCCACGGTGGACTTCGCTACCTTGAACATTATGAGTTCAGGCTCGTCAGGGAAGCACTGATGGAGCGCGAGGTACTGTGGAAGATGGCTCCCCACATCATCTGGCCCATGCGTTTCTTGCTTCCCTTTCACAAAGGCGGTGTACGTCCGGCCTGGCTGATCCGCCTTGGCCTGTTTATCTACGATCACCTCGGGGGACGAAAGCTTCTGCCCCCGACAAAGAGCGTGGACATGCGGCGCGACCCGGCCGGACAACCCTTGAAGCCGCTCTTCACCAAGGCTTTCGAATATTCCGACGGGTGGGTGGATGATGCAAGACTGGTCATCCTCAATGCGCGAGACGCGGCCGCTCACAGCGCTCTGATACTGGCTCGAACGAAGGTCGTTTCTGCTTCACACAAGGATGGCACCTGGGACATCAGGATCGAAGACCAACTGACCGGCGAAAGGCAATCGCTCACAACACGGATGCTGATCAATGCGGCAGGCCCTTGGGTAGATCGCGTGTTGTCGACAGTCATCGGGCAGGACAGCAAGCAGAATGTCAGGCTCGTTCAGGGTAGCCACATCATTGTGAACAAGAAGTTTGCGGGCCAACGTGCATACTTCTTCCAAAATCCGGACAATCGTATCATCTTTGCGATCCCTTATGAGGGGGACTATACGCTGATTGGAACAACGGACAGGGATTTCCAGGGTGATCTGAAGGAGGTCCAGATCAGTCCGGATGAAATCAGTTATCTGTGCTCGGCCGCCAACGAATACTTTCTAGAGCCTATCACCCCACCAGAAATTGTCTCGGCCTATTCCGCCGTTCGCCCGCTCTACGATGATGGCGCGTCAAAAGCACAGGAAGCAACCCGCGATTATGTCCTCAAGCTCGACGAGACAAATGGGATGGCACTGCTCAATATCTTTGGTGGCAAGCTCACGACCTATCGCCGCCTGGCGGAACATGCGCTGGAAATTATTGGTGATACGATAGGCAAAAAGGGCAAGGCATGGACCGCTGGAAGCCATCTGCCCGGCGGCAGTTTCCCTGCGACCGGATATGACGATCAGGTCGCCCGGCTTTCGGCAACATATCCATTTCTTGCTGAAGCACATTCGCGGCGACTTGTTCGGTCGTATGGGACAGAGGCCTTTGAAATTTTGGGAAATTCCAGGAAGCCAAGCGACCTCGGACAACACTTTGGTGGTGATCTCTATGGTTGCGAAGTTGACTGGCTTGTAGCCCATGAATGGGCATTGCAGGCAGAAGACATTCTCTGGCGCAGGACCAAGCAGGGACTGCGCCTGTCGGACAATGAGGTACATGTTTTGGAGGAATACATGGCTGCAGGGCCGGCAAGGTCTGTCGGTTAGCAACATGTGGTCCCCGCGGATGAGGAGGCCCGGGAACCAGAATGCTGGAATTGCGCGATACCGAGAAAGTTGTGGCGGACAAGCAACACATCCACCCGACCAACCTCACGCTTGAACGCGGTACGTTGAACGTCCTGCTGGGACCGACACTGTCGGGCAAGACGACGCTTATGCGATTGATGGCGGGACTTGATACACCAACCAGCGGCTCCATCCATTTCGACGGCAAGGACGTAACGGGTATACGCGTCCAGGATCGTAACATTGCGATGGTCTATCAGCAATTCATCAATTATCCGGCGATGACCGTCTACGAGAATATCGCTTCGCCCATGAGAATTGCCCGCAAGGACAAGGAAACGATTGATCGTGAGGTCCGCCGCGCTGCGGACATGTTGAAGCTCACACCATATCTCGACCGCACTCCTCTTAACCTTTCGGGAGGGCAGCAGCAGCGCGCCGCCTTAGCTCGCGCCCTCGTCAAGAATGCCAGCCTAGTCCTCCTTGATGAACCACTGGCAAACCTGGACTACAAGCTCCGCGAAGAACTTCGCCAGGAGCTTCCGAGGATCTTTGCAGCCTCGGGAGCAATTTTCGTCTATGCAACGACCGAGCCGACAGAAGCGCTATTACTCGGTGGCCATACAGCGACATTGAGCGAGGGGCGGGTTACACAATTCGGTGAGACCATCAACGTCTACCGCAATCCAGCCGACCTGTTAACCGCGCAAACCTTCGCCGATCCACCATTGAACGTACTCTCGGTGACGAAGGTCGGCCCGGATTTCAAGGCAAACGGGGAAAATGTCATGCCCGTTCCCCGGCATCTCCAGTCAATCCCCGACGGACCCGTTACCATCGCCTTCCAGCCACATCATCTCTCACTGGGATCTCCGACACTGGATGCGACGCCAGCGCCTCTATCCGTGCGGACGCTGATTTCTGAGATCGGCGGTTCCGAGAGCTTTATCCACGCCGAGTTTCATGGAACCCGCTGGGTTATACTCGAACATGGTGTCCATGAGGTGGAGCCCGACAGGGAACTTTCCGTCTTTCTTGATACACGCCATGTGATGGCATTCGGTGAACACGGGCAGGCCCTCAACAACACGCTGGCGGGGGCATAGACATGGCACGCATTACCCTTGATCACATCCGCCACGCCTACAGTCCAAATCCATCATCAGACAAGGATTATGCGTTGAGGGAGGTGCACCACGAATGGCAGGACGGAAGTGCCTATGCACTCCTTGGCCCTTCGGGATGTGGAAAGACGACCCTCCTCAACCTCATTTCAGGCCTGCTGGTGCCAACGCAGGGCCGGATCTTTTTTGATGGCGTCGACATCACCAACTTGCCCACCGAAGCGAGGAACATTGCTCAGGTATTCCAGTTTCCGGTGATCTACGACACGATGACTGTCTACGACAACCTTGCTTTCCCGCTTCGCAATCGCAAGGTACCGGAAACCGAAGTCAGCCGCCGTGTTAGCGAGACACTGGAGATGATCGATCTGAGTGATCTGGCCGACCGAAAGGCCCGGGGCCTGACTGCGGACCAGAAGCAGAAGATTTCGCTTGGGCGCGGCCTCGTTCGCAATGATGTCAACGCCATCCTTTTCGATGAGCCGTTAACCGTCATCGACCCGCATATGAAGTGGGTTCTCCGTTCACAACTGAAGCGCCTGCACCGTCAGTATGGATTTACAATGGTGTACGTCACACACGACCAGACCGAAGCTTTGACATTCGCGGACAGGGTCGTAGTTATGTATGAGGGAGAAATTGTTCAGATCGGCACACCTGTCGAACTCTTCGAACGCCCGCGTCATTCCTTTGTGGGCTACTTCATTGGGTCGCCAGGGATGAACTTCTTTCCAACACGAATCTCGGGCGCAACCGCAATCATCGGCACTCAAGAGGTTCCTCTTGAAGGTGCACCTCTCATCGGTGCTACCGCAAACGTACAACTCGGCATACGACCAGAATTTGTGGAGCTCTGCCGTAAGGGCATGCCCATCCAGGTAGCGAAGGTCGAGGATATTGGGCGCCAGAAGATTGTCCGGGCATTTCTTGAAGATCATCCGATCGCAATCGTCATTGCAGAGGATACAGAAATACCGGCAGATCCGCATATCAGCTTCAAGCAGTCGTCGATCAATATCTATGCTGATTCCTGGCTGGCCGAGATGAGGAGCTGACGATGGAAAAGACGTGGAACAACAAAGCCTGGTTCCTGGTATTGCCCGTCTTGCTCCTTGTAGCCTTTTCCGCAGTCATTCCGTTGATGACGGTTGTTAACTATTCGGTTCAGGACACGTTTGGAAACAACCAGTTTTTCTGGGCCGGTACGAGCTGGTTCACGGACATCCTTCACTCTGACCGGTTCTGGGATGCGCTTTTCCGGAACCTGATCTTCTCGTTCACCATCTTGGCGATCCAGATCCCGCTCGGAATCTTCATTGCTCTCAATATGCCAAAAAGGGGCATCGGGGTCCCCGTCTGTCTCGTCCTGATGGCTCTTCCCTTGCTGATCCCATGGAACGTTGTGGGGACAATCTGGCAGGTGTTCGGCCGCGTCGACATAGGCTTCCTTGGTCATTATCTGAGGGTACTGGGAATTGACTATAATTACACACAGGATCCAGTTGATGCTTGGATAACCATCATCATCATGGATGTATGGCACTGGACAAGCCTGGTCGTCCTGCTTTGCTATGCGGGCCTTGCATCCATTCCTGATGCCTACTATCAGGCGGCCAGGATCGACGGCGCCTCACGCTGGTCAGTCTTCCGACATATACAGTTGCCAAAGATGAAGCGCGTACTCCTTATTGCGGTACTGCTGCGTTTCATGGACTCCTTTATGATCTATACGGAGCCGTTTGTGGTGACTGGAGGCGGCCCTGGCAACTCAACCACCTTCTTGTCGATCGACCTTGTGAAGATGGCGGTCGGACAGTTTGATCTTGGTCCGGCGGCCGCGATGTCGATCATCTACTTCCTCATCATCCTTCTGCTGTCATGGGTTTTCTACACCGTCATGACCAGTAGCGACGACAAGAGTTAGGGAGGACTGAATGTCAACGAATAGCACGCGCTGGTCCTGGATTGTCCCGACACTTTACATACTATTCCTGATCCTGCCGATCTATTGGCTGATCAACATGAGTTTCAAGACCAATTCGGAGATCCTCGGGGACTTTTCGCTTTGGCCGCAAAATCCGACCCTTGATAATTACACGACAATCTTCACCGACCCATCATGGTATAATGGCTACATCAATTCGATCATCTATGTTGTCCTAAACACGTTCATATCGATCAGTGTTGCGCTGCCTGCGGCATACGCCTTCTCCCGTTATCGATTTCTGGGAGACAAGCATCTGTTCTTCTGGTTGCTAACCAACCGAATGGCTCCGCCTGCGGTTTTTGCGCTCCCATTCTTCCAGCTTTACTCCGCATTCGGACTGATCGACACCCACATAGCTGTTGCAATCGCACATTGCCTGTTCAACGTACCGCTAGCCGTCTGGATTCTGGAGGGCTTCATGTCAGGCGTTCCAAAGGAGATCGATGAAACAGCATACATCGACGGCTACTCTTTTCCGCGATTCTTTGTGAAGATCTTCATGCCATTGATCGCCAGCGGTGTCGGTGTTGCTGCCTTCTTCTGCTTCATGTTCTCTTGGGTGGAGCTCCTAATCGCACGCACGTTGACGACCACGGATGCCAAGCCGATCGCCGCGACAATGACCCGAACGGTCTCTGCATCCGGCCTGGATTGGGGCTTGTTGGCAGCTGCGGGGGTGCTGACCATCATCCCGGGCGCTCTCGTCATCTATTTTGTTCGCAACTATATCGCCAAGGGCTTTGCCCTGGGGAGAGTCTGATGTCGGCCGCACACATCCAAAAACGTCGTTGGTCAATCGCTCTTGGAGCGATCCTGGTCGCCTACGCACTTTCAGCCCTGAGCCTGATTCTAGCACTTCCTGTCAAGGATGGGGAACGGGACTGGTTTGCTCCGCTGATCCCTGGAGGCTGGATGGCCTGGTCATTGCCAACCGCAATCTTCTTTCTGACCATTTTCACACTTCTGGCTCTGATGGGCGTATGGGAGTACGCGCGGCCAGGCGGCCATCCCCGTGTTGGGATCCTTCGTTTCGAGACAACGCGAGGAGACCGTTTCTTTGTCTCGCTGCTTGGCGCTGCCTTTATCAATCTCGCATGGCTTGGACTGATCGGTCCCGGCCTGTGGTGGGCTCTTGTCCTCAGTATCGTCTATGCAATCTTCGTATTCAAAACGGTATGAGGCAAGTACATGCCGGAGGTGGAAAGCCCCGCCTCCACGTGAATGAGTGCAATCGCAACCTTGGGAGGATGATATGCGAAAGCATCTGATGACGACTACCGCAGCTGTGCTGCTGGCAATCACAGGTACGGCATATGCCGGAATGGAAGAGGCGACCCAGTTCCTGGATCAAGAAATCGGAGATATGTCTTCGCTGTCGCGCGAAGAACAGGAAAAGGAAATGCAGTGGTTTATCGATGCCGCCAAACCATTCGTTGGCATGGATATCAAGGTTGTCTCCGAAACCATTACCACGCACGAGTATGAGTCGAAGGTGCTTGCTCCGGCATTCACTGCGATTACGGGTATCAAGATTACCCACGATCTTATCGGCGAAGGTGACGTCGTAGAAAAATTGCAAACACAGATGCAGTCCGGTGAAAACATCTATGACGGCTACATCAACGATTCCGATCTCATCGGCACGCACTGGCGCTACCAGCAGGCGCGTTCACTGACCGATTTCATGGAAAACGAGGGCAAGGATGTAACCAACCCCAACCTCGATATCGATGACTTCATCGGAAAATCGTTCACGACGGCACCGGATGGCAAGCTTTATCAGTTGCCTGACCAGCAGTTCGCCAACCTCTACTGGTTCCGTTACGATTGGTTCAACGACGAGCAGAACAAGTCTGATTTCAAGGAAAAATACGGCTACGACCTTGGCGTTCCAGTGAACTGGTCAGCCTATGAGGACATCGCGGAGTTTTTCACCGGCCGCGAAATTGACGGCAAAAAAGTCTATGGGCATATGGACTATGGCAAGAAGGATCCGTCGCTTGGCTGGCGCTTCACGGATGCCTGGCTTTCAATGGCAGGTAACGGCGACAAAGGTATTCCGAACGGCAAACCCGTGGACGAGTGGGGTATCAAGGTTGACGAAAATTCTCGCCCGGTCGGCTCATGCGTTGCCCGCGGCGGTGACACCAATGGTCCAGCCGCAGTCTACTCCATTCAAAAGTACCTTGACTGGATGGACGCCTACGCCCCTGCAACTGCCACGGGCATGACATTCTCCGAGGCAGGCCCTGTTCCCTCACAGGGCGAAATTGCCCAGCAGATCTTTACATACACGGCGTTTACTGCCGATTTCGTAAAGGAAGGCTTGCCGGTGGTAAACGAGGATGGCACGCCAAAGTGGCGCTTCGCTCCCTCGCCACATGGCGTTTACTGGAAGGACGGCATGAAGCTCGGATATCAGGACGCAGGCTCCTGGACACTGATGAAGTCCACACCGGATGATCGTGCCAAAGCCGCCTGGCTTTACGCGCAGTTCGTGACCTCCAAGACAGTGGATGTAAAGAAGAGCCACGTCGGTCTCACTTTCATTCGCCAGTCCACCCTCGATCACCAGTCGTTCACGGATCGTGCACCCAAGCTTGGCGGTTTGGTGGAGTTCTATCGCTCGCCTGCTCGCTTGCAATGGTCACCAACTGGTACGAACGTTCCCGACTATCCAAAACTGGCGCAGTTGTGGTGGCAAGCGATAGGTGACGCCTCCTCAGGTGCCAAAACAGCGCAGGAAGCAATGGACTCCTTGTGTGCCGAACAGGAAAAGGTCCTGGAGCGATTGGAGCGCGCAGGTGTTCAGGGAGAGTTCGGCCCGAAGCTCGCGGAAGAGCATGACATTGAGTACTGGAACAAGGATGCCGTCTCAAAGGGCAATCTTGCACCTCAGCTCAAGGTTGAAAATGAGAAGGAACAGGCGCTGACGGTTGACTACGATGAACTTGTAAAGAGCTGGCAGGCCAAATAGCCAATTCGGGGGCCGGCAGTAACCGGCCCCCGAACCATCCAGGCGCCGATTTCGCCTTCATGGCTGCGCCATATCCTTGAAGAGGACGTTTTGATCCATAAGATAGCGCGCAAATATTGGAAGGCTCGCACCTCCGATTGCACGTGCTTGGGATCCGACTTTGCCTTCGATGATATCGGGAATGATGACGCCTTGAAGATCAAGCCGCGCTACGGCCTCGATCGTTGCTGTCACAAGGCGCTTTCGAACCCATTCCGGAAATCCGCCGTCAATGACCGCTGCTCCGAAATCGATAATAGAGGCAGCCGCAACAATCGCTTGTGCAAGTGCTGCGGCACTGTCCTGGATCCAACTTTCCAAAGGCTCGCCAAAGTCGATCCAATCGTCCGCGGCATACCAAAGGGGCTGCGCATCAATTCCCTGTTTCCGCAACAGCTTCTCCAAAACAAAGATCGAGGCAATGTCCAGTAGCTGCCGCGTCTTTCCATCCTTACCATGAACCGGCAAGGGGCCAACCGCGCCAGCCGTACCTGTTCGCCCGGAGTAAACGGTCGAGTTCAAAACGACACCACCGCCAATGAAGGATCCGACAAAAAGATAGATGAAATCCGCATATAACGGCCCGGCACCAAAAACCAGTTCTGCTCCGCAGGCACTTGTTGCGTCATTTTGCAGAAAGACAGGATACTTCACCCTCTTCGAAACCTCGTCATGGAGATCAAACGTGCGCCATGCATCCATCGTGCCGGGCGGCGCTCCCACTTCATCAGTCCAGTTCCATAGCTCAAAGGGAACGGCAATTCCTACCCCGGCAATCCTGTTACGCTTGCTAGCATCCAATTGCTTCTCGATTTGCTCGATGCCAGAGGTAATGATTGCCATGATCTGTTCAGGGCGGGGATAGGCATATATCTCATGATGTTGAAGCCGGATCCGACCGACAAAATCCATCAACACAAGGTCGACGCTTCTTCGTCCAATCTTGACGCCGAAGGAGTAGACTGCATCCGGATTGAGCCGCATGGGCACCGACGGTTGGCCAACTCTTCCACGGATAGGCTCCCCCCGTAATAGCAACTCCTCCTTTTCAAGAGACCGCATGATTACGGAGACTGTTTGCGCCGAAAGACCGCTCCTGCGGGTGATATCGGCCTTGGAAAGGGAACCATGCAATCGAACAAGGGAAAGCACCAGTCGCTCATTATAAGCTCGCACGCCCACTTGGTTCGCACCACCCGTCAGTGTCGCCTGATAGGGCGACACCAAATTTTCAATCGGGCTTGGCGAAGCTGCCATCTATGGTTCTCCCCGGATTTGCTAGAGATAGCTCTGTCTAGAGAGTGGCACAGATAATAAATAAATCAATCCGAATTAATTATTGACAACCTGAAACGAGTTCTCCTTAATGATGCACGGATCACTGGCGTCCGACTTGGATGCCGATGACATGTAGTCATGGTCGGATGAGCCTTCGCTCCATGGCGCAACTTTATTACTCTGGGAGGAGAAACAATGAAGAAATCCGTTTGCGCTTCAGCAATTGCAGCCCTAGCATTTGGCGCCGTCACGTCGGCACCGGCCAAGGCCCAAGAACCAACCGCGTGCCTCATCACCAAGACGGACACCAATCCCTTCTTTGTGAAGATGAAGGAGGGTGCGACCGCCAAGGCGCAGGAGCTTGGCGTAAACCTGAAATCCTATGCCGGCAAGATTGACGGAGACAGTGAAAGCCAGGTTGCAGCTATCGAGACCTGCATCGCCGATGGCGCCAAAGGAATCTTGCTGACGGCCTCCGATACCAAGGGAATTGTCCCAGCAGTCCAGAAGGCGCGTGACGCAGGCATTCTCGTCATTGCTCTCGATACACCCCTCGAGCCGATCGACTCTGCTGACATGACGTTTGCAACCGATAACCTTCTCGCAGGGGAACTTATCGGAAAATGGGCCGCTGCCACGCTCGGTGATGCAGCAAAGGACGCACGGATCGCCTTTCTTAACCTGACACCGTCACAGCCATCAGTCGACGTTCTGCGTAATCAGGGCTTCATGAAAGGATTCGGAATTGACGTCGTTGATATCAACAAGATCGGCGACGAGACAGACCCGCGTATCGTCGGCCATGACATCACAAACGGCAATGAAGAGGGTGGGCGCACCGCGATGGAGAACCTTCTGCAGAAGGATCCGACCATCAACGTGGTACACACCATCAACGAACCCGCCGCTGCTGGCGCTTACGAAGCACTGAAGTCCGTCGGGCGTGAATCCGACGTGCTGGTTGTCTCCGTGGATGGCGGCTGCCCCGGCGTGAAGAACGTGGCTGAAGGGGTTATCGGTGCGACGTCCCAGCAATATCCCCTGATGATGGCTTCACTCGGCATTGAAGCCATCAAGACATTTGCCGACACCGGGGAGAAGCCGCAGGCAACCGAGGGCAAGAACTTCTTCGATACAGGAGTTGCTCTTGTTACCGACAAGCCGGTGGATGGTCTCGAATCCATCGACACGAAAGAAGGTCTGGAGAAGTGCTGGGGCTGAAAACCGAGCACCGGGGCGGGCGGCCTTGGTTGCCCGGTCCATCGCTTCATCGTCGGCATCAATAGACAGACAGCGCTCTTGACTGGCCTCTGACAACCCGTCAGCGGCAGACCATAGCGGCATCTACTCAGTCACTTGATCACCATATCCGCGTCCAGCCGGAGCAAAAAAGATGAACGAGCCACACCCGGCGACCCAGCCGCATCATGATTACGAAAAGGTTCTCTCAGAGAGCTCCCAACAGACCGCCGCTTTCGACACTCACGAGAGAACGCTGCTTTTGCGGTTTCAGCACTACCTACACTCCAATCCTGCCGCCGTCCCTCTGATCGTTCTGATCTTGTCTCTTGCCGTATTTGGCCTCTTGCTTGGCGGCAAGTTCTTTTCTGCCTTCACTCTGACATTGATCTTGCAGCAAGTTGCCATTGTAGGCATCGTCGGGGTGGCACAAACGCTTGTTATCCTGACGGCCGGTATCGACCTGTCCGTGGGCGCCATCATGGTCCTCTCATCCGTGGTGATGGGCCAGTTTACCTTCCGCTATGGCCTGCCCCCGACGCTGGCAATCCTGTGCGGCCTTGCCGTCGGAGCTCTCTGCGGCTGGGTTAACGGTGTACTTGTAGCCCGAATGAAGCTACCGCCTTTTATTGTAACGCTTGGCACCTGGCAAATCGTCCTTGCCGCCAACTTTCTTTATTCGGCGAACGAGACAATCCGCTCCCAAGACATTGCACAGCAGGCTCCTATGCTGCAATTTTTCGGAGAGAACTTCAAAATCGGCAATGCCGTTTTCACCTACGGTGTCATCGCAATGGTGCTGCTTGTAGCAGCGCTGTGGTATATACTAAACCAGACCGCCTGGGGCCGTCATGTCTATGCTGTAGGCGATGACCCGGACGCTGCAGAACTCGCCGGGGTGAACGTTACCCGCATACTGATCTCTGTCTATACGCTGGCAGGGCTCATCTGCGCATTGGCCGGCTGGGCATTGATCGGCCGCATAGGCTCCGTTTCGCCCACTGCAGGCCAATTTACAAATATCGAATCCATAACTGCGGTCGTGATTGGCGGTATGTCGCTTTTCGGTGGCCGCGGCTCAATTCTTGGAATGCTTTTTGGCGCGCTGATTGTGGGCGTGTTTTCCCTGGGTCTGCGCCTCGTTGGCACAGATCCGCAATGGACATATCTGCTGATTGGGGTCCTTATCATCACTGCAGTTGCGATGGACCAATGGATCAGGAAGGTAGCAGGATAATGGCTCAAAATCCCATTCTCAGCGCTCGCGGTTTGGTCAAGCGCTACGGTCGCGTAACGGCCTTGGATAACGCCGATTTCGACCTCTATCCAGGCGAAATCCTTGCGGTCATCGGTGACAACGGCGCCGGAAAATCCTCAATGATCAAGGCAATCTCCGGTGCAATCGCTCCGGACGAGGGCACCATACTGCTGGATGGTCAGCCGATTCAGTTTCGATCGCCAATCGAAGCTCGCGAGGCTGGTATCGAGACCGTATACCAGAATCTCGCCTTGTCCCCTGCCCTTTCAATCTCAGACAATATGTTCCTTGGACGCGAGATCCGCAAACCCGGCTTCACAGGCAGATGGCTACGAAAGCTCGACCGGAGCGCCATGGAGCGTTTCTCGCGTGACAAACTGTCCGAGCTTGGCCTGATGACCATTCAAAATATCAATCAGGCAGTTGAAACCCTGTCCGGAGGTCAAAGACAAGGTGTTGCTGTCGCCAGGGCCGCAGCGTTTGGTTCGAAAGTTATCATTCTCGATGAGCCAACCGCCGCTTTAGGTGTCAAGGAGAGCCGTAGAGTGCTTGAACTGATCCTTGATGTCCGCCGTCGCGGTATTCCGATTGTGCTGATCTCACACAATATGCCCCACGTCTTTGAGGTTGCGGACCGCGTACACGTCCACCGACTGGGTCGGCGGTTGTGTGTTATAGATCCCAGTAAACACAGCATGTCGGAGGCTGTCGCTTTCATGACAGGTGCAAAAGACCCTCCCACGGATGCCGTTGCCGCATGACTGCAGACATATCAGGTCAGACTGCAGAGATCGCGGTTAGGGCAAGAAGTCGAAAGCGCTTCATCGTTGCTGTTGCAGGGCCACCGGGTTCGGGTAAGTCAACCTTTGCCTCACAATTGTCTGATAGTCTGCAACGCGAGGGGCTCTCTACAACCGTTGTGCCAATGGATGGTTTCCATCTGGACAATACAGTCTTGCAGAAAAAGGGCCTGCTGAACCGCAAGGGAGCGCCGGAAACCTTTGATTTTCGCGGGTTCCTGGGCATTGTAGAAGCGCTACATCAAAGTTCTGATGAAGTATTCATTCCTATCTTCGACCGCTCCCGCGAACTGGCTATTGCAGCTGCTGGCAGCGTGAGACCCGAGCATCAAGTCGTCTTGATCGAAGGAAATTATCTTCTGCTCGACCTGCTGCCCTGGTCAAGGTTGGACGGATGTTTTGATTGGACCATCATGTTGATGCCACCACTCCATGTCCTTGAAGAGCGTCTCATGCATCGGTGGCTCGAACTTGGCATGGGATTGACGGTCGCCCGAGCAAAAGTGCAGGAAAACGACCTGCCCAATGGACAGATCGTCAGGTCCAGGAGCCGTGTGGCGGACGTCACGCTTGGCTGAACGCCAAGTTTCACCAGAGCGCTACATGTCGATTGACGTCTTTGTAGAGAAGGTAACGAAACCGGCCCGGTCCGCCTGCATAGCACGCTTGGGGGCAAAACGCCCGAAGCCACATGAAGTCACCGGCTTCCACTTCCACCCAATCCTTGTTGAGACGATACACCGCCTTTCCCTCCAGGACATAAAGCCCATGTTCCATCACATGGGTTTCCAGGAATGGGATTGTCGCACCTGGCTCGAATGTGACGATATTGACGTGCATGTCGTAGCGAACATCTGCTGGATCGATAAAGCGGGTAGTCGCCCACTTTCCATCCGTATCTGGCATCGCAACCATCTCCTGATCGTGTTCATGGGTGAAGATTGCCGGTGGCGGCTCAAGACCCTCAACGACCTGGAACACCTTGCGGATCCAGTGGAATCGCGCGGTCTCACGTGATTGGTTGCGCACCGTCCACGCTGCTCCTGCCGGAATATACGCAAAGGAGCCTGCCTGCAGGTCATGGGATTGTCCGTTCAATGTAACGGTCATCCGACCTTCGGTGACAAACAAGGTCGCTTGAGCGCGGCTATCCGGCTCCGGGCGTTGACTTCCACCTCCAGCTTCTACTTCCATGATATACTGTGCAAAAGTCTCTGAGAAACCCGTGAGCGGACGCGAGATGATCCACGCACGAGCCTTGTCCCAAAACGGCAGTACACTTGTTACGATATCGGTCATTACCGTGCGGGGGATAACTGCATACGCTGTCGTGAGCACAGCTTTGCTCGACAACAGTTCCGTTTGCCCGGGAAGGCCGCCAAGTTTAGAGTAATAGGTCGTTTTGCTCATGGCTTAGATCCGAATTCCAGTGCTGTCCTGTACTGCGTAGGCGCCCGCTTACCCCTGAGCAACCGTATTTGTGGCATCGGGGTTTGCAATCGTCAGTATACGACTGCGCTGCAAAAGAAACTCTGAAACGTCCTCAGCCGGCATCGGCTCGCCGAACACGTAACCCTGACCGATATCGCAGCCCAGTCCGAGAAAATAGGCAACCTGCCTGTAATCCTCGATACCTTCCACTGTCGTCTTGACATGAAGGCCACGACTTAAATTCAACATCGCCTGAATAATCTTCTCCTGTCGCTTGTCATGGATGCAAGCGGCGACAAAACTCTTGTCAATCTTGATCTTGTCAAACTTATAACGGGCCAGTTGTGAAAGACTGGAGTAGCCGGTACCAAAATCATCAAGTGCCATCTGAATACCCAAGGCATGCAAGTTTTCCATGATGCTCGCAGCGTATTCAGGAACCTGTA